>NZ_JARVKU010000040.1:0-44228 GCF_029813805.1 Streptomyces sp. DH10
CTCAAGAAGAGTCCGGGCCACTCGCCGTAAGGCGAAATCAAACCGTCCGGAACGCCAGCACCACGTTGTGCCCGCCGAACCCGAACGAGTCGTTCAGCGCCGCGATGCGCCCGTCGACCGGCAGCTTCCGAGCCTCACCCCGGACGACGTCGGCGTGCGCCTCGGCCTCCGGGTCGAGGTTCTCCACGTTGATCGTGGGCGGAGCCACCCGGTGGTACAGCGCGAGCACCGTCGCCACCGTCTCGACACCACCCGCACCACCCAGCAGATGCCCGGTCATCGACTTCGTCGCGGACACCGCGAAGTGGTCGGTGTCGTCACCGAACACCTTCCGCAGCGCCTTCAACTCGGCGATGTCACCGGCCGGCGTCGACGTCGCGTGCGCGTTGACGTGCACGATCTCCGCCGGGTCCAGGTCGGTCCGCTCCAGCAGGTTCTGGAGGGCCTGCGAGATGCCCCGCCCCTCCGGCTCCGGCTGCACGATGTCGTGGCTGTCGGCGGAGATGCCCTGGCCGACGGCCTCGGCGTAGACCCGGGCACCGCGCTTGGCGGCGTGCTCGGCGGACTCCAGGACGACGACACCGGCGCCCTCGCCGAGGACGAAGCCGTCGCGGGCCACGTCGTAGGGACGCGACGCGCCCTGCGGGTCGTCGTTGTTCTTGGACATCGCCATCATGTTGCCGAACGCGGCGATGGGCAGCGGGTGGATCGCCGCCTCCGTACCACCCGCGACGACGACGTCGGCACGGCCGGTGCGGATCATCTCGATGGCGTAGCCGATGGCCTCGGCGCCCGAGGCACAGGCGGAGACCGGCGTGTGCACGCCCGCCCGGGCACCCACGGCCAACCCCACGTTGGCCGACGGGCTGTTGGGCATCAGCATGGGCACGGTGTGCGGGGAGACGCGGCGGACGCCCTTCTCCTTGAGCACGTCGTACTGGTCGAGCAGCGTGGTCACGCCGCCGATGCCGGAGGCGATGACGGCGCCGAGCCGGTCCGGGTCGACGGCCGGGTCCTCGCCGGCCTTCGCCTCGAAACCGGCGTCCGCCCATGCCTCCTTGGCCGCGACCAGCGCGAACTGCGCCGAGCGGTCGAGCCGGCGGGCCTGCGGCCGGGGGATGACCTCGGTCGGCTCCACGGCGACGGGTGCGGCGATCTTGACCGCCTGTTCGGCGGCCCATTCCTGCTCCAGGGGCTTGACACCGGAACGTCCGGCGACGAGGCCCTCCCAGGTAGAGGCTACGTCGCCACCCAGCGGTGTGGTTGCGCCGATACCGGTGACGACCACGGTGCGATTGGTCGAGCTCACGGGAATTCTTTCTCCAACGGATCCGAGGATTAAGCGGCGCCACCGCCGGGTGGCGGGGCAGTCAGCCCAAAGGCCTGATCGGTCGATCAGCCCTGGTGCTTGAGGATGTAGTTCGTCGCGTCGCCGACGGTCTTGAGGTTCTTGACGTCCTCGTCCGGGATCTTGACGTCGAAGCGCTCTTCGGCGGCGACGACGACCTCGACCATGGACAGCGAGTCGACGTCCAGGTCGTCGGTGAAGGACTTGTCCAGCTGGACGTCCTCAACCGGGATGCCGGCGATCTCGTTCACGATCTCGGCGAGACCGGCGACGATCTCTTCCTGAGTGGCGGCCATGTCGGCGCTCCTTCGTAGATGTTCCAGAGGGTGTGGCAGGTGTTTCTCCCGTGCCGGACCGCATGATCCGGCACGGAGTGCCTAGGGGAGGGTAACGACAGTCGCGGCGTAGACGAGACCCGCCCCGAAGCCGATGACGAGCGCGGTGTCGCCGCTCTTCGCCTCGCCGGTCGCCAGGAGCCGCTCCATCGCGAGCGGGATCGAGGCGGCCGAGGTGTTGCCGGTGGTGCGGATGTCACGGGCGACCGTGACGTGCTCCGGCAGTTTCAGCGTCTTCACCATCGAGTCGATGATCCGCACGTTGGCCTGGTGCGGGATGAAGACATCCAGGTCGTCCACGGTGATCCCGGCCGCGTCCAGCGCCTGCTGGGCGACCTTCGCCATCTCGAACACGGCCCAGCGGAACACCGCCTGGCCTTCCTGGGTGATCGCGGGGAACTTCTCGACCGTCCCGTCCCGGTAGTCCGTCCACGGCACGGTCTGCTTGATGGTCTCGGACTTGTCGCCCTCCGAGCCCCACACGGTCGGGCCGATCTCGGGCTCCTGGGACGGGCCGACCACGACCGCGCCGGCACCGTCGCCGAACAGGAAGGCCGTCGCCCGGTCCTCCAGGTCGGTGAGGTCGCTCAGCCGCTCGACGCCGATCACCAGGACATACTCCGCCGAGCCCTCGACGATCATGCCCTTGGCGAGCGTGAGGCCGTAGCCGAAGCCCGCGCAGCCCGCCGAGATGTCGAAGGCGGCGGCCTTGTCGGTGCCCAGCTTGTCGGCGATCTCGGTGGCGACGGCCGGCGTCTGCTTGAAGTGCGAGACGGTGGAGACGATCACGCCGCCGATCTGCTCGACGGAGATGCCCGCGTCCGCGATGGCCTTGCCGGAGGCCTCCAGCGACATCGCGGCGACGGTCTCCTCGTCCGAGGCCCAGTGCCGCGTCTCGATGCCGGAGCGCGAGCGGATCCACTCGTCGGACGACTCGATCGTCTCCAGGATCACCTCGTTCGGCACGACCCGGGTCGGACGGTAGCCGCCGACACCGAGGATGCGCGCGTACGGGGCGCCCTTGCTGGGCTTGATCTTCGCCATGCTCTCCGGCTCCTTGTCAGGCACTGTGCTCGGCGATGAGCTCGCGAGCCGCGTCGAGGTCGGCGGGGGACTTCAGGGCCAGCGTCTTCACACCGGGCAGGGCACGCTTGGCCAGCCCGGTGAGGGTCCCGCCGGGGCACACCTCGATCAGGGCGGTGACCCCGAGCTCCTTGAAGGTTTCCATGCACAGGTCCCAGCGGACCGGGTTGGCGACCTGGCCGACCAGACGGTCCAGCACCTCGGGGCCGGCGGCGACCGCCTGCCCGTCCTTGTTGGACACGTAGGTGACCTTCGGGTCGCCGGGCGTCAGGGCCTCGGCGGCCTTCGCCAGCGTGTCGACCGCGGGGGCCATGTGGTGGGTGTGGAATGCGCCGGCCACCTTCAGCGCGACGACCTTGCGCACGCCCTCGGGCTTGTCCGCCTCCAGCGCGGCGAGCTGCTCCTTGGTGCCGGCCGCGACGATCTGGCCCGCGCCGTTGATGTTCGCCGGGGTCAGGCCGAGCTTCTCCAGGTGCGGAACCGTCACTTCGGGGTCGCCGCCGAGGAGAGCGGCCATGCCGGTCTCGGTGACGGCGGCGGCCTCGGCCATGGCGAGTCCACGGGTGCGGACGAGGCGGAGCGCCTCCTCGTGGGGGAGCACTCCGGCGAGCGAGGCCGCGGTGATCTCGCCGACGCTGTGTCCGGCGATGGCACCGACCTTGCCCGGCAGCTCGGCCGGGTCGTCGAAGAGCAGGTACGCGGACGCCAGTCCGGCCGCGACCAGCAGCGGCTGCGCCACCGCGGTGTCGCGGATCTCCTCCGCGTCGGCCTCGGTGCCGTAACGGATCAGGTCGAGTCCCACGGCGTCCGACCATGCCTCGAGGGCACCGCGGACACCGGGGAAGTCGAGCCATGCAGACAGGAAGCCAGGCGTCTGGGCGCCCTGGCCGGGAGCGACGAGTACGAGCACTCTCACACTCTCTCTTGAGGACGGGCACAACCGCCCGTGGGGACAGGGACGAAGAACACGGGGGGGTTTTGTCGAGCCCCGACAAAACCTTAGGGCTGCGGATCTCCATCGACCAGACGCCCCAGGATCAGTGCGATCCGAAGTGTGAACGCAGAGCGTACATCGGAGGGTGACCAGCCGGTGACGTCAGTCACACGTCGAAGCCGGTAGCGGACGGTATTGGGATGGACGAACAGCATCCGGGCGGCGCCTTCGAGGCTGCTCGCCTGTTCGAGATAGACGCTGAGAGTCTCCAGGAGCGCGGCCCCGGCCTCCTCCAGCGGTCTGTAGATCTCCTCCACCAGTTGCTCACGGGCCGAGGGGTCACCGGCCATCGCCCGCTCCGGCAGCAGGTCGTCCGCCAGCACCGGGCGCGGGGCGTCCTGCCAGGCGGAACACGCCTTGAGGCCCGCCGCCGCGGCCTGCGCGGACCGGGTCGCGGCCTGGAGATCCGGCACCACCGGGCCCGCCACGACCGGCCCGGCGGCGAACGGGCCGATGAGCGACTTGGCGACGGCCAGCGGGTTGTCGCTGCCGCCCGCGATGACGACCAGCCGGGCGCCGAGCACCCCGGTGAGCACCTGGAGCTTGGCGTGCCGGGCCGCGCGCCGTATGGCCTCGACGGTCAGTTCGCTGTCCCCGTCGGGCGCCGTCCCGAGCACGACACACACGTGCTCGGGCGAGTTCCATCCGAGGGCGGCGGCCCGCGACACGGCTCCCTCGTCGGCCTCGCCGCTGAGCACGGCGTTCACCACCAGGGACTCGAGCCGGGCGTCCCAGGCACCGCGCGCCTCGGCGGCCTGCGCGTACACCTGGGCGGTCGCGAAGGCGATCTCCCGGGCGTACACGAGCAGGGCCTCGCGCAGTACGTTCTCGTCGCCCGGGGCCGCGACCTCGTCGATCGCGCTCTCCATGACCTCGATGGTGGTGCGCACCATCTCCACCGTCTGCCGCAGCGTGATCGCCCGGGTCAGCTCGCGGGGCGCGGTTCCGAACACGTCGGTGGAGATGGCCTGCGGGGCGTCCGGACGCCGGAACCACTCGGTGAAGGCGGCGATACCCGCCTGCGCGACCAGACCGATCCAGGAACGGTTCTCCGGGGGCATGGCCCGGTACCAGGGCAGCGTCTCGTCCATCCGCGCGATGGCCTGCGCGGCGAGCGATCCGGACGACTTCTCCAGCCGCTTCAGCGTCGCGGCATGCGGGTGGACGTCGTGTGCTGCGGCTTCGTTCTTGCTGGTTTCGGGTTCGGGCACGGGACAAGACTGCCTTATCCGGACGGGAAGGTGCGTCGCCGGGTCTACGGTGGACTCCGTGATGGACGTACGGCGCGCCGACGAGCGCTACCGAGGTGGCGATCCGGCGGCCGGAATCGAGAGCCGGCACGCCTTCTCCTTCGGCCCCCACTACGACCCGGACAACCTCCGTTTCGGCGCGGTGATCGCCTGCAACGAGGAGCACTTGGCGCCCGGCGCCGGCTTCGACGAGCATCCGCACAGCCACACCGAGATCGTGACGTGGGTGGTCGAGGGCGAGCTGACGCACCGGGACTCCACCGGGCACGAGTCGGTGGTGCGCCACGGAGACGTGCAGCGGCTCAGCTCGGCGGGCGGGGTGCGCCACGTGGAGCGCAACGACGGCCCCGGCCCCCTCACCTTCGTCCAGATGTGGCTGGCCCCGCTCCGGCCCGGCGGCGACCCGTACTACGAGGTCGTCCACGGCATCGCGGACTCGACGCCGTACGCCGTCCCGGAGGCCGGCGCGATGCTGCACGTACGGCGTCTGGGGGCGGGGGAGCGGACGGCGGTACCGGACGCGGCGCACGCGTATGTGCACGTCGTACGCGGTGAGGTGCGCCTGGACGGCGAGACGCTGGGCCGCGGCGACGCGGCCCGGATCACCGGCGCCAAGGGCCTGGAGGCCGAGGGTGTGACGGAGGCGGAGCTTCTCGTCTGGGAGATGAACTAGAGGCCGGCCAGCACCGCGTCCGTGAACGCCGGCCACGCCTCGATCGCCCACGGCCCGAACGCCCGGTCCGTCAGCGCGACACACGCGGCCCGCGCGTCGGGGTCGATCCACAGGAACGTACCCGACTGTCCGAAATGTCCGAACGTGCGCGGCGAGGACGAAGAGCCCGTCCAGTGCGGCGACTTGGAGTCGCGGATCTCGAAGCCGAGCCCCCAGTCGTTGGGGTTCTGGTGCCCGTACCCCGGCAGGACGCCCTTCGTGCCCGGGTAGTGCACGGTCATCGCCTCGGCGACCGTACGGGGGTCCAGCAGGCGCGGGGCCTGCACCTCGGCCGCGAACCGCAGCAGGTCCTCGACCGTGGACACGCCGTCCTTGGCGGGGGAGCCGTCCAGGGTCGTCGACGTCATGCCCAGCGGCTCCAGTACGGCCTGCCGCAGGTACTCCCCGAACGGGATGTCGGTCGCCTTCGCGATGTGGTCGCCGAGCTGTTCGAAGCCGGCGTTCGAGTACAGCCGCCGTTCCCCGGGCGGGGCCGTGACCTTGTGCTCGTCGAAGGCGAGGCCCGAGGTGTGCGCGAGCAGGTGCCGGACCGTCGAGCCGGCCGGACCGGCGGGCTCGTCGAGCTCGACGGCCCCCTCCTCGTACGCGACGAGGACCGCGTAGGCGGCGAGCGGCTTGGTCACCGACGCGAGCGGGAACCGCTGTCCGGCCGGTCCGTGGGTGCCCAGCACGGTGCCGTCCGCCCGTACGACACCCGCAGTGGCGGTGGGAACCGGCCAGTTCTCGATCAACGCGAGGCTCTTCAGCGACATGCGTTCGAGCCTATGCGCTCAGAGCGTCAGCTCCAGCAAGGGGTCGGGCTTGGGACGGAAACCGAGGGAGACGTACAGCGGCTGGGCCTCCGGGGAGGCGGTGAGCTGCACGCGCCGGGCGCCGCGCTCGCGGAACCACTCCAGCAGCGTCGTCATGCACGCCCGTGCGTACCCACGGCGCCGGGCGGACGGGTCGGTGGCGACACTGAAGACGAAGCCCACCATGCCCCGCGGGTCGCCCGACTTCCCGATGCGGTAGTCGATCGTCCCGGCGACCAGCGACGCCAGAGCCCCCGGCCGCTCCGGATGGTCCACGACGAACGCCGTGAAGTCCCCGTCCGGCTCGCCCAGTTTGGCCCTCAGCGTGGGGAGCGATTCCCCGTGCCAGACGGCGGAGGGGTCACCGAACAACGAGTCGATCATGATCTGGCGCAGGCGGAGGACTTCCTTGGCGTCCTCGGGCAGGGCGCGGCGTACGGCACTCATGGCGCCCTACGCTAACCAGCCGGATCAAGAAGCGTCCTGCCGATTTCTTACCGTCCACGCTTGCTTGGAGTGCACTCCAAGGTTCTAGCGTTGGGGTCATGACGGTGATGGAGACCACGGGTACCAGGACCGACAGCTGCGCCGGTCTGCCCCAGCAGAACCGGCGTCCGGACGGCGAGGACCGCTACACGATCAGCGAGGTCGTCGCCCTGACGGGCCTGACGGCGCACACCTTGCGCTGGTACGAGCGCATCGGCCTGATGCCGCACATCGACCGGTCCCACACCGGCCAGCGCCGCTATACCAACCGCGACCTCGACTGGCTCGACCTCGTGGGCAAGCTCCGCCTGACGGGCATGCCGGTCGCCGACATGGTCCGGTACGCGGAACTCGTGCGTGAGGGCGACCACACCTACGGCGAGCGCTTCGAGCTGCTGAAGACGACCCGCGAGGACGTGCTGGCCAGGATCGACGAACTCCGGGGCACGCTCGCCGTGCTCGACCGGAAGATCAGTTTCTACGCGGACGCCGGGGGTGCCCTGGCGTCGGAGAGGTCCCGATGACGGACGGCAGGATCACGACGGCGAAGCTCGGCGACCACGGCCCCGAGGTGGGTGTCCAGGGCCTCGGCTGCATGGGCATGAGCTTCGCCTACGGTCCCGTGGACGCGGACGCGTCCCGGGCCACCCTCGAACGGGCGCTCGAACTGGGCGTCACCTTCTACGACACGGCCGACGCGTACGGCGCCGGCGAGAACGAGCGGTTCCTCGCGCCGTTCTTCAAGGCACACCGCGACGAGGTCGTCATCGCGACCAAGTTCGCCCTGTCGATCCCCCCGGACGACCCGACACGACGCGTCATCCGCAACGACCCGCCCTACATCCGCCAGGCCGTCGAGGAGAGCCTGAAGCGCCTCGACGTCGACGTCATCGACCTCTACTACATGCACCGGCGCGATGTGAACGTGCCGATCGAGGAGAGCGTCGGCACCATGGCCGACCTGGTCCGCGAGGGCAAGGTCAAGCACCTGGGCCTGAGCGAGGTGACGGCGGACGAACTGCGCGCCGCCCACGCGGTGCACCCCATCACGGCCGTGCAGTCGGAGTGGTCGCTGTTCAGCCGTGACATCGAGCCGCACGTCGTCCCGGCGGCCCGCGACCTGGGCGTGGCCCTGGTCCCCTACTCTCCGCTCGGCCGCGGCTTCCTCACGGGTTCCTTCGCCAAGGCCGAGGACCTGACCCCCGACGACTTCCGCCGCCAGCAGCCCCGTTTCACGGGGGACAACGCGGCGAGGAACGCGGCCCTGCTGGAACTCATCCGCTCGGTGGCCAAGGCTCACGACGCGTCCCTCGGCCAGATCGCCCTGGCGTGGGTTCAGCAACAGGCGACGATCCGCGACCTCCCGGTCATCCCGATCCCCGGCACGCGCAAGCCGTCGAGGGTGGAGGAGAACACGGCGGCGACCAGGATCGTCCTGACGGACGAGCAACTGGATCTGCTGGACGGCATCGCGGCCCAGGTGGCGGGCAACCGCTATGCGGACATGGCCTTTACCTCTGCAGGCAGGGAGTAGGGGGATGCCCTAGGGCGTGTCCGCAAAGTCCCGTCGTCCGCCCGGAGGGCGTGCCGGGCGTCGCGGGGCAGGCGGGACTTTGCGGACACGCCCTAGGGGCGCGGGGCTGTGTCGATGTGCGGCTCCGCCGCGTGTGCGCGATCAGCCACGCACGAACCCGCGCCCGCCCACGGCGAGATCCAGGCAGACGCTACAGCTCCGCCAACAACTCAGCCTTCTTGACCGAAAACTCCTCATCGGTCACCAACCCGGCCTGATGCAACTCCCCGAGATGCCGGATCCGCTCGGCGATATCCGCAGGATCCCGCCGCGGCCCCGCCGCGGACACAGCCGCCACCGGACTCGACGTCCGCACCGCCGCCAACACCGCCGCGGCGAACGGCAGCGACTCGTGCACGGGCCCGTATCCCAGCCCGAACACCACCGCGGCAGGGTCCTGGTCGGCCTGCGCGGCCGTCTCCGCCCCGTCGCGCCGCAACAACCGCAGATGCCCCTCGAAGACTTCGGGAGACCGCCACTCCACCCCGTTCAGCTCCCCGACGGAGAAGCTCTGGTCCCCGGCCTTCCACTTCGCCGACGACGCCCCCGTCCAGAACCACCGGAAGTTCACGGTCCGCCCGTCGAACGAGGCCTTCCCGTCATACGCCTTGAACGACAGCGGCCCCTTGGGCGGCTCCACGAGGAACCGCTCCGCCGGCCCGGACTCCGTCAGCAGCCCTTGCAGTTCCTCGGCGTAGTACTCCGCGAGGACCTCCCGCTCGGCGGGCAGCACCAGCCGGTAGGGATCGCCGCCGTCCTTGAGCTGTCCGGCGGCCGCCTCCATCAACGGGTCGGCACCGGGCCGCGGCTCGACGCGGAGCACCACCGTGCCGCGCTTCCCGCGCGTCAGTGTCACCCCGGCGATCGCCTCCAGGGGTACACGACGTTCCCCCAGTGCCTGGAACAGCTTGGGAGTTCGAATTCCCCGCTCGTAACGGATGAGCACGGAGTCGGACTCGAACTCCCAGGCGGCATGCAATCCGGCCAGTACGTCACCCATGCGGCTTATCGTATGCGGCACGCGCTCCTCCGTCCCCCTCCCGAGCAGACCGCAATTCCTTCGCCTCTACGCGCGTCAGGCCGCCGCCGTGCCGGACAAACCGGTCCGGCAGACGCCGTCTTCGTGCGCGCAGTGCACCGAGCGGTATGCGCCAACGCCGATCTCTGCGAAATTCATCAGACTTGCCGTGCCCGGCTCGAAGTAGCCGGCGTGACCCTTCGCGCCCTGTGCCGACAGCACCCGCGCACCGAAGCCGCTGGACACCGGGTCGGCCCCGTGGCCCAGCCCGCCGACCTCCAGGTACGGCACGTCCTGGATCCAGTCGTCGGCGTCCCGCATCGCCCACACCCGGGCGGTGGTCTGCAGCTGGGCGGCCTTCTCCACGCGCATGCCGGGGCTGCCGGCCACCGCGATGTCGGACACCCGGTCCGGCAGGGAGTGCGCGGCGACCCCGCACACCACGGAGCCGTAGCTGTGGCAGAACAGCGAGACCGGCGAGCCGCCCGGCAGCGCCCGCACGAGCGAGTTCAGCCGTACGGCCCCCTCCTTGGCGCGCATCGCCGTGGCCGAGTCGATGCCGAGTCCGCTGGGTGCCGTGTAGTCGGCCCAGGCGATCACGGCCGTGCGGGTCGAGGGGCTCGCCGCCCGCTCGGCCGCGTACAGGGACTCGGCCATGCCGACGGGCGCCGAGTACTTGCGGCGGGTGCGCTGGAAGGTGAGCAGGTCGGTGTCCACGCCGGGGACGACGACCGAGACCCGGTCCGCCTCATGCAGGTCGCCGAAGACCTCCGCCACCCGCCCCGAACCCTCGGGGTCGAAGGCGAGGATGCGGCGGCCCTTCTCCAAGAGGTCTTCGAAGCGGTGCATCCGGCGGCTCGCCTCGTGTTTCCCGGACTGGGTGAGGCGGTTGTCGTGCATGCGCTCCCGCTCGACCTCGCGTGCCTGGCCGAGCGCGATGCGATTGGCGCGGTAGCGAAGTTCGACCGGGGCGCCGTTCATGTTGCCGACCGCGAGCGGGTACTTGCGGACCAGGCTCGCGCGGTCCCGCTCGGTGAGCGAGGAGAAGAAGCGGGCCAGCTTCGTCGGCCGGGACTGCGGGTCGGGCAGCCGGTAGCCGCCGATGCGGCCGTGCTCCCAGGCGGAGAGCGAGGCTTGGAGCGGCGCGTCGCCCCGCTGGTTGCGCAGGGCGGTCCAGCCGGTGGTCGCCAGCATCACGAACACGACGGCCAGAGCGAGCAGTGCGCGCCAGACGTTCAACTGGGGGGTGGTGTCGAAGGAAGTCACTGAAAGGACACACTAGGAGAACGAAGGGGTCTCGCGTTAGCCAAGTGACCGGGATCACGTTTCGGTGAATGTGCTAAGGGGAGTGTCCCGTACGCCAGTTCCCGGCCAGGGCGGGACCCACCTGATCGAGGTAGGTGGCGGTCAGTTGGCGCATTCCCTCGAGGCTCAGGTCGTCCCCCGCGGACCACAGTCGCTCGGTGACGCGAATCACCCCGCCGAAGAGGGCCACGACGATCCTGGGCCGCGGATCCGCGTCCACGTCGAGCCCCTCGCGCTCGGCGATGATGCGCGCGAGCTCCTCCTCCAGTTCCGCCGCCCGCCGCAGATGGGCGGCGAGCAGTGCGGGCGTCGACTCGATCACCCGGTAGACGCGCATATGGAGGTCGACCGGCACGATCTCCTCGATCGTCTCGTTGATCGTGTCCCAGCTCTCCAGCAGGGCCCGGCGCAGCGCCTCCAGCGGGGCCTCGCCCGGCGGGCGGGCCCGTACGGCCTCGACGACCTGCGTCTCCGCGAGCCGCGTCACGTAGAACGCCGTCTCCTCCTTGCCGGCGAAGTAGCGGAAGAAGGTGCGCTGCGAGACGTCGACGGCGGCGGCGATGTCGTCGACGGTCGTCTCCTCGTACCCGCGCGTGGCGAACAGTTCCAGGGCGGCCCGCAGCAGCGCTTCCCGGGTGCGCTGTTTCTTGCGTTCGCGCAGGTTCAAGAGGTGCCTTTCTCTGAAGGGTTTGCCCAGTTCAGGCTATAGGGAGGGTGTCGTGTCAGTTACCGACTTGTGAATTGGTTTGTCAATTGTCAGTGACTGTCATTAGCCTCGACGCATGACTAGTCAGACCACCATCGACACGACGGGGCCGGGGGGCAAGGCACCGGCGACGCCGTCGGGCGCGACGCCGGGCAAGGGGCTGCGAGGGCACCCCTGGCTCACCCTCATCACCGTCGCTGTGGGGGTCATGATGGTGGCCCTCGACGGCACCATCGTGGCGATAGCCAACCCCGCCATACAGAAGGACCTCGGCGCCACCTTCGCCCAGGTCCAGTGGATCACCAACGGATACTTCCTCGCCCTCGCGGTCTCCCTGATCACCGCGGGCAAGCTCGGCGACCGCTTCGGTCACCGGCAGACCTTCCTCATCGGCGTCGTCGGCTTCGCCGCCGCCTCGGGGGCCATCGGTCTGTCCGACAGCATCGCGCTGGTCGTCACCTTCCGCGTCCTCCAGGGTCTCTTCGGCGCGCTGCTGATGCCGGCCGCGCTCGGCCTGCTGCGCGCCACCTTCCCGGCCGAGAAGCTCAACATGGCGATCGGCATCTGGGGCATGGTCATCGGCGCGTCCACCGCGGGCGGCCCGATTCTCGGCGGCGTGCTCGTCGAGCACGTCAACTGGCAGTCGGTGTTCTTCATCAACGTGCCGGTCGGTGTCCTCGCCGTCGTCCTCGGCGTCTGGATCCTCCTCGACCACCGGGCGGAGAACGCCCCGCGCTCCTTCGACATCCTCGGCATCGCCCTGCTGTCCGGCGCGATGTTCTGCCTGGTCTGGGCCTTGATCAAGGCTCCGGAGTGGGGCTGGGGCGACGGCAGGACGTGGGCGTTCATCATCGCGTCGGTCGTGGGCTTCGCGCTGTTCTCCTTCTGGGAGACGAAGGTCAAGGAGCCGCTGATCCCGCTGGCGCTGTTCCGTTCCGTCCCGCTGTCCGCGGGTGTCGTGCTGATGATCCTTATGGCCATCGCCTTCATGGGCGGGCTGTTCTTCGTGACGTTCTACCTCCAGAACGTGCACGGCATGAGCCCGATCGACGCCGGTCTGCACCTGCTCCCGCTCACCGGCATGATGATCGTCGGCTCGCCGCTCGCCGGCGCGATGATCACCAAGGTCGGCCCGCGGATCCCGCTCGCGGGCGGTATGGCGCTCACCGCGATCGCCATGTACGGGATGTCGACGCTGGAGACGGACACCGGCAGCGGCATCATGTCGGTCTGGTTCGCCCTGCTCGGCCTCGGCCTCGCGCCGGTCATGGTCGGCGCGACCGAAGTCATCGTCGGCAACGCCCCGATGGAGCTGTCGGGCGTGGCGGGCGGTCTCCAGCAGGCCGCCATGCAGATCGGCGGCAGCCTCGGCACGGCCGTGCTGGGCGCCGTGATGGCCTCCAAGGTCGACAGCGACCTCGCGGGCAACTGGACGAAGGCGGGGCTCCCGCCGCTGACGCCGGAGCAGGAGCACCAGGCGTCCGAGGCCGTCCAGGTCGGTGTCCCGCCGGTGGCGCCGGGGACGCCGGACGCGATCGCCGCGAAGATCACCGGCGTCGCGCACGACACGTTCATCTCCGGCATGAGCGCGGCGTCCCTCGTCGCGGCCGGTGTCGCCGTGGTGGCGGTGCTGGTGGCGTTCCTCACCAAGCGCGGTGAGAACGCGGGCGCCGGCGCGGGCGCCGCGCACATCTGACGGTCTTTTCCGGGTGTTCGCCTATCAGGGTGAACAAGACCGCCGAACACTCCCCTCCGGCGGGCATCGCAGGTCACAGTGGGTCAAGTCCTCCGCAGGGCATGGAGGACGGACGCTGCGGCGCGCTGCTGGAGGGGGGCAGCGCGCAAGCAGCGTGATTGAGGCCCGCTTTGGGGGTACTCGCCATGTCGTACCCGAACAAGAACCCCAACCGACCGAGGGTTTACGGGAGTTGATGATGGCGAGCTTCGGACACGGTACGCGCAGGCACCCCCGCTCACGTGGCCGGACGTGGTCACGGACCGGGCCGGATCGCGCGACGCTCGGAATCATCGGTGTCATCTGCGCGGTTGCCGGATTCTTCGTGCTGGGGATCATCCTCGGCCCCGTGGCGATCGTCTGCGGCTGGCTCGCCATGGGCCGCACCTGGTCGGGTTCCCGCCCGGCCACGGCCGTCGTCGCCCTCGTACTGGGCGCCATCGACACGCTCCTGGCCATCATCTGGCTGGCCGGAGCCACAACTCCGGGCAACGGCATGCTGTTCTGACCCGGGGAAGTGAGGGAAGGGCCCCTGGCCACAGGCCGGGGGCCCACCTTTGTGCACTGGCCGCCCAGCTGGGCACCCACCGCCCTCGGGGCGAACCGGCCGGGCTGGATCCCCGAGCACTACTCAACGGACGTTCCCTTCAGCGCCGCCACCTCCCCCCGCAGCCGCCGCACCTCCTCCGTCAACTCCCGTATCGCCTCCGTCTGCCGCCGCTCCTCCACATCGTCCTTCTCGAACCGCGCGATGAACCACGCCGCGATGTTCGCCGTCACCACACCCAGCAGGGCGATCCCGGACAGCATCAACCCCACCGCGAGCATCCGCCCCAGCCCTGTGGTCGGCGAATGATCCCCGTATCCCACGGTCGTCATCGTCGTGAACGACCACCACACCGCGTCACCCAGCGTCCGGATGTTCCCGTCCGGCGAGTCCCGTTCCACCGACAGCACCGCCAGCGACCCGAACATCAGCAGCCCGACCACCGCACCGGCGACGTAGGTCGTCAGCCGTATCTGCGAGGCCATCCGGGCCCGCTGCCCGACCAGCAGCAGCGTCGACACCAGCCGCAGCAACCGCATCGGCTGGAGCAACGGCAGCAACACCGACGCCAGGTCGAGCCAGTGCGTCCGCACGAACGCCATGCGCTGCTCGGTGAGCGCGAGCCGTACGACGTAGTCGAGTGCGAACGCGCCCCACACCACCCACTCGACGGCCGTGCACACCTCCACCACGTCCCGGCTCGCGTCGGGCCGGACGATCGGCACGGCGTAGGCGACGGCGAACGCCAGGGCCAGGCCGAGGAGGGGCCGCTGTGTGTGCTGTTCCCAACGGAGTTGGGCCGACTGCTGCTGCATGGCCGAATCGTAGGAAAGGTGAAGGGGTGGTGCGCCCACGGTGTACCCGTGAGGCTCACCACCCCTTGACAGGGCCCGACGTCCTACGCGTCGCCGCCCGCGGCCCCCGGGTCGGCCGCCGACACGTCGAGCAGCTGGTACCGGTCGATGGCCTGCTTGAGCACCGACCGGTCGACCTTGCCCTCACGGGCCAGCTCGGTCAGCACCGCCACCACGATCGACTGCGCGTCGATGTGGAAGAACCGCCGGGCCGCGCCCCGTGTGTCGGCGAAGCCGAAGCCGTCCGCGCCCAGCGACTGGTACGTCTGCGGCACCCAGCGCGCGATCTGGTCCGGAACCGCCCGCATCCAGTCGGACACGGCCACGACCGGGCCCTGCGCGTCGGCCAGCTTCCGCGTCACGTACGGCACCCGCTGCTCCTCCTCGGGGTGCAGCAGGTTGTGCTCCTCACAGGCCACGGCCTCGCGCCGCAGCTCGTTCCAGGAGGTCGCCGACCAGACGTCGGCCTTGACGTTCCAGTCCTCCGCGAGGATTTTCTGCGCCTCGACCGCCCACGGCACCGCGACACCCGACGCCATGATCTGCGCCGGGATCGAGCCGCCGGTGCCCTCGCTGAAGCGGTGGACGCCCTTGAGGATGCCCTCGACGTCCACGTTCTCCGGCTCGGCCGGGTGCCGGATCGGCTCGTTGTAGACGGTCAGGTAGTAGAAGACGTCCTCGCCGTGCGGGTGCTCCTCGGAGCCGCCGTACATCCGGCGCAGGCCGTCCTTGACGATGTGCGCGATCTCGAAGCCGAACGCCGGGTCGTACGCCACGCAGCCGGGGTTCGTGGAGGCCAGCAGCTGCGAGTGGCCGTCGGCGTGCTGGAGGCCCTCACCGGTCAGGGTCGTACGGCCGGCGGTCGCGCCCAGGACGAAGCCGCGGGCCAGCTGGTCGGCCATCTGCCAGAACTGGTCGCCGGTGCGCTGGAAGCCGAACATCGAGTAGAAGACGTAGACCGGGATCAGCGGCTCGCCGTGGGTCGCGTAGGCCGAACCGGCGGCGATCAGGGACGCCGTGCAGCCCGCCTCCGAGATGCCGTCGTGCAGCATCTGGCCGTTCGGCGCCTCCTTGTAGGCGAGCAGCAGGTCGCGGTCGACCGACTCGTACTGCTGGCCGAGCGGGTTGTAGATCTTCGCGCTCGGGAAGAACGAGTCCATGCCGAACGTGCGGTACTCGTCCGGCGCGATCAGCACGAACCGCTTGCCGATCTCCTTGTCCCGCATGAGGTCCTTGAGGAGCCGGACGAACGCCATCGTCGTCGCGATGGACTGCTGACCGGAGCCCTTCTTCACCGTCGCGTACGTCTTGTCCTCGGGCAGCGGCAGCGGCTTGGACCGGACGACGCGCGTGGGGACGTAACCGCCGAGCGACCTGCGGCGGTCGTGCATGTACTGGAGCTCCTCCGAGTCCGGACCCGGGTGGTAGTACGGCGGCACGCCGGACTCCAGCTCCTTGTCCGGGATCGGCAGGTGCAGCCGGTCGCGGAAGCGCTTCAGGTCGTCGACCGTCAGCTTCTTCATCTGGTGCGTGGCGTTGCGGCCCTCGAAGTTCGGGCCCAGCGTCCAGCCCTTGATCGTCTTGGCGAGGATCACCGTCGGCTGGCCCTTGTGCTCCACGGCCGCCTTGTACGCCGCGAAGATCTTCCGGTGGTCGTGACCGCCGCGCCCCAGGTGCAGGATCTGGTCGTCGGTCATGCCCTCGACCATCGCGCGCAGGCGGTGGTCGTCACCGAAGAAGTGGTCGCGGATGTACGCGCCGGTCTCCGTGGCGTACGTCTGGAACTGCCCGTCCGGCGTGGTGTTCATCTTGTTGACCAGCACGCCGTCGCGGTCCTGGGCGAGCAGCGGGTCCCAGGTGCGGTCCCAGACCAGCTTGATCACGTTCCAGCCGGCGCCGCGGAAGATCGACTCCAGCTCCTGGATGATCTTGCCGTTGCCGCGCACCGGCCCGTCGAGGCGCTGGAGGTTGCAGTTGACCACGAACGTGAGGTTGTCCAGGCCCTCGCGGGCGGCGATGGACAGCTGGCCCAGCGACTCCGGCTCGTCCATCTCGCCGTCGCCGAGGAACGCCCAGACGTGCGACTTGGAGGTGTCGGCGATCCCGCGCGCCTCCATGTAGCGGTTCATGCGCGCCTGGTAGATCGCACCGATCGGGCCGAGCCCCATCGACACCGTCGGGAATTCCCAGAAGTCCGGCATCGACCGCGGGTGCGGATACGACGACAGCGCGTGCGGCGCCTTCGACTTCTCCTGACGGAAGCCGTCGAGGTGCTGCTCGCTGAGCCGGTCCAGCAGGAACGCGCGGGCGTAGATGCCCGGCGAGGCGTGCCCCTGGAAGAAGACCTGGTCGCCGCCGTCGCCCTCGTCCTTGCCGCGGAAGAAGTGGTTGAAGCCGACGTCGTAGAGGGACGCGGAGGACGCGAACGTGGCGATGTGGCCGCCGACGCCGATGCCGGGGCGCTGGGCGCGGGACACCATCACCGCCGCGTTCCAGCGGGTCGCGTTGAGGATCTTCCGCTCGATCTCCTCGTTGCCCGGGAAGAACGGCTCGCTCTTGGTGGGGATGGTGTTGACGTAGTCCGTGCTGCGCATCTCCGGCACGGCCACGCGCTTCTCGCGGGCCCGTTCGATCAGCCGCAGCATCAGATAGCGGGCGCGCTCGCGGCCGCGCTCGTCGACGGCGGCGTCGAGGGAGTCGAGCCACTCCTGCGTCTCTTCGGGATCGAAGTCAGGAACCTGACTCGGAAGGCCGCCAATGATGATCGGGTTGCGATCGGATGCGGAAGCCACGCTGTTCCTTACCTGTCAGAGGGCCTGCGAGGGCCGCTGTTTCGCTGGGGTCGCCGGTCGTTGTCGCTCTGGCCGCGCCGCTCCCCATGGTCCACCTCGGGGCCGTAAACGTCATCTCTACCCAGCGGTAACCCGGGCGTGGGAACGGCTCCGTGACGTATGGGGCGAATACCTTCGAGTCTCGTACCCACAGACGATTCCCAAACGCCCAAACAGGGCAGAAAGGTGTGGTGTGCGTCACCTTGGACCATGATGGTGTGCCTGGTGTTGCGGTGACACCGCCAGGATCGTCACCGTTTCGGCGGTCTGAACGGCCGGGTACTTGCGCGATCGGTCCCGCCCGTGTGGACTACGGCCAATGCTTCGCGCACGCGCGTGGCTGAGATATTTCCCAAGACATGATCAGGAGGCACCCCGTGAGCGCGACCGCGGACCACGCGGAGGAGCGGACGAACCCTGCCGCCAGGCTGGGGTTCCAGCCCGGGCAGGTGGTCCAGGAGATCGGCTACGACGACGACGTGGACCAGGAACTCCGCGAGGCCATTGAGGGCATCGTCGAGGGCGACCTGGTGGACGAGGACTACGACGACGTGGCCGACGCCGTTGTGCTGTGGTTCCGTGACGACGACGGCGACCTGACGGATGCGCTGGTCGATGCCACCACGTACATCGAAGAGGGCGGCGCGATCCTGCTCCTCACGCCGAAGACGGGCCGTTCGGGCTACGTCGAGCCGAGCGACATCTCGGAAGCCGCCACCACGGCGGGCCTGACGGCGTCGAAGAGCGTCAGCGTCGGCAAGGACTGGAGCGGCAGCCGGCTGGCGACACCCAAAGCCGCCAAGTCGAAGCGTTAGCCGTACGGCGCGTTCACGCGTCGGTCGTACGGAAGGGGCGGGCCGGCATCGTCGGCCCGCCCACCGGTCTGCGCCGGCCCCTGCGTAGGGTGTGTCCCATTCGAGAAGCCCCATGAAGGGACACCCACAACGATGGCGATCCAGGTCGGCGAGAAGGCCCCCGACTTCGAGCTCAAGGACAACCACGGCGCGAGCGTGAAGCTGTCCGACTTCCGCGGTCGGAAGAACGTGGTGCTGCTCTTCTACCCCTTCGCCTTCACCGGCGTGTGCACCGGTGAGCTGTGCGAGCTGCGGGACAACCTGCCGCAGTTCTCGGACCGCGACACCCAGCTGCTCGCCGTCTCCAACGACTCCATCCACACGCTGCGCGTCTTCGCCGAGCAGGAGGGCCTGGAGTACCCGCTGCTGTCGGACTTCTGGCCGCACGGCAACGTCTCGCGCGCCTACGGCGTCTTCGACGAGGACAAGGGCTGCGCCGTGCGCGGCACCTTCGTCATCGACAAGGAGGGCGTCGTGCGCTGGACCGTCGTCAACGGCCTGCCGGACGCGCGCGACCTCAACGACTACGTGAAGGCGCTCGACACCCTGTGACGCCGGTCGGGCGTCATGCGCTCGACACCCGCTGATTTGTCGGCTTCAGGGCCTGCGAGGGGCGGGAACCCGTCACTAGGATCGACTCGTTGATCCGACATCCGAGCATCACGGGGCATCCCGCCCCTGAACACCTATGGAGGACTCGTGGGAGTCAGCCTCAGCAAGGGCGGCAACGTATCGCTGACCAAGGAGGCCCCGGGCCTGACCGCGGTCATCGTGGGTCTGGGGTGGGACATCCGCACCACGACCGGCACCGACTTCGACCTGGACGCCAGCGCGCTGCTGCTGAACCCGTCCGGCAAGGTCGCCAGTGACGCGCACTTCATCTTCTTCAACAACCTCAAGAGCCCCGACGGCTCGGTCGAGCACACCGGTGACAACCTCACCGGTGAGGGCGAGGGCGACGACGAGCAGATCAAGATCGACCTCGCCGGTGTCCCGGCCGACGTCGAGAAGATCGTCTTCCCGGTCTCGATCTACGACGCCGAGACCCGCCAGCAGTCCTTCGGCCAGGTGCGCAACGCGTTCATCCGCGTCGTGAACCAGGCCGGCGGCGCGGAGATCGCCCGCTACGACCTGAGCGAGGACGCCTCCACCGAGACCGCCATGGTCTTCGGTGAGCTCTACCGGCACGGCGCGGAGTGGAAGTTCCGCGCCATCGGCCAGGGCTACGCCTCGGGCCTGCGCGGCATCGCGCAGGACTTCGGCGTGAACGTCTGAGCCACTCAAAGGTCCCTCTGTCCGGCGCCGCACGGTTTACGTGCGGCGCCGGACGTGCAGGACCCACCTGAGAAACACACCCGGGGAGGGAACCATGGGCGTCACGCTCGCCAAGGGAGGCAATGTCTCCCTGTCCAAGGCCGCACCGAACCTCACTCAGGTGGTGATCGGGCTCGGCTGGGACGCACGCTCGACCACCGGAGCCCCGTTCGACCTCGACGCCAGCGCGCTGATGTGCAGCGGCGGGCGGGTGCTCGGGGACGAGTGGTTCGTGTTCTACAACCAGCTCAAGAGCCCGGACGGTTCCGTGGAGCACACCGGTGACAACCTCACCGGTGAGGGCGACGGCGACGACGAGTCGCTCCTGATCGACCTCTCCAAGGTGCCGCCCCACTGCGACAAGATCGTCTTTCCCGTCTCCATCCACATGGCCGACGAACGCGGCCAGACCTTCGGCCAGGTCAGCAACGCCTTCATCCGTGTGGTGAACCAGGCGGACGGCCAGGAACTCGCCCGCTACGACCTCAGCGAGGACGCCTCCACGGAGACCGCGATGATCTTCGGCGAGGTCTATCGCTACCAGAGCGAGTGGAAGTTCAGGGCCGTCGGGCAGGGGTACGCGTCGGGACTGCGGGGCATCGCACTGGACTTCGGGGTCAATGTTTCGTAACGCGATATGAGCAAAACCCGGGGCCCCGTGGGGTGCGAAGGGTGGCCGACTAGACTTCGGCTTCAAAAGTTCGTAAAGCCGGGTACGGCACGGGAGAGACCCGTACACACACGATTGGGTAGCCAGTGCTTCTGAAAACCTTCGGGTGGTCGTTCGCGGTCACCGCGCTCGGCCTGGTCGCAGCGGTCTTCTACGGAGGGTGGGCCGCCCTCGGGCTCGTAGCGATCCTGTCCGTCCTCGAGATCTCGCTGTCCTTCGACAACGCGGTGGTCAACGCCGGAATCCTGAAGAAGATGAGTGCCTTCTGGCAGAAAATCTTCCTCACGATCGGCATCCTGATCGCCGTGTTCGGCATGCGGCTGGTCTTCCCCGTCGTGATTGTCGCTCTCAGCGCACAGCTCGGTCCGATCGAGGCCGTCGACCTCGCGCTCACCGACAAGGACCAGTACCAGCAGCTCGTGACGGACGCCCACCCGGCGATCGCCGCCTTCGGCGGCATGTTCCTGCTGATGATCTTCCTGGACTTCATCTTCGAGGACCGGGACATCAAGTGGCTCGGGTGGCTGGAGCGCCCGCTGGCCAAGCTCGGCAAGGTCGACATGCTGTCGGTCTGCATCGCGCTGATCGTCCTGCTGATCTCGGCGATGACCTTCGCGACCCACGCCCACCAGCACGGCGGCACGCACGTCGACAAGGCGGAGACGGTTCTGCTCTCCGGTATCGGCGGCCTGATCACCTACATGATCGTCGGCGGTCTCTCCGGCTACTTCGAGGACAAGCTCGAAGAGGAGGAGGAACGCGAACACGAGCAGGAGGAAGAGGCCGTCCGCTCCGGCAAGCCGCGCTCCGCGGTCGTCGTCGCCGGTAAAGCCGCGTTCTTCATGTTCCTCTACCTGGAGGTCCTGGACGCGTCCTTCTCCTTCGACGGCGTGATCGGCGCCTTCGCCATCACCAACGACATCGTCCTGATGGCCCTCGGCCTCGGCATCGGCGCCATGTACGTCCGGTCCCTCACGGTCTACCTGGTCCGCGAGGGCACCCTCGACGACTACGTCTACCTGGAGCACGGCGCGCACTACGCGATCGGCGCGCTCGCCATGATCCTGCTCGTCACCATCCGGTACGAGATCAACGAGTTCATCACCGGCTCGGTCGGCGTCATCCTGATCGCCTGGTCCTTCTGGTCCTCCGTCCGCCGCAACCGCGCCCTGGCGGCGGCAGAGGGCAACGCGGGCTCGGACGACAAGACCGAGGTCTCGTCCGGGGTGTGACAACCCTCCGGGTGAGGAACGCTCTGTGCGGGGCGGCCACCGAGGCGAGTCCTCGGCGGCCGCCCCGTCGGTCGTCAAGGGCCGCGGGTACGGCGAGGACCCGCGGCCTCCAAGTCAAGGTGGGGGCGGAATGGGCCTGTTCGACGGACTCCGGCGCGGGCGCGATGTGCAGTTCGACTCGGGTCACGCGGCAACCAACGCGATCGAACTGACCAAGCGGCGCGCGCAGATATCACTCACCAAGCAGGGCGCGGCCACCGGCCATCTCCGGGTCAACCTGAGCTGGCGGATGCGCACCTCCGACATCGGCGGCCCGCAGCGCGAGAGCCTGCTGCGGCACCCCTTCAGGGCCCTCAAACCGCCGGAGGTCATCGGCCACAGCCAGAGCGTGGTCAACGTCGACCTCGACCTGGGCTGTCTGTACGAACTCCAGGACGGCACCAAGGGAGTCGTCCAGCCCCTCGGCGGCTACTTCGGCGACGTCAACGCCGCGCCGTACGTCAAGCTCAGCGGCGACGACCGCTTCGGCTCCGCGTCCGGCGAGACGATGTACATCAACCTGGACCACCGCGACAGCATCAAGCGGCTCCTGGTCTTCGTCTACATCTACGACGCGACACCCGCCTTCGACCGCGCCCAGGCCATCGTCACGCTCTACCCGAGCAACGGCCCCCGCATCGAGATCCACCTCGACGAACGCCAGCCGCAGGCCCGCTCCTGCGCCGTCGTCATGATCGAAAAGGTCAAGGACGAGATCATCGTGCGCCGCGAGGCGAAGTTCGTCTACGGCTTCCAGGCCGAGCTGGACCGGTTGTACGGGTGGGGGCTCCAGTGGGGCCGTGGCTACAAGACGAAGGTCGAGCGCTGAGGGCCGGCCCTCGCGGGTGCCGGCCCTCCCTGGTTCCGTCTAGCGTCCGATGAACTGCGGGCCCTGCGGGGGCAGGCGGAAGTCCGGGTCGGGGGCCGCGGCGGCGACCGGCTCTGGGTAGCCGTAGCCGGACTGTGCCCCCGTGACGCCCGCCGTCGCCGGCGCCTGCGGATAGCCGTAGGCGGGCTGGCTGGTGGGATGCGGGTAGCCGTACGCCGGCTGGGTCGCCGGGGGCTGCTGGGGCGGGTATCCGTACCCGGGCTGCGTGGGCACCACGGTCGGCTGCTCCGGCGGCAGCGGCCGGGACACCTCGGGGGCGGGCTGGGCCGGGGCCGAGGTCGTGGGCTGGGCCGGGTCGGCGGTCGCGGGCCGGTCCGCGCCGGCCGTGGCCGGCTGCCCGGACGTCTCCGCCATCGCCTCGGACTCGTCCACCGAGATGCCGTAGTCGGTCGCGAGGCCCTGAAGCCCGTTCGAATAGCCCTCGCCCAGCGCCCGGAACTTCCAGCCCTCCCCGCGCCGGTACAGCTCGCCGCAGATCAGCGCGGTCTCCTGGCCCGTCTCCGGCTTGACGTCGAAGTACGCCAGCGCCTCCGCGCCGGAGCCCGCCGCGTCGTACAGCAGAATGCGCAGGGCCCGTACGCGGTCGAACGTGACGCCGTCCGCCGAAGCGACCAGCAGGATCCGGCTGACTCCCGACTCGACACCGGCGAGATCTGTCTGGATCGTGTCGGTCAGGCCCTCGGCGACCCGCTTCTTGCCGAGCCGCCACACCTTCCCGGAAGGGTGCCGGGGCTGGTTGTAGAAGACGAAGTCCTCGTCGGAGCGCACACGACCGTCGGGGCCGAGGAGCAGCGCGGAGGCGTCGACGTCCGGAACCCCCTGCCCGGACGTCCAGCGCAGCACGGCGCGTACCGTGGTGACTTCCAGCGGGACGTTCGACCCCTTCAGCATCGCGTGCGTCATGCGGTCATCCTGCCTTCTCGGTCCTGCTCACGACAACGCGGGGGCCCGTGGTGCCACGAGCGGCGCCGACGGCCCTCGCCGACTACCGTCGACATGACCGGGCCCGGCTGTGCTTGCCCGCGTTACCTGAAATTCATGCCCGACGGGAACCTCTGCCATGGACATCTACGTACTATTACCGGCCAGCTTTCGACGATTCGCAGGTCGCACCACCACACCGGGGGAGTTCAATGCGTCATTTCGGGCACATCGCCCCTGAGGTGCGGAAGCGTCTCTTCTACCGCGAGCCGTGCACGTTCACCGCGGACTCGCCGGCCTGGCTGCTCTCGGCCGCCCTGGGCGCCACGCTCTACAGCCCGGCCACCCGGGAGCGCCTCGCCGACGACATCCTCAAGCAGGCCGGCCGCGGCGTGGTCTCCATGGTCCTGTGTCTGGAGGACTCGATCGACGACGCGGACGTCGGCCCGGGCGAGGAGAACGTGGTCCGCCAGCTCACGGCCCTCGCCGACCTCCCGGGCGCGGACCTGCCGCTGCTCTTCATCCGGGTCCGCGTCCCCGAGCAGATCCCCGACCTGGTACGACGCCTCGGGCCGGCCGTCCGGCTGCTGTCCGGATTCGTACTGCCGAAGTTCACCGAGGAACGCGGCATGCCGTTCCTCGAGGCGCTGGCGACCGCCGAGGCCGAAAGCGGCCGTCGCCTTTTCGCCATGCCGGTGCTGGAGTCGCCGGAGCTGCTCTACCGGGAGTCGCGCGTGCCGACCCTGGAGGGCATCTCCCGGGCCGTCGGCAAGTACCGCGACCGCGTCCTCGCCCTGCGCCTCGGCGTGACGGACTTCTGCTCCTCGTACGGACTGCGCAGAGGCCCCGACATGACGGCCTACGACGTGCAGGTCGTCGCCTCCGTGATCGCCGACGTGGTGAACATGCTGGGCCGCGCCGACGGGACCGGCTTCACCGTGACCGGGCCGGTGTGGGAGTACTTCCGGGTCCAGGAGCGCATGTTCAAGCCGCAGCTGCGGCAGAGCCCCTTCCTGGAGGTGCAGGCCGCGGAGCTGCGCGAGAAGCTGATTGAGCACGCCATGGACGGCCTGCTGAGGGAGATCTCCCTGGACCAGGCCAACGGACTGCTGGGCAAGACCTGCATCCACCCCTCGCACGTGCTGCCCGTGCACGCCCTGTCGGTCGTCAGCCACGAGGAGTTCTCGGACGCCCAGGACATCCTGCGCCCCGAGCGCGGCGGCGGGGGTGTGCTGAGGTCGGCGTACACGAACAAGATGAACGAGGTGAAGCCGCACCGGGCCTGGGCCGAGCGGACACTGCTGCGCGCCGAGGTTTTCGGCGTGGCGAACGAGGACATCGGCTTCGTGGAACTGCTCGCGGCCGGCCTGGGCGACTGAACGCACGGCATTCGAGGAACGCAGACTCGCCGGGGAGACCGGCGACTCGACGCAGGGAATTCATGGAGAAGGCAGTGAACGAGGGGGTGCGCCACCAGGTGCGCGACGGCGACGGTGATGGTGACGGGGTGCGGCGGTCCGGGACGGCCGGCGGTGCCGGCGGCATCTGGTCGGGCAGCTGGGTCGCCGAGCGGCTCGGCGTCGAGCTCGTCGGCGACGACCGGCTGACCGACCTGCTGGGACTGGCGCTGCGCCGCAACCCCAAGCGGGCCCACCTGCTGGTGTCGAACGTGCTGGGCAAGCACGTCCCGCGGTCCCCGTCCGTGGTCTACGGATACGGCTTCGAGCTGGGCCGCCGGGTGCGTGACCTGCTGGGCCCCGACGAGGCGCGCCGCGCGGTCGTCCTCGGCTACGCGGAGACCGCGACCGGCCTCGGCCACTCCGTCGCCGACGGTCTGGGCCTCGCCCCCTACCTGCACTCCACCCGCCGCCCCGTCGCCGGTCTCGCCCCGGCCGGCGGCTTCGAGGAGTCCCACTCGCACGCGACCTCGCACCTGCTGCTGCCGGAGGACCCCGCGCTGCTCACCGGGGACGGGCCGCTGATCCTGGTCGACGACGAGTTCTCCACGGGGAACACGGTGCTGAACACCGTCCGGGATCTTCATGAGCGGTATCCGCGGCGGCGGTACGTCGTGGTGGCGCTGGTGGACATGAGGTCGCCGGCCGATGCGGGTCGCCTCGCGGCATTCGCCGGGGAGATCGGCGCGCGGGTGGATCTCGTGGCAGCGGCTTCGGGCACGGTACGGCTGCCGGAGGGGGTGCTGGAGAAGGGGCAGGAGCTGGTGGCGCGGTACGAGGCGGAGAATGCCGCGACAGGTGATCGGTCGTCTGCGGCAGCGTCGTGGCCGGTCGCGCGAACAGCCCCCACCGGCCCGCACCCGGATGACAACCGCGCCCACCCCCACGTCACCCGCATAGACCTGCGCTGGCCCGCCGGCCTCCCCGACGGGGGCCGGCACGGCTTCACCCCCGAGCACCGCGCCCGGCTGGAGGCCGCTCTGCCCTCCATGGCCGCCCGGCTCGCCGCGGCGCTGCCCGCCGATGCCCGCCGCGTGCTCGTCCTCGGGTGCGAGGAGCTGATGTACGCGCCGCTGAGGCTGGGCCGAGAGCTGGAGCAGGTGACGGACGCCGAGGTGCGCTACTCCACCACCACCCGCTCGCCCGTCCTGGCCGTCGACGACCCCGGCTACGCGATACGCACCCGCCTCGTCTTCCCCGCCCACGACGACCCCGCCGACGGCCCCGGCGAGCGGTACGCCTACAACGTCGCGGGCGCCGGCTTCGACGCCGTCGTCGCCGTCGTCGACTCGGCTGCGGACACCCCTGGGCTGCACGCGCCGGACGGCCTGCTGGCCCAGCTCGCCGCGCACACGCCGCAGGTCCTCCTCGCCGTCGTACCGTCGTACGCCCCCGAGACCCCGCACGCCCCTGAAAGGCCCTCGATGCTGCCCGAGCCCCTCCGCGGCCCCGACTTCTCCTCGTACGCGCCCGAGGAGGTCGGCTGGCTGCTCCAGGACCTCTCGGACGTGACGCTGGAGGCGCCGACCGAGGAGCGCGAGGAGGCGATCCAGAGCGGCGGCGCGCACTACGCCGAGTCGCTGCCCGTGGAGTACCAGCCGACCGAGCAGTACCAGGAGCTGTTCCACGCCGCCCTGGAGGATTCGGCGGCCCGCATCGCGCAGGCGGTCGGCGTCGTCACCGAGACGGTCCTCGCGGAGCGGTCCCCGCGCCCCGTCCTGGTCTCCCTGGCCCGCGCCGGCACCCCGGTCGGCATCCTGATGCGCCGCTGGGCCCAGCACCGGCACGGGCTCGACCTGCCGCACTACGCCGTGTCGATCGTCCGTGGCCGCGGCATCGACGCCAACGCGCTGCGCTGGCTCGCCGAGCACCACGACCCCCGGGACGTCGTCTTCGTCGACGGCTGGACCGGCAAGGGCGCCATCACCCGCGAACTCGCCCAGGCCTTGGAGGAGTTCGAGAAGTCCGACGGCGTCACCGGCTTCGATCCCGAGATCGCGGTCCTGGCCGACCCGGGCTCCTGCGTACGGACCTACGGCACCCGCGAGGACTTCCTCATCCCCTCCGCCTGTCTCAACTCGACCGTGTCGGGCCTGATCTCGCGGACCGTCCTGCGGGCGGACCTGGTCGGACCGCACGACTTCCACGGCGCCAAGTTCTACCGCGAACTCGCCGCCACCGACGTCTCGGTGACCTTCCTCGACGCCGTCTGCGCCCGCTTCCCCGAGGTCGCCGACGCGGCCTGCGCCCAGGCCAAGGAACTGCTCGCCGCCGACCGCTCGCCCACCTGGGAGGGCTGGGCCGCCGTCGAGCGGATCAGCGAGGAGTACGGCATCCACGACGTGAACCTCGTCAAGCCCGGCGTCGGCGAGACCACCCGCGTGATGCTGCGCCGCGTGCCCTGGAAGGTCCTGGCACGCGCCGTGGCGGGCAGCGACCTCGACCACGTACGCCTCCTGGCCGAGCAACGCGGCGTACCCGTCGAGGAGGTGGCCGACCTGCCCTACACCTGCGTCGGGCTCATCCACCCCAAGTACACCCGGGGCGCGACCGGCGCCGACGGCAAGGCGGTGACGGTCTGATGCCCGCACTCGTCGCCAGCGACCTCGACCGCACCCTGATCTACTCCGCCGCCGCTCTGGCGCTGACGATGCCGGACGCCCGGGCGCCCCGGCTGCTGTGCGTGGAGGTGCACGAGAGCAGACCGCTGTCGTACATGACGGAGACGGCGGCCCAGCTCCTCACGGACCTGGGCGACAGGGCCGTGTTCGTGCCGACGACGACCCGCACGCGCAAGCAGTACCTGCGCATCAACCTGCCGGGCCCCGCGCCCACGTACGCGATCTGCGCGAACGGCGGCCACATCCTGGTGGACGGCGTCTCCGACCCCGGCTGGCACGCAACCGTGACCGCGCGGCTGGCCGAACAGTGCGCGCCCCTGGCCGAGGTGCAGGAACACCTGCTCAGGGCCGCCGACCCGGTCTGGGTGCGCAAGCACCGCGTCGCCGACGACCTCTTCGCCTACCTCGTCGTCGAGCGTGAACTGCTCGACGAGGAGTGGGTGAAGGAACTGGCGGTCTGGGCGGAGAACCGCGGCTGGACCGTGTCCCTCCAGGGCCGCAAGATCTACGCCGTGCCCAAGCCGCTCACCAAGAGCGCGGCGATGCGCGAGGTCGCCCGCCGGACCGGCGCCGATCTCACCCTCGCCGCCGGGGACTCCCTGCTCGACGCCGACCTGCTCCTCGCGGCCGACCAGGGCTGGCGCCCGGGACACGGGGAGCTGGCGGACAGCGACTGGACGGCTCCCGCGGTCAGGGCGCTTCCCGAGCGGGGGGTCCTTGCGGGGGAGCGGATCCTGCGGGAACTTCTGCGGGCCGCTGCCGCTGGGCCTGGCCGGTTCGCCTAGGAGCTCGGGGGGTGCGGTGGTTGTGCGGGTGCGGGTGCGGGTGCGGGTGTGTTGTGGCTTGTCGCGCCCCGCGGCGGAGCCGCAGATCGACACAGCCCCGCGCCCCTTTGGGGGCGTCGCAGCAGCCGTAGGGCCATGAACACCAGCACCGCGAGCGCCGCCACGGCGAGGACCACCTTCGAGTAGGCGGAGACCATGTCCGTCACCCGGTGCCAGTTCGCGCCGAGGAAGTAGCCCGCCAGCACGAACGCCGTGTTCCAGATCGCGCTGCCCAGGGTGGTCAGCCCCAGGAACAGCGGCAGGCGCATGCGCTCCACACCCGCCGGCACGGAGATCAGGCTGCGGAAGATCGGGATCATCCGGCCGAAGAACACCGCCTTGGTGCCGTGCCGCAGGAACCAGGCCTCCGTCCGCTCGATGTCGGAGACCTTCACCAACGGCAGCCGGGCCGCCATTGCCACCGTCCGGTCACGGCCGAGCAGCGCACCGACGCCGTACAGCGCGAGCGCGCCGATCACCGAGCCGGCCGTCGTCCACAGCAGGACGGCGAGCAGGCTCATCCGGCCGCTGCTCGCGGCGAAACCGGCGAGGGGCAGGATCACCTCGCTGGGCAGCGGCGGGAACAGGTTTTCCAGGGCGATGGCGAGCCCGGCACCCGGCGCGCCCAGCGCGTCCATCAGGTCGTTGACCCACTGCGGTCCCGTGTCCGCTGCGATGGCTGTCATGCCGCCACGCTAGGAAACCCAAGCTGAAGGACTCCTGAGGAAAGACGTCAGCCGCAGCAACCGCCTCCGCAGCAGCCGCCCCCACCGCCGCCCGCCCGGGGCGCCGGTGCCGGGGCGGAGGCCGATCCTCCGACCGCGACCGTGGAGAGGAGCTTCACCGAGTCCTCATGACCGGTGGGGCAGGCCGCGGGGGCGGAGGACTCGGCCATGGGACGGCTGAGTTCGAAGGTGTCGCCGCAGGTCCGGCAGCGGTACTCGTAGCGAGGCATGGGGACAGGTTAATCCGCGACGGCGGAAGTGCGGTCCTTCGGGATTCCTTTTGATGACTCTTGCCGTACCGGTGTGGAGGACCTGTAAAGGTCGCTGGTAACTTTCGAACGCGCGAGGAGCCGTAGGGGCGGGGAAAACGTGAGGCTCGCTGCCGTCGACCACGGCAGCCATGTCCTTCCGCGCGAGCACCACCGCGAGGGGGAGGGGAGACGCAGCCGTGTCCAAGGCTGGGCGGGAATCGGATGAGACCATGCAGTTGAAGGTCCCCGCTTCCATGAACGCGGACGAGACCATGCTGTTGCGCACCGTCGAGCCGGCAGCGACCGGCAACGCGGACACGCGCTCCGGCACGGCGCCGGAGGCAGGCCCCGCCAGGTCACGCCGTCGGCGCAAAGCCCCCCGTCCCTCCCCTCTGTCCCGTCTCCCCGCCGCAGCCCCACGGCTGACGCGACTCGTCACCCGCGCCGCGTCCCACGCCCGCCGCCTGCGGCCCCGTTACCCGCACGCCGACCGCTCCGGCTGGCGGCGCTGGGCGCCCTCCTGGCGGCAGTGGCTCGGCGCCGCGCTGGCCCTCTCCGGCCTGACCGTCGCCCTCCTCGGCTCCGCCTACGCCGCCACCGACATCCCGGAGAACCTCAACTCGTACGCCACCCAGCAGGACAACGTCTACTTCTGGTCCGACGGGACGCCCATGGCCCGCACCGGCTGGGTGCGGCGGCAGGCGATGCCGCTGGAGGACATCCCGGAGGACGTCCGGGGCGCGGTGCTGGCGGCGGAGAACGCGAGCTTCTACAGCGACCCCGGCATATCCCTCAGCGGCCTCGCCCGGGCCCTGTGGCGCACCGTCGGCCAGGGGGACACCCAGGGCGGCTCCACCATCACCCAGCAGTACGTCAAGAACGTCTACCTCAGCCAGGACCGTTCGGTCGGCCGCAAGTTCACCGAAGCCATGCTCGCCCTCAAGCTCGACAACGTGATGAGCAAGGACGACATCCTGGAGGGCTACCTCAACACGAGCTGGTTCGGCCGGGGCACCTACGGCATCCAGCGCGCCGCCCAGGCCTACTACGGCAAGGACGTCGGCGAGCTGGACGTCAGCGAGGCCGCCTTCCTCGCCTCCCTCCTCAAGGGCGCGGGGCTCTACGACCCGGCCCTGAGCAAGGCCAACCACGCCCGGGCGGTGGAGCGCTGGAGCTGGATCCTCGACCGCATGGTCGAGATCGGCACCCTGTCGCAGGCCGAGCGGGCCCGGTACAGGGAATTCCCCGAACCGCTCAAGCGGACGCCCGGGTTCGACACCGGCAAGCAGAGCGACTACCTCGTGGAGCTGGCCGCCCGATACGCCAAGAAGGCGGCGCACCTCACGGACAAGGAGTTCGACTTCGGCGGCTTCCAGATCTACACGACCTTCGACCGCAAGCAGGAGAGCGCCCTCACCGACGCCGTGGCCGAGGCCCGCGAGCAGGCGCGGAAGAAGGACGCGGCCAAGGCGAAATCCCTGCACTTCGGCGCCTCCTCGGTGGCCACCGACGGGCGTATCCTCGCCGTCCACGGCGGTCCCGACCACCGTAGGCAGGGCTACAACGAGTCGAACGCGACCACCGTGCCCGCCGGTTCGGCCTTCCTGCCCTTCGTCTACGCCGCCGCCCTGGAGAACGGCGTACACAAGACCCGGGACGGCGCGGCGAGCGAGGTCACCCCGCAGACGCTGTACGACGGGGACGACGGCATCGCCGTCACGACACCCGAGGGCCCCTACTGGGACCGCGGCGGCAAGCAGGTCACCTCCCACAACGACGGCGGGAAGTCCTACGGGCGGATCAGCCTGAGCCGGGCGCTCGCCCTGTCGGTGAACACGCCGTTCATGCAGCTCGGCATGGACACCGGCCTGGACCGGGTGCGGGACACCGCCCAGCGGGCCGGCCTGCTCTCCTCCAGTTTCGGCCCGCTGGTGCCCGCGATGTCCCTGGGCAGTGCCACGCCCAGCGCGATCCGCATGGCCAGCGGATACGCCACGTTCGCCGCCGGCGGTACGCACGTCGAGCCGTACTCGGTGGCCCGGATCACCCGCAACGGCTCCGAGATCGAGCTCACGAAGCCGGCGTCCCGCCGTGCGGTGAAGGCGAGCGTGGCGGCGGCGGTCCAGTCCGCCCTCACGGACGCCTTCCGCACCGCCCGCCCGGGGGCGGACCCGGGCGCCACGGTGGCCGGTAAGGCCGGCACCACGCAGAACGACACCGCCGCCTGGTACATCGGCACGGCCGACTCCGTGTCGACGGCCGTGGTGGCCTACCGCATCGACCTCACCAAGAGCCTTGAACCCCTCCCGTTGAACGGGATCGCGGGCTCTCCGGGCGACAGCGTCCCGTACCGCATCTGGTCCGGTGCCCGCGGCATCGGCTGAACCCGCGACCGGCACCGCCCCGTACCCCCCACCCCCCTTCGCAGAATGAGCCGCGCATGAAACCGCCGTCCGGCCGCCGCCGACGACCCCGCGCCCCCCGCCGCACCACACCCCCGAGGGTGCTGACCCTGGCGGCCCTCCTCGTCATAGCGTCCCTGGTCGCGGGCTATCTGGTCCTGACCCGCTCGGACACCACCGCCCCGACCGCCTCCTCCGGGGCCCGCAAGGAGCCCCCCTCCGCGAAGCCGGACCGGGAACCCCGGTGGGACGGCCGGACGAAGGTCCTCGGGGACGGCTCCACCTCCTACACCGGCCCACCGCACGGACAGTTGAAGCCGGTGCCGCTCAAACCGGGTGAGAAGCCGCCCCAGTTCGTCGTCTTCTCCTGGGACGGCGCGCTGCAGGGCGACGACGGGCTCTTCGCGCACTACCGGGAGCTGGCCGAGGAGTACGACGCCCACATGACCTTCTTCCTCACGGGCATCTACCTCCTGCCCAAGAGCAAGAAGGACCTCTACACCCCGCCCCAGCACTCCAAGGGCTCGGCGGCGATCAGCTTCGCCACCGACGAGCACATCCGCACCACGCTGGAGCAGCTCGGCAAGGCCTGGCAGGGCGGGAACGAGATCGGCACCCACTTCAACGGCCACTTCTGCGGCAAGAAGGGCGGCGGCGACTGGAGCGTCGCGGAGTGGAAGAGCGAGATCGACCAGTTCTACGACTTCGCCGAGAAATGGAAGACCAACACCGGCTTCCGGGACCTCGACCCGCTGCCGTTCGACTTCAGGCAGGAGGTCACCGGCGGCCGGGCGCCCTGCCTTGAGGGCCAGGAGAACCTGCTGAAGGCCGCCAAGGACTACAAGTGGCGCTACGACGCCAGCTCCGCGGGGGACTTCCAGATATGGCCCCGCAAGAAGAACGGCATATGGGATTTCCCGCTGCAGATGCTCCCTTACGAGGGCGGCAAGTACCAGGGCCTGTCGATGGACTTCAACTTCCTCTACAACCAGTCCGAGGGCGAGACCGAGGGGGATCCGGCGAACTACCCCCAGTGGGAGGAGCAGACCGTCGCCTCCTACATGTCCGGCTTCAACCGCGTGTACTACGGCAGCCGCGCCCCGCTGTTCATCGGGAACCACTTCGAGGACTGGAACGGCGGCATCTACATGCGGGCAGTCGACCGGGTCGTCAAGGCCATGTGCACGAAGAAGGACGTCAAGTGCGTGTCCTTCAGGGAACTGGCCGACTGGCTCGACGTGCAGAAGCCCGGAACCCTGCAGCGGCTGCGCGGCTTGGACCCGGCACAGTCACCCGACTGGTCGACGGTCGTGAAGTGATCGGTGCCGAAGGTAACAGGCGTAACACCCTTCACAGTAGCCACACATTTCATGCGAAGATCTCCTACCCCGGTAACCCTTTGGCCGGTGCAAGAGGGGAAACACCAGTGAAATCAAGGAAATTGAGCGGGACGCGGCGCCGCGTCACGATAGTCGGCGCCGCGGCGACCTCCGTCGTCGCCGGAGTCGCCCTGCTGCCCAACTGGAGCGCGGGCGCGGCGGTCAGCGACGATCCGACGGTGGACGCGCGGACCAGGGCCACCTTCCAGCGGCTGGCGGACGCTGTCTTCACCGACCGCACCAACGCCCTGGTCGACGGCGGGCGGGCCGACGCGGACAAGCCGCTGACCGACGGCTTCTCCGGCGACGTCGCGCTGTCCTCGGGCACGGCCCGCATCGAGGACGCCACCCGGTCCGCGCTGGGGCAGCGCAAGGAGAAGCTGGCGAAGGCCGGCGAGACGTACCGCGGTGCCAGCACCACCGTCACCCTGAACGCCGCGCGGGTGACGGGCCGTACGGCCAAGGCGGAGGTCACCGAGACCACGACCCTGACCTACGCCCGGACCCGTGGCGACGCGCCGAAGACCACCGGATTCCAGGCCCGGCACGAGCTGACCTTCAAGGCCGACCGGCAGGGCGACTGGCGGCTGACGGGCATCCGCGACACCGACCAGGGCGGTCTCGCGGTGAACACGCTCTCCAAGCCGGCCCCCGTCAAGGCGGCCACCACCGCCGACACCATGCCGAACGCCCCGCGCGCGGCGACCACCCTCAACCCGGCCGCCGCCCCGAAGACCGGCACGACGTACGACTACAAGGCCATGGCGGCCTACGCCGAGAAGCACTGGAACGCCTACAACAAGGACTACCCGGACTTCAGCGGCCGCGGCGCCGGCGGCGACTGCACCAACTTCGTCAGCCAGTCCCTGAAGGCGGGCGGCTGGAAGCACGTCCCCGGCTACGTGTACGACTACACCAGGTGGTTCGGCAACGCCGACATCCAGTCGCACTCGTTCATCGGCGTCAACGAGTGGTCCTGGTTCGCCCAGAACTCCAAGCGTACCAAGCCGCTCGCCAACGTCTTCCAGCTGGACGTCGGCGACGTCCTCCAGGTGGACTTCGACAAGGACGGGTCCAAGGACCACACGATGATCGTCACGTACAGGAGAGGTGGTGTGCCGTACGTGACCTACCACTCCAACAACACCTTCCGCAGGTCGGTGGCAAGCCTCGTCGCGTCGTACCCGAACGCGTACTACTACGCCTACCGCACCTGAGTCCGGACGGGGACCGGGCTCAGTGTCCGGCCCCTCGCTCCTCGCGGATCCCGGAGACGACGTGCGCCACGGCCCGGCGGACGGCTTCCGTTTCCGTGAGGAAGTGCCAGTAGTCGGGGTGGCGGCCGTCGAGCGTGGCGATGGCGCGTTCCAGGCGGGACACCGCGTCGTCCAGAGGGCGGGCGTGGCGCGGGTCGGGGGTGTTGCGGCCGGCCATGGCGAGGCGCTGGGCGTCGCGAATGGCGAAGCGGGTGCGGTCGATCTCCTGCTGCGGGTCCTTCTGCACGGCGTTCAAGCGGTGCAGGCGGTCGCCGGCGGCCGAGACGGCCTCGTCGGTGCTGTTCAGGAGGGCTCGTACGGTCGACAGCAGGGCCGTGGCATCGGCCCAGTGCTGTTCGTCGCGGGCGGTGCGGGCCTCGGCCAGTTTCGTCTCGGCCTGGCGCACGTTCTCGGCGGCGATGTCGGGGACGCGTTGCAGGTCCTGCCAGCAGGCCACGGTGAAGCGGCGGCGCAGTTCGCTCAGGATGGGGTCGACCTGCTCGGAGCGGGTGGTGAGGGCCTGGGCGCGGGTGCGCAGGGAGACGAGCCGGTGATCGATCTCGGCGGCGCGCTCCGGCAGCCGCTCGGCCTCCACGCGGACCGCCTCGGCCTCGCGCGTGACCCGCTCGGCCCGCTCCAGGGTCTGCGGCACGCCGTGCTGCCCGGCGCCCTGGTTCAGCTTGGTGAGCTCGGGGGAGAGGGCGGCGAGACGGGCGGCGAGGTCGTCGGCCTTCAGCCCTGTCGCCCGTACGGAGTCGAGGGCGTTGGAGGCGGCGAGCAGGGCCTGGCGGGCGCGCTCGACCGCGGGGGCGAGGCGGGCCAGCTGGGTCTCGGCCTTGCCGAGCAGCGGGCCGAGGCCGTCGGTGAACCGGTCCAGCTCCTGCTTGGCCCGGCCGAGTTCCTCCTTGGCGGCGGTCAGCTCGGTGCGGGCGCGGGCGGCGGCCGAGGCCTCCAGGTCGTCGCGGTCGAGGTCATGGGCGTCGACGGCGTTGATGTACTGGTGGCTGGCCTCGTCGATGCGCCGGCCGAGCGCGTCGAAGTCGGCGACGGCCCGCCGGGCGGCCGGGGAGTCGTCGACGGCGGTGATCGTCTCGATCGAGATGCGCAGGTCGCGCTGTGCGGTGTCGAGCTCGTAGAAGGCGGCCGCGGCGGCGTCCTTCGCGGCCTGTGCCTCGGCCCGCTGGCTCTCGGCCCGGCCGCCGAACCAGCGCCGGGTGCCCCCGCCCGCGAAGGCGGCGGGCAGCGAAAGAGCGGCCAGCAGGGGCAGTGCCATCAGGGTGAGGGCGTCCCCGAGCGGACCGGGGGTACGGGGGAGGCGGCGGCGCGGGCGGTGAGCGCGCGGCACCGACGGCGAGTACGGCTGCGCTGGAGTCGCCGTCACATCCCTCTCCCGTGCTGTGGTCCACCCTGCCCGCTGTCATTCTCCCACCGGTTGAGGACGAACACACGGGCCGGTTAGTTCGCCGTTCGGACCGTCACTTCGCCGTCGCCGGTGTGGGCGGACACCACATGGGAGCTGTTCTCGTCGCGGGGGACGGACACATCCACGCCACCGTCACCGGTCTCGGTGGTCACGCGGTAGGCGGCCTTGGGCAGTGCGATGGTCACCGAACCGTTGCCGCTGCGGGACTCCACGCGGTCCGGTACGGAGCCGAGCTCCAGGCGGACCGAGCCGTCGCCGGTGTGGGTGCGGACGTCACGGGAGGAGACGTTCGCCCGGATGGAGCCGTTGCCGGTGCGCATCCGCAGAGGGCCGGTGGTGTCGCTGACGCGAATGGAGCCGTCGCCGGTGCGCAGCTCCAGGGGGCCGGTGGTGTCGGTGACGCGGACGGAGCCGCTGCCCGTGCGGATGCTCAGCGGGTCCCGGAGGCCGCGGGCGCGCACGCTGCCGTCGTCGTCCTTGACCTTCACGGTGACGCCCCGCGGTACCTCGATGCGGTGCTTGGCCGAGCAGTCGACGACGACGCCGGAGCACTTCAGCCGCAGCACCAGCCGGTCGTCCCGCATGGACCAGGTGGCCCTGGGCTCCTTGCCGACGACGACCGACCCCTGGAACCACCGGGTGACCTCGATCTCGCCGGACGGGTTCTTGTCGGCGGCGACGATCTCGAGGGCCGAGTCGTCGGAGTCGACGGTGAGCGTACGGCTCCGGAGGTCGAAGGACCGGCGATCGGGTTCCTTGTCGTCCCCGGCGGACGCACCGCAGGCGCTGAGACCGGCGACGAGCACCACGACGGCACCGGCGACCGCGACCGCGCGGGCAGGGACTGGGCGGGTGGTGCCGGTGGTGCGAGTGCTGCGGGTCATGACGATCTCCCCCTGGACGGACGACGGGCGCGCTCTGGCGCTCTACGACCGTATGGATCCAGGGCCCGCCGGGGGATCCGGGCCACTCCCGGATCGAAGGTGGGGCTAGCCCCCGGACCGACCCCCGGATACGGGTTTGCGGGACCGTGCCCCCGGCAATGTAGGCTGTCGACTCGTCCTGGGCACATGGCCCGGGAGCCGGGTGCGTAGCTCAGGGGTAGAGCGCCTGCCTTACAAGCAGGATGTCGGCGGTTCGAAACCGTCCGCGCCCACCGGATCCCTCCGCCGTCGGATCGTCAGAAGCGCCCCGGGCCCTCATCGGCCCGGGGCGCTTCTCGATCTCCGTCAGTCTCGGTCAGGCTCCGTCGGTCTCCTCCGGCGGAGACTCGTGTGCGTGTTTCAGTGCCGAGCGGGCCCATACCCGCTCGGGACCGGTGAGTTCGGACCAGTAGCGGTGCGTGCTGACGAACACCGCGAGCTCGTGTTCACGCCGCCGGAGCTTCTCCACTTCGGCCTGTTCGTCGGCCGTCCAGCCGGGGGAGGCGGGGCGCTCCACCTTGCGCCAGCCGTTGTCGTCGCTGAAGCCGTCCAGGGGTTCGACCGACCAGGGGAGGCGCTTCAGCAGGGCCGACAGTTCGGCCCGGACCTGATGGAGTTCCTCCTGACCGGCGAGGAGGTCACTCGGAAAGTCATAGGTCGTTGCCACGGCCCAATGATACGCCTGTTCGAATTGGCCGGGCGAGTTCCTTCCCGTGGTTCATGCGAACGGGCGTGACTGGGCGCTCCAGTTGGCGGGCTGCCGCCCGACTGGCCTCAGTCGGCCGTCATGGCGCGGCGGACGCTTTCGCGGAGCAGGGCGCGACGCTGCTCGTGCCGTTCGGGGGGCTCCTGTGCGGTCGCGGCGTAGACGTTGCTGACCGGTGACCAGGCCATGGACATGGCGATGACGACGGCCATGAGGTCGAACGGGTCTCCCTGGCGTACCAGGCCGGCGGCTTGGGCCTCGGCGATGGCGCGCAGTTTGCGGTCGTCGAGGCGGTCGGGGTCTTCGACCAGGTGGCCGGCCGGGCGTCGCTCCAGGCGTGCCCAGGTGGCCAGTCTGATGAGGTCGGGGCGGCGGAGGTACTCGTCGTAGAGGCGTACGGCCCAGTCCGCGAGGTCGGCGGCGTCGATCGGGACGACGTTGACGATCCGCTCGAGCGAGCCGAAGAAGATGGCGTCGAAGAGCCCTTCCTTGCTGCCGAAGTAGGCATAGAGCTGAGCCTTGTTGGTGCGGGCGGCGGCCACGATCCGCTCGATGCGCGCGCCGGCGATTCCGTGCTCGGCGAACTCCCGGGTCGCCACATCGATGATGCGTTGGTACGTCGCGGCTCCGCGCGGGGTCAGGGGCTGCTCTGCCATGCGCCCAAGTTACCAAACAGAACAGTTGGTTTGCTCGGCTGCCCCGATGGCCCTAACCTCAAATAGACCGACCAGTCTGTCTATGAGGAGGCGCCATGAGGAACACCACTGGCTGGCAAGCGGACGGTCCGTCGAGGACGCTGCGGCGGACGCCACTGGAAAGGCGCGACCTGCGCCCCGACGACCTCGCGGTCCGGGTGGACTACTGCGGTGTCTGCCACTCCGATCTGCACGCCGTCAACGCCCGGGACCGCGAGGGAGGCCGGCCCCTGGTGCCGGGGCACGAGTTCACGGGCGTGGTGACCGAGACCGGACCCGCCGTCACCCGCTTCACCGTCGGCGACCCGGTCGCGGTGGGCAACATCGTCGATTCGTGCGGCGAGTGCGCCATGTGCCGGACCGGCCAGGAGAACTTCTGCCACGCTTTCCCGACCCTGACCTATGACGGCGTCGACCGGCACGACGGATCGGCCACACTGGGGGGCTACTCCCGCGAGTACGTCGTCCGCGACCGTTTCGCCCATCCCCTGCCCGCCGGTCTCGATCCGGCCGCCGCCGCTCCTCTGCTCTGTGCCGGGATCACTGTCTGGGAGCCGCTGCACGCCCTCGGCGTGGGGCCGGGAAGCCGCGTCGCGGTGGCGGGACTGGGCGGCCTGGGCCACCTCGCGGTCAAGATGGCAGTGGCGCTCGGCGCCGACACCTCGGTCATCAGCCGCTCAGCGGACAAGGCCGCCGACGCCCGTCGTCTCGGCGCCCACGGTCTCATCGTCTCCACCGACCCCGAACAGATGGCTGACGCCCGCGACCGGTTCGACGTCGTCATCGACACCATCTCCGCCCCGCACGACCTCGGCCCTTACCTGCGCCTGGTCGCCTTGGACGGGACGCTCAGCCAACTCGGGTACCTGGGACCCGTCACCGTGGAGACCACCGACCTGCTCATAGGACGCAAGAAGCTCAGCTCGGCAGGCAGCGGCGGCAGGCCCGCGACCGCCGCCATGCTGGACTTCTGCGGCGAGCACGGCATCACCGCCGACATCGAACTGCTCCCCTCGGCGCGAGTGAACGAGGCCCTCGACCGTCTCAGGCGCAACGACGTCCGCTACCGCTTCGTGCTCGACATGTCCGACCTGGGCTGAACGGCGAAGGCCAGGAACGGCCCCGCCCTGGAGCCGGGCGTTCACGCAATGGGCGCAGACCGCGTCTGACCGGCGGCGTTCGTCGTGCCCCGGGCGCTCCGGGCCACTGCCTTCATGTCCTGGCGACGTAGATACCGGCGCCGAGCATGGCGATGCCGATCACGGCGTCCACCCCGGCCGCGCTGTCAGTCAGACAGGATCAGTGCTCGTGGTCGCGGTCGCCGTTCGCGGCGCCACCGCCGGATCAGCCTCTGCCCGAGATCTCCGCGCCCGGGCCGGCGGACAGCTCGCCCACCACCCCGGCCGTCACCGGAGCCGGTAGGCCGTGCCGCTCGGCCGCGCGGAGCAACGCGCCGCCGATGGCGTCCAGTTCGAGCGGCCGGCCCGCCTCGGCGTCGCGCTGCATCGAGGATCTCATCGACGGCGGGAAGGCGTCGTAGCGGGCGAGGGTCTGTGCCGGGTCTCCCGGGCCGCCGCAGGCGCGGCTGATCGCGGCCGTCTCCTCGACCAGTGCGGTCAGTTCGTCGCGGTGACGAGTGCGGACGTCTCCGAGAGGGACGCCGTATCGCGTGGTCAGCAGGGCCATGGGGGCCAGGAACGACATCTTCGCCCACAGGGCCGCCGTCTCGTCGTCCTGGACTCGGGTGGCCGGGCCGGCGGCGGTGAGCGTCTCGGCGAGGGTGTCGAGTCGGGGCCGGGGCACCTCGGCGCCGGTCAGGTCGATCTCCGCGAAGGGGCTGCCGTGTTCGATGACGCCCGGGGCGACGCGGGTCGACTCGACGCGGATGACGGCGGGGGCGACACGGTCGGGGCGGTAGCGGGCGCGCAGAGCCGCCGGGTGTTCGACGCCGTTCAGGAACGGCACGAGGAGTCCGTCGGCCAGTGTGGGTGCGGGAACGCGCGCCAGGGCGGCGTCGAGGGCGGTGTGTTTGACGGCCACCAGGCACGCGTCGACAGGTTCGCGCAGGTGTGTGTCCGCCTCGACCCGGGCCGTGAAGTCGCCGAAGTGCCCGCTGCGGACCCGGATGCCGTCGGTGCGCAGCGTACGGGCCGTCTCCTCGCCGGACAGGCAGATCACTCGGTGGCCGGCGCGGGAGAGCAGGGCGGCGAGCAGACCGCCCACGCCGCCGGGACCCAGGACGGCCACGGTGAGTTCGTTCCCCATGTCGGGTTCCTCTCGTCGGTCGGCCCCACGGTGGTGGCCGCCTCGTGGAGATCATCGCAGCCGTCGCTGTCGTACGGGGGCCGGAAGGGCCAGACTGGGGGCATGTGCCGGAGTATCAAGACCCTTCGTCCGCCCGTGATGCCCGAAGAGGCCACGGAGGCGGACATTCGGGCTGCCGCGTTGCAGTACGTGCGGAAGGTGTCGGGTTTCCGCGCCCCCGCCGCTCACAACCAGGAGGTGTTCGAGCGCGCCGTGGAGACCATCGCCCAGGCCACGGCCGAGTTGCTGGACGGACTGGAGGTCCGTGGCGCCGGGGCCCAGCGGGCGAGCTAGGGCCGACTGACACACCCAGGGTGCCTCCGAGCGCCCACGCCCTACGACGCCCGCGGCTCCCTGCGCATCAGGTACGCCGCCCCCGCCCCCGCCCCGAACAGCGCCCCCACCGACACCACCGTCCCCAGCCAGCTCGCGCCCAGCCAGTGGGCGCCGAAGTAGCCGAGGGCGACGCTGTAGATGGCCCAGGTGAGGCCCGCCAGGGCCGACCAGGGGAGGAAGTCGCGGGCGCGGTGGCGGGCGGCGCCCGCGCCGAGGGAGACGACCGAGCGGCCGGCGGGCGCGAAGCGGGCCAGGACGACGAGGGCGCCGCCGCCCCGCGCGAGGGCCGCGCCGAGACGTTTCTGCGCGGTGGTCAGGCGCCGGGAGCGGGAGATCGCCCGGTCCAGACGGTCGCCGCCGCGCCAGGCGAGGCGGTAGGCGGCCAGGTCGCCCAGGACGGAGGCGGTGGCCGCGCAGAGGATCAGCGTCAGGATGTCGGGCACGTCGGCCGCCGAACCCGCGGCCGCCGCCGTAGCCGCCGTGATCACCAGGACGCCGCTGGGCAGCACCGGCAGGAACACATCGAGCAGGACCGACAGGGCCACCGCCGCGTAGATCCATGGGCTGCCGAACAGCCACCCCACGTGCTCCAGCACCGCGACTCCCCGTTGGTCCCCCGTGGGCCAGACCGTGCCGCGGTGGCGCGGCGGAGCGGCAGGAGTGGCCGATGACAGCCATACAGCGTACGCCTGGGGTGTGACGGGCGGTTCACGGGGGGCTCGTACGTTCGGTACCGAGTGTTCACCTCGTCCCGAGTCGTCACCCGGCCGCCGTGTCCCGGCGCGGAAGCGAGAACGGCGCCTCCCCTCGTGTGAGGGGAGGCGCCGCTCCGTCCAGCGCGGTCCGGGCGGGTCAGGCCGCCACCGGGGTCTGGTCCGTGGACTGCTGTCCCTGCGCCGACGTGCGCTTGGCCAGCAGCCGGTCCACGCCGAACGCACCGGAACCCGTGAAGATCAGCAGGAACATGGACCAGCAGTACATGGCCGCGCCCTCGCCGCTGTTCTCGATCGGCCACAGGCCCTGCGGCTGGTGGACCTTGAAGTACGCGTAGGCCATCGCGCCGGAGGCGATGAACGCCGCGGCGCGGGTGCCCAGGCCGAGCAGCACCAGCGTGCCGCCGACGAGTTCGATGACGGCCGCGTACCAGTTCGGCCAGGCGCCGGTCGCCGCGGTACCGCCCTTGCCGTCCACCCCTCCGAGGACTCCGAAGAGCGCGACGGCGCCGTGGCAGGCGAAGAGCAGGCCGATGACGATCCGGAACAGTCCGAGAGCGTACGGCTGCGCGCCATTGAGGCGTGCGGTCATGTGGGGGTCTCCTTCGGTCGGCCGGCCAGGGGAGGGCCGGTCGGGGGACAGAACCGATGAGTAACCCACGTTAGGTGCGCCTAATAGATGCTTGCAAGTTCAACATTTGGCCACTGGTTTACCTCCAGTTGGGCCGCACTTTCGGTCACAACCGCACGTAGAGCCGCTCTCGCCACCGCGTCCGCGTCCGAAAGCATGACCGAATCCACACCTGGGCGAGCTCCCGCGGCCGTCACCCAGTGCACGCCCTCCGTCGGGACCCCGAAGGCGAACCGCCTGGAGTGCGGGGCTCCTTGACGGTCTATCAGATGGTAAGGGCGTGGCGTCACATCCAACCCCCCTGTCTCATAACCGTCTACGGTGTGCGGACGGCACTGCCCGGTCCGCAGCAGCCCCGCGAGGAGGCCGTCGGCTGTTTTCCGCAGGTCGGTCTCCGGCAGTCGTGCCTCTATGAGGGTTCTCACACGGACGACCGAACCCGGCACATCGGGCGAGTGCGCCGCCCAGGCTCCGTCCGCCTCCGTCACCCTCAGGCGCGGCCCGAGCACGCGCACCACACTCGCCTCCACCAGGGCCACCAGCTCCTCGACGCGGCGCCGGGGCGGGCCGATGGACAGGAAGGCGTTGAGCGGCGTGTACCAGTGGTCCAGGTGGTCCCGGCGGGAGCCGCCGGCCAGGCCGCCGTGGTCGACGATCAGCCGGAGCTCGTTGCGCAGGTCGCGCAACACGTCCAGGGCCGCCTTCAGCGGGCCGCGCACATTGCCCAGGGCGGCCTGCGCGGCGTCCTCGCGCAGGTACGACAGCAGCCAGTCACGCCACTCGCCGGGGTGCGCGAAGTCCCGCCCGGCATACGGCCGGGAGATCCGCTCCCAGGACCAGCGGTCGGCGTCCGTCACCCCGAACTCGCCCAGCAGCACCGCCTCGTGGGGGTCGCCGTGCGGGACGGCCAGGAAGTGATCGGTGAACTCCTGGCACTGTCGCGCGGAGGCTCCTGCCCGCCGGAGCAGCGCGGCGCAGTACACCGTCTCCACCTCCTTCGCGACCAACGGCCATATCTCCGCCAGGAAGTCGGGCGCCTCCCCGGAGTCGGCGCGCTTGCGGAAGCCCGCGATCACCTCCGGTGTGAGGACCAGCGGGTCGTGTCGGCCGAACGCCCCCTTCGCGTTGTCACCGCGGGCCTGGTACGGGATGCCGCGCCGGGAACCGGCGTACAGCCGCGGTTCGCGGCCGGAGGGGAGATAGCGCAGGCCCTGGGCGTCCCGTACGAAACGCCCGCCGCGGCCGGTCGTCAACAGGGCCGTGTGGTCGAAGAAGTTGAGGCCGAGGCCGCGCAGCAGGACGGGTTCGCCGGGCGGTACGCAGGTCAGGTCGACGTCGGCCGGGTTGGCGGGCGGGACGTGGCGCAGGCCGTGCCGCGCGGCGTGGTCCGCCAGGCGCCGCAGGCCCGGGTCGGCGGTCGTCGGCAGGTGCCCCTGGGCCAGGACCACGGCGGACAGGCCGGTCAGGGTGCGGCCGTCGGAGAGGGTGAGGGCCTGGTGGCCGCCGGGGGCGTCGTCGAGCCGTACGGCCCGGGACCGGTGCGTCGCGACGCGGACGGTCGCCGGGGCGTCCCGTACGACCTGGGCGAACACCCACTCCAGGTAACGCCCGTAGTCCGCCCGGGTCGGGTACTCGTCCGGGCCGAGCGTGCCGCGCGCCCACTCGTACAGGCTCGGGCCCGGGCGGATCGGGCCCGAGCAGTCCACGCTGTCGTCGGTGAACAGGGTCACCTGGCAGGCCACGGTGTTCATCAGCAGCTCGGGCGACTGGTCGGTACGCCAGACGCGGCCCGGGCCCGGCGGGTCCGGGTCGATCACGTGGACCGTCAGCCGGGCTCCGGGCGGGAGGAGTTCCGGGGCGGAGGCGCAGAGGCGTTCCAGGACGCTGGTACCGCGCGGCCCGGCGCCGACCAGGGCTACGGAGAACGGTGCGGGTTCCTCGGCCGGTACGGGTCCCTCCGGCCGTTCCTGCGGCACGGGTCCCTCCGGCCGTTCCTGCGGCACGGGTCCCTCCGGCCGTTCCTGCGGCACGGGTCCCTCCGGCCGTTCCTGCGGCACGGGTCCCTCCGGCCGTT
>NZ_JARVKU010000041.1:0-42118 GCF_029813805.1 Streptomyces sp. DH10
GCTGACACAGACGGCGTCGCACCCGTCATCCGCGCGCGGCCCGCTGACACAGACGGCGTCGCACCCGTCATCCGCGCGCGGCCCGCTGACACAGACGGCGTCGCACCCGTCATCCGCGCGCGGCCCGGTGTCCCCGTGCCGGGCGGCCCCCGCCACCACGCCGGCCACCGGCCAGCCCGTCGCACCGCCCGTCGCGCCGGGCGGCGGACCGGCGATGCCGAGCGCGGCCAGCACCAGCAGGACAGCCGTCAGTACCGCGACGCGGGGCCGGGCGCTGCCGGTACAGGCGACGGTGCGTGCAGTGCGGTGCATGCACCGTCCCCCTTCTCATCTCATCGTGGTGCTCGGGCGGGCCGGCGGCTCAGGCTTCGATCAGGCCGGCGCGGATGGCGTACCGGGTCAGTTCCAGGCGGTCACGCAGGCCGAGTTTCTGAAGCAGGTTGGCGCGGTGCCGCTGAACGGTCTTGACGCTGATGAACAGCAGGTCGGCGATCTCCTTGGACGAGTGCCCCTCGGCCACCAGCTTGAGGACCTCCTCCTCGCGGGGGGTGAGGATCTGGTCGGGCGTCTCCTCGCCGTGGCGGGCCCGGTCCAGGTAGTTGCGGATCAGGGCGGTGACCGCGCCCGGATACAGGAAGGGCTCGTCCCGCATCGCGGCCCGGCAGGCGGCGATCAGGTCCCGGTCGGCGACGGACTTCAGCACGTACCCGTTCGCGCCGGCCTTCAGGGCCTGGAAGAAGTACTGCTCGTTGTCGTGCATCGTGAGCATCATGATCCGCAATCCCGGCTTGAGGGCGGCCAGTTCGCGGGCGGCCTGCAGGCCGGTCAGTCGCGGCATGGCGATGTCCAGCACGGCCAGGTCGACGTCGTGGGCGCGGGCCATCTCGATGGCCTCGGCGCCGTCCCCGGCCTCGGCGACCACTTCCAGGTCCGGTTCCCGGTCGAGGATGAGCCGCACCCCGCGGCGCACCAGCGCATGGTCGTCGGCGAGCAGGATGCGGATCGTGCTCGTCCCCGTCGTGGCGGTCGTGGTCGCGTCTGGCATGGTCAGGGCTGCTTCCTGGATACGGGCGCGGTGAGCTGGACCCGGGTGCCGGTGTCGGGTGCCGGTGTGATGTCGAGGCTGCCGCCGATGAGCAGGGCCCGCTCGCGCATGCCACGGATGCCGGCGCCTTCTCTCGGGGCCTCGACGCCGCAGCCGTCGTCGGTGACGGCCAGCACCACCTGGTCGTCGGTGTGCCGCAGGGCGACGGTGACCTGTGTGGCGTCCGCGTGCCGCGCGACGTTGGTCATCGACTCCTGGGCGACGCGGTAGAGGACCAGTTCCGTCTCCGGCTCCAGGACCGGCAGGTCGGCATCGAAACGGCGGGTGACCTGCAACCCGGTGTGGGTGGCGAAGTCCTCGGTGAGCGAGGTCAGCGCGCTGACCAGACCCAGGTCGTCCAGTACTCCGGGCCGTAGCCTGCGCGCCAGGCGACGAACCTCGTCCAGGCTCTCCCGGGTGATCTCCTGCACCTCGTGCAACTGCTCGCGCAGCGCCGGCGGTGCCTCGTCCGAGGCGCGCTTGAGTTCCAGCAGGATCGCGGTCATGCTCTGGCCGACCTCGTCGTGGAGCTCCTGCGCGATGCGGCGCCGTTCGGCCTCCTGGGCCAGCAGGGCGCGGGCACTGCTGGTCGCCCTCTCGTGTTCCAGCCGCTCCAGCATGGCGTTGAACGTACGGATCACCTCGGTGATCTCGCCGCCGCCGGAAGCGGGCAGGCGCTGGCCGGGACGCAGCAGGTCCACGGTGGTCATCAGCTTAGTGAGCCGGCCCAGCGGGGCCAGGCCGAGCCGCAGCAGCGCGGCGTTGGCGACCAGCATGACGACCAGACCCGCGATGAGGATGATCGCCTCGGTGAGCAGAACCGGCACGGAGACGGTCACGGGCGCCCACAGCAACAGGGCCGTGGCCGTGCCCAGCACCACGGCGTTGAGGGCGAAGATCCGCCAGAACAAGGACACCGGCCCTGCGCCTCTCTTCCGGGAAACCTCGGTTTCACCTCCATCATCGGGCCACGCGCAGCCCACCGCGCTCATCCCGGGGTACCCGACTGAGCCTGCGGCCAGCCTGCCCCGTCCCGGATGCCCCGTCGATGGGGCCTGGCCCCCATTTCCCCGGTCGAGCACCACCCACGGCACGACCTCATGGATCCCCCGCCCCGGCGTAAATGGGCCCCGCGCCCGATAGGTATCCGCCACCTGCCCGGCCAGGGTGGAAGACACCTGATCACCCTGCCCGAGAAAGGGACCCACCATGTCGCTCGATGTCACCCGGGCCGAGCCCCACCTTCACGAGGTCCGTCTTCACGAGGCCCGTCAGCGCCTGGATCACGCCCGCACCTCACGGCTGGCTCAGTTGCAGGCCCTCGACGAGTGCGGGCCCAGCACGGACGACCACCTGTCGGCCGTCCAGAAGACCGCGATGGAGCGGGTGCTCAAGGAGATCGAGGCGGCATTCGCCCGCATCGAGGACGGCACCTACGGAACCTGTCTGGGCTGCACCAAACCCGTCCCCCCTGAACGCCTGGAGATCCTCCCCTACACCCGCTACTGCGTCGCCTGCCAGCGCCGCGCAGCCTGACCGACGCCCGTACCGATACCTCCTACGCCCTGCCTCGAAAAGGGGTGAAGCGGTGACCGACCAGATCATCGGCGAGAGCACGACCCACCTGTCGGACGAAGACCTCGCCGCGCTGCGCGAGAACCTGCACGAGCAGCGCTTGTTCCGCCAAGAGCAACTGCGCCAGCTCGCCGGACCCACCACCTCCCGTGCCGAGGACCGGCTCCAGCGCCAGACCGCCGCGCAGATGGAGGTCCGCATCAAGCTCGCCGCCTCCGCCCGCATGGTTCTCGCCGATGTCGAGGCGGCCCTGAGTCGCATGAACGAGGGCTCTTACGGCATCTGCCACCTGTGCCGGCGCCCCGTCGCCCGGCAACGGCTGATGATCGTGCCGCAGGCCCGCTACTGCGCCCGCTGCCAGCAGGTCAAGGAGGCGATCCCGTGACCGGCACACACGACCTGCCCGACGCCGCCGCGCATGGTCCCGGTCCCGCGGGTGGCCGGATGCACCCGGGTCAGAGGGTCATGAAGGGAGAGTGCTCGCTGAGCAGAAGCTTGCGCAGTGCCAAGCGGACGCGGGACAGAACTCGGCGGCGTGGCGATGCAGACGCGGACATGACTCCCCCAACAGCGGTAAGGTACGCCCAGTCGCGTACCTCTGGGTAAGGTACGCACTCACGCGTACCTTGTCGAGAGGCGGAGTGATGGCGGCAGGCGAGTTGGCCCACCCTCGTGCCGAGGAGCTGGAGGTGGGGCCCATCCTTCTGGCACTGGCTGATGGAAACCGGCGTCGGGTCGTGGCCGAACTCGCCGAACGGCCGGACGAAGAGCGGCTGTGCGCTTCCTTCGACCTGCCGGTGAGCAAGTCAAGCCGCACCCGTCACTGGCGAGTACTGCGGGAAGCAGGCTTGGTCTACCAGCGCGACGCCGGGAATGGGCTGTACATGCGCCTGCGCAAGGAGGACCTGGACCGTAGATTCCCGGGCCTCATCCAGGCCGTCATAGCCGCGGGTTAGTTGGTGCCCGGCGGATCCCGCAGCTTCTTAATCACGCGACACCGCCCCCGAGTTGTGGGAACCTCACCCCCGATGACACAACGAACCGATACACCCCCCGCGTGGGACGAGCGTACGCAGCTGGCCACCTTTCTGGATTACGCCCGGGACACGGCGCGAGCCAAGTGTGAGGGCGTGTCCGAGGCAGATGCCCGCAAGGCGCCGCTCCCGAATTCACCGTTGATGACGATCTGCGGGCTGATCAGCCACCTGCGATGGGTCGAGCATTACTGGGTCCAGGTGATGTTCCTCGGCGAGGAGCCCGAGGGGCCGCTCGCGGCGGCGACCGACGACGACCCCGACCCCGAGATGCGGACGGCGGTCGACATCCCGTTGCCCCGGCTTCTCGCCGAGTACGAGGAACAGAGCGCCCGTTATCGCCGTTTGGTGGCCGACCGCGACCTGAACTCAACGGCCAAGCGTCCTATCGGTGACGGCCGCCACGTGGACCTGCGCTGGGTGATCCTCCACCTCATCGAAGAGATTTCCCGCCACAACGGTCACCTCGATGTCGTGCGCGAACTCGTCGACGGACAGACCGGCGTCTGACTCGGAACCGGCGGGTCGGCAACCTTTGCCGCCCCGGTGCCGGCGGTTGGCCCGCTGGTTCTTCGGATCGGGGGACCGCCCCGGGAGCATCTAGGAGGAGGCCGCTCGGTCCGACTCGCTGCGAAGGACGCAGAACTCGTTGCCTTCGGGGTCGGCAAGGACCGCCCAGCCAGAGCCATCGGGATTGCGGTGATCCGCGACGAAGGTGGCACCGAGGCCCAACAGCCGTTCCACCTCCTGCTCACGCGAGGACTCGGGGCGCAGACACAGGTGGATCCGGTTCTTGGTCTTCTTGGACTCGGGCACCTGGTTGAAGTACAGCACCGGGCCCTCCGCCAGCAGCACCTGGGTTTCCCGGTCACCCGGTTTGTCATCCGGATGCTGCGGACGGCCGGTCACCCTGCTCCAGAACCGGGCCAGCTCGTAGGCGTCCGCACAGTCGATCGCAACGTTCTGCAGTACCGAAACCATGCGAGCGAGCCTTCCTCACTTCCACTCCAGGCACCACCGAGTTGTGCTCATCATGTGGCCACCCGCTTCCCGCTCGTGAGTTCGCAACCCACAGGAACGGAAGGCGACTTCGGGGCGACAGCGCAGAGAACGCGGTCAGCCGCCAGACACTCCCATCTCCTCTACAGTGATGTAGATTCTTTATCCGGGGCCCGCCATCGCGCCTCGACCGCATACGCAGAGAAGGAGTACCTCGTGGGAGTTTCCCTGTCCAAGGGTGGCAACGTCTCGCTCAGCAAGGAGGCGCCGGGCCTCACCGCCGTCCTGGTCGGCCTGGGCTGGGACGTGCGCACGACCACCGGCACCGACTACGACCTCGACGCCTCCGCCCTGCTCCTCGAGGCCTCCGGCAAGGTCCCCTCGGACCAGCACTTCGTCTTCTACAACAACCTGAAGAGCCCGGACGGTTCGGTCGAGCACACCGGCGACAACCTCACCGGTGAGGGCGAGGGCGACGACGAATCGGTCAAGGTGAACCTCGCCGCCGTGCCCTCAGAGATCGAAAAGATCGTGTTCCCGGTCTCCATTCACGACGCCGAGAACCGCGGGCAGAGCTTCGGGCAGGTCCGCAACGCCTTCATCCGTGTCGTCAACCAGGCGAACAATCAGGAGATCGCCCGCTACGACCTGTCCGAGGACGCCTCCACCGAGACCGCGATGGTCTTCGGCGAGCTCTACCGGCACGGCACCGAGTGGAAGTTCCGAGCCGTCGGCCAGGGCTACGCCTCCGGACTGGCCGGCATCGCCACCGACTTCGGCGTCAACGTCTGACACGCACGAAAGCAGCGCGACGGGACCTGCCGCCCGGGGACAGGCCGGGCGGCCACCTCGACAACCGACCGGAGCGTAAGCGGCCACCCGGCTCACCTCCGGCCGGAGGGCCGAGCGGACTTCCAGACAGTCCTGCACCTGGCGCTGAGCATGGCCGACGTCAGGACAGCCTTGCTCACGGATCTCCCGGCCTCGCGGGCGACGGACCGCATGCGGGGCCCGCACCCGTGTCCGCGCTCGACCTCCGCCGACGGGTTCAGAGCCGCTTGATGCCCCAGAGGGCGGCGACCAGCACGACGACCACGGCCGCCACCACCCAGACGGCCAGACCGACACGACGCTTCCACGGGCTCACACTCCACTGATGCCCGCCGGCCATGCCGCCACACCCAGCGAGGACGGGCGGCCGCAAGACGGGGAGCGCCGTCGCACGGCCGTCTCGTGCACGGGCATCGCCGTGGTCGCCGACTCCGCCCGGCCCGTAGGCCACACCCCGCACCTGTCGAGCGACACCACCGCATGAACGGTACGTGCGCTGACGCAGATCGGACGGGATGGGATCGGATGGGCGCCTGCCACTTGCACATGGAAACCGATCGGTTTACGGTGGAGAAACCGATCAGTTTCCCCACGAGCCCAGGAATCCATGATGACGACAAATCGGCCGGCGGCACTCGTGACGGGTGCGTCATCCGGCATCGGGAAGGAAACCGCGCTCGCGCTGGTCGCAGCGGGTTTCGACGTGGTCGGCACGAGCCGCGACACCTCACGCGTCGCCCCGCTGGACGGTGTGTCGTTCCTCGACCTCGACGTGGCCAGTGACGCCTCGGTCACCACCGCGGTCGACCAGGTGATCGAGCGATTCGGGCGGATCGACGTCCTGGTCAACAACGCCGGCGTCGGCTCGATGGGTGCGGCCGAGGAGACCTCCGTCGCCCAGGCCCAGGGCATCTTCGACACCAACGTCTTCGGGGTCATGCGCATGGTGAAGGAGGTCCTGCCGCACATGCGCGCGCAGGGACGCGGGCGCGTCATCAACATCTCGTCCGTGGTCGGGCTCATCCCCTCGCCCTACATGGCCGTCTACGCCGCCTCCAAGCATGCGATCGAGGGCTACACCGAGTCCCTGGACCACGAGATCCGTGAGCACGGCGTCCGGGCGCTTCTCGTCGAACCCGCCTACACCAGGACCGGATTCGAGGCCAACAGCGCGCGGCCCGACACGCCCCTTCAGGTCTACGCGAAGCAACGGCTCACCTTCGACCGCCTGATGGCGGAGGCGATCAAGGATGGCGACGCCCCCGCCGTCGTCGCCAAGGTGATCGTCGCGGCTGCGACCGACGCGAGGCCGAAGCTGCGCTACACCGCCGGCCCCGTGGCCGGACGCGCGAGCACGCTGCGCCGCGTCGTACCCGCCTGGGCCTTCGACAAGCAGATTCGCAAGCTCAACCGGCTGGCCGGCTGACGCCCGCCCGCACGCGAGCACACCCGCGAAAGATCCGCAGGGGCGGCAGGAGTTCACCTACGACCGGGACCGGGCCCAGGGCGCGGTCGGCCAGCCGGGTCCCCTTCTTGGGGGCCCGGCCCCTTGCTGCTCGGCGCGCACACCGTGGAGCACACCGAGACGACCCTTTGCCGTGCCACTTTCGCGGTACCCGACGCCGATGATCCTCTAAGAACCCGTCCGAGCGGCTGAACCCGGTGCACAGAGGCATTCGCGATCCCCGACGTGCTACCGCCCGTGGCCCGCTCGTCCTTGGTACCGGCCGGTCCTTGTGCCGAAATGGCCAGTGCCGCGCAACCTCGATCCGAAGGCGTGGCGGAGAGCGCGCCCGAAGTGGCCGCCTCCAAGTTCCTCGTGGTGAAGGACGGCACCCCATGCATGCACATCCTGGCGCGTTGAGGAGCCCGGAGCGGGTCAGGACGAACCGGTCGCGGTCGTAGGAGCCGCCTGCCGGTTCCCCGGGGAGGTCCGCTCCCTCAACTCGCTCTGGCGGTTGCTGATGGCGCGTCGGGAGACGGTGCGGGAGGTGCCCGGTGAGCGGTGGGAGCAGGCGGAGCTGGCCGGTCTTCCCGCCCAGGTCGCGGCCCGGCTGCTTCCTGGACGACGACGTGTACGCCTACGAGCCGGAGTTCTTCGGTATCAACGCGCAGGAAGCACCCTGGGTGGATCCGGAGCACCGGTTGCTGTCAGAAGTGGTCTGGGAGGCCATCGAGCACGCCGGCATTCCGGCCCGGCGGCTGTCGGGCACTCCGACGGGCATGTTCTTCTTGGTCTACCAGAAGGACTACATGCTGCGTGTGCAGCGGCCTCTCGAAGAGGTCAACGCCTACGCGATGTACACCGGCTTCGACAGCATCGGTCCCGGCCGTGTGGGGTTCATGCTCAACCGTCGGCGCCGGCCCGGCCGGGGCCACCGCCGCCCGCGTCGCCGCCGAGGAGGGCTGTGAGACGCTGCTGCTGGAGCGCGCCGCCATTCCCCGCTACAAGACCTGCGGCGGCGGCCTCATCGGAGCATCCCTCGCCGCCCTGCCTCCCGGCCTGCCCCTGAAGGTCTACGACACCGCCCGGCAGTTCACCTTCTCACTCAACGGCCGCAGGGAACGCACGCTCGTCTCCGGCTCTCCGACCATCGCCATGGTCTACCGCAGCGAACTCGACGCGGCGCTGACCGAAGCCGCCGCGGCGGCGGGAGCGGAGGTGCGGGACAGCACCGCGCTGACCGCCCTGGAGCAGCAGGGCGACACCGTCACGGTGAAGACCAACCGCGGTGACACGCTTCGTGCCCGGGCCGTCGTCGGCGCCGACGGCAGCGCCGGCAGAGTCGCCCGGTACGTGGGCGTTCGGTGCGCACAGGTCGACCTCGCCCTGGAGGTCGAAGTGCCGGTCGACGAACGCACGGCCGGTCGATGGCGCGGCCGTGTCCTGATGGAGTGGGGGCCTCTGCCGGGCTCCTTCGGCTGGGTCTTCCCCAAAGGGGACGTCTGCACCGCCGGAGTGGTGGCCGCCCGTGGCAACCCCGCAGCCCTCCGCGCCTACAAGGAGGACTTCCTCACCCGTCACGGACTTCTCGGCCCACGTCCGCTCCACGACACCGGCCACCTGACCCGGTGCCGCCGCCCTGACTCCCCGCTGGCCCGCGGGCGCGTGCTCGTCGCCGGTGACGCCGCCGCTCTCGTCGACCACTGGTCCCGGGAAGGCATCTCCTACGCGCTGCGCTCGGGAGACCTCGCGGGTCGTGCCGCCGCCCGTCTCGTCGCCTCCGCCGACGAGACGGAGGCGACCGCCACCGCCGACCGGTACGGACGGCAGGTCGATGACGTCCTCGGCGTCGAAATGCGCGTCAGCGGCACGCTGATGAACCTCTTCGCCCGCAACCCGGGCCTCGTGCACACCGCTTTGACCCGCCTGCCCCCGGCGTGGCGCCGTCTCGACGCCTACATCGCCGGCCGCACCACCGTCGCCGGGATCATGACCACGCCCATGGCGCGAAGCGCCACTGCTCTGGCCGCCCGGCTCCCTCGGGCCCGGGAGAGTGTCCGGGAGCCGTCCGCGGGTCTCGGGTGACGTGCCGCGCTGCTCGCTCCGAAGATTCCTCGATACCGGGGACCCCTTGTATCGCGGGCGTATCGAGAATCGCATACGCCGTCGCAACGGCCGTCCGTCTCCAATGGGGGCATGAACGACAGCGCATCACTGTCAGCACCGCCCCGCCGCACGCGCGGGATCGTGCTTGTCGTCCTGGCGGTCCTCGGCATGGCCAGCGCCGTGTCCACCGTGCGGCGGCCGCTCATGATGGCCGCTCCGACGTGCATGGCCGGGCGGTGGCACGGCTGTTTCGACACGTTCAACGGTGTGGTGCTCATGACGTTGGTCACGGTGCCGCTGGCCGCGCTGGTGGTGTGGGCCCTGGCCCGCCGTCGGCGTGCCGCCGGCGTCACATGGGCGTGGCGGATGTCGGTGGCCGAGGTGGGCATGGCCCACGGGACGGTGCCGTTCGTGTGGCTGACCATGATGCCGGGCGGCGGGGCCGGCACCGTCCCCGCGCGGGTGAGCCTGGTACCGCTGCGGGACCTGCTCACGATGGGGCCGATCGGGATCGGCGGCAACCTGCTGATCTTCGCGGCGCTGGGGTTCTTCGCGCCGATGCGGTTCGCGGCGCTGGCGTCCGTGCCGCGGGTCCTGGCGCTCGGGGCGGGTTGCTCGGTCCTGGTCGAGACCGCGCAGTACGTCCTGCGGCTCGACCGGGTGTCCTCCGTGGACGACGTGCTGGTCAACGCCGCCGGCGCCGTGCTGGCCGCGCTGGCGTCGCGCCGCTGGTGGCGCGCTGCGGCCCAAGCACCCTCGGACCAGCCTCGCCCCGCGCCGGCACCGGCAGGCTGAGTCACGTGGTCGGCAAGTCTTCGCATACGTCGGCGATATGCCGTGCTCCTTAGGCTTCGGGCATGCGTGTACTGATCGTGGAGGACGAGCCCTACCTGGCCGAAGCCGTCCGTGACGGTCTGCGGCTGGAGGCGATCGCCGCCGACATCGCCGGTGACGGCGACTCCGCCCTGGAACTGCTCAGCGTCCACTCCTACGACCTCGCGGTCCTCGACCGCGACATCCCCGGCCCCTCCGGCGACGAGGTCGCCCGGCGCATCGTCGCCTCCGGCAGCGGCATCCCGATCCTCATGCTCACCGCTGCCGACCGGATCGACGACAAGGCTTCCGGGTTCGAGCTCGGCGCCGACGACTACCTCACCAAACCGTTCGAGCTGCGGGAACTCGTCCTGCGGCTGAGGGCGCTCGACCGCAGGCGCGCTCACGCCCGGCCTCCGGTGAGGGAGATCGCGGGCCTGCGGCTCGACCCCTTCCGCCGGGAGGTCTTCCGCGACGGACGCTACGTCGCGCTCACCCGCAAACAGTTCGCCGTGCTGGAAGTCCTCGTCGCCGCCGAGGGCGGGGTCGTCAGCGCCGAAGAGCTGCTGGAACGGGCCTGGGACGAGAACGCCGACCCCCTGACCAACGCCGTGCGCATCACCGTCTCCGCACTGCGCAAGCGGCTCGGGGAACCATGGATCATCGCCACGGTGCCCGGCGTCGGCTACCGGATCGACACCGCTGCGGACACCATCGCCCCCGGCAAGGACACCCCCCACCCCGACAGCGGCGATGCATAGACGCCCAGGGCTCAGCGCCCGACTGAAACTCACCCTGAGCTACGCCGGGTTCCTCGCCGTCGCCGGCGCTCTCCTGCTGGCCGTGGTGTGGGGGTTCCTGCTGCGCTACGTGCCCGACAACAGCCAGGGCCTGCTCGGGGTCTCGCCCAACCGTTACCTCCTGGTGCGCACCTTCGCCCCCGCCGCTGCCGTGGCGATGGCGTGCCTGCTCGTGTTCGGCCTGGTCGGGGGATGGATCCTCGCCGGCCGGATGCTCGCACCGCTCACACAGATCAGGGATGCGGCACGGATGGCCGGGGACGGGTCGCTGTCCCACCGGATCCGCATGAAGGGCCGCCAGGACGAATTCCGTGAACTCTCCGACGCGTTCGACTCGATGCTCGAACAACTCGAGTCCCACGTCGCCGAGCAGCAGAGATTCGCCGCGAACGCCTCCCACGAACTGCGCACCCCGCTGGCCATCTCGCGCACGCTGCTCGACGTCGCCCGCAAGGACCCCACGCGGGACCGGGGTGAACTCATCGAGCGCCTCCAGGCCGTCAACACGCGAGCGATCGGCCTCACCGAAGCCCTTCTGCTGCTCAGCCGCAGCGACCGCGGAAACTTCACCCGCGAGAGCGTCGACCTCTCCCTCCTTGCCGAAGAAGCCGCCGAGACTCTGCTTCCTCTCGCCGAACAGCGCCGGATCACGCTCGACGTCACCGGCGGAGCGGCCCGGACCAGCGGGTCCGCGGAGCTCCTGCTGCGGATGGTGACGAACCTCGTCCAGAACGCCATCGTCCACAACGTGCCCGCCGACGGCACCGTGACGGTCCGCACCGAGGCACACGGCGACACGAGCGTGCTGCGGGTCGAGAACACGGGCCGTCCGCTCCCACCCGAACTGGTACCGACCCTCACCGAACCCTTCCAGCGCGGAACGGAACGCACACGCACCGACGAGCACGCCGGTGTCGGCCTCGGCCTGGCCATCGTGCACAGCGTCGTCCGCGCCCACGACGGAACCCTCGACCTCGTCCCCCGCCCCGACGGCGGTCTCCTCGTCACGGTCCGGCTTCCCGCGGATGGTCCTCGGCGCTGCGGCCCATGTGCTGAACTGCAACAGCTCGAGCACGGGCGTGACGAGACGAAGGGCGATCCATGACCATTCTGGTGACCGGGGCCACCGGCAACGTCGGGCGCGATGTCGTCCGGCAACTCGTGGAGGGGGGACACGACGTGCGGGCCCTGACCCGCAGGACGAGGCCCGGGGCGGCCCCCGGGGGAGTCCGGGTCCAGGAGGGCGATCTCACGCGTCCGGAGACGCTCAAGGACGCCCTCGAAGGAGTCGACGCGCTTTTCCTCTTCCCGGTGGCGACGACCGCCGAGGAGGTGGTCGGTATGGCGAAGTCGGCGGGTGTGCGGCGCATCGTGGTGCTCTCCTCCGGCGCGGTCACCGCCGGTTACGACACCGACTTCCACCTGCCGGTGGAGCGGGCGGTCGAGGCGTCGGGGCTGGAGTGGACGCATGTGCGCCCCGGTGAGTTCGCGATGAACAAGCTGGCCCTGTGGGGGCCGTCCATCCGCGCCGAGCGCGTGGTGCGTGAGCCGGCCCCGGACGCCGGCTGGTTCCCGGTGCATGAGCGGGACATCGCCGACGTGGCCGTCCTCGCTCTGACCGAGGAGGGCCATGCCGGGCAGGCGTACACCCTCAACGGTCCCGAACTCCTCACCCACCGGCGGCAAGTGGAGATCGTCGCCGAGGCGATGGGCGAGCAGGTCCGGTTGGAAGTGGTCACGCTTCAGCAGGCCCGCGAGATCTATCTCGCGCAGGGCGGCTTCGCGGCGGAGAACGTCGACTTCCTCCTCGGGTTAGAGGATTACGGCGGCAATGAATCGGACCCTTCGTCGGAGGCGGAGGCGTTCGACCTTTCGGCCCTGGGCCCCATGCCGACGGCCGAGGCCGTCACCGGAAGGCGGGCGCGCACCTTCGCTCAGTGGGCACGGGACCATGCCGACGCGTTCCGCGCCTGACGAACGTTCCACCCGCCGCCGGTGAACCACCGGCGGCGACCACCCCGTCCGGGGCAAGCTCCGAGGGCCTGCCGCTCCGAGAACGTCTTCGTCGTCCCCGCGCTCAAGCAACGGCGGAACAACCCCGGTCACGCCCTTGAGGACGGCGCGTTTCGCATGCCGACAGGAGGGCCCTGCGTTGCCTATCGCGCTGTGAATTCCTCCATGCACAACATGCCCCAGGGGCCCTGCCGAAGGATTTCCGTCAGGGCACACCCTTGACCGGGCCCCCTCCCCCTTGGACTATGTTGCGTAATGCTCGCCGTGTTGCTCATTACGCACCGCTGGAGGATGCTGTGCCCCCTCGCCCCCGCCCCGGCCGCGAGTTCGTCCTCACCCTCTCCTGTCCCGACCGGGCCGGACTGGTCCACGCCGTCACCGGCTTCCTCGTCGAGCACTCCGGGAACATCCTGGAGAGCCAGCAGTTCGACGACCGCTTGCAGGACCGCTTCTTCATGCGTGTGCACTTCGACGTCTCCGACCCGGAGACCTCACTGGAACGCCTGCGCGCGGGGTTCTCCTCGCTGGCCGAGACCTACCGGATCGATTGGCGGCTGTTCGACGCGGCCGCCCCCACCCGCACGCTGATCATGGTCTCCAAGTACGGCCACTGCCTGAACGACCTGCTGTTCCGCAGGAGCACCGGCGCCCTCAACATCGAGATACCGGCGATCGTCTCCAACCACCGGGACTTCGAGCCGCTCGCACAGAGCCACGGCATCCCCTTCCACCACATCCCCGTCACACCGCAGACGAAGGCGGAGGCGGAGACCCGGCTGCTGGAGCTGGTGGAGCGATTGGAGATCGACCTTGTGGTCCTCGCCCGCTACATGCAGATCCTGTCGGACGACCTGTGCAAGCAGTTCGAGGGCCGGGCCATCAACATCCACCACTCCTTCCTCCCCAGCTTCAAGGGGGCCCGGCCCTATCTCCAGGCCCACCAGCGAGGGGTCAAGCTGGTCGGGGCCACCGCCCACTACGTCACCCCCGACCTGGACGAGGGGCCCATCATCGAGCAGGACGTCGTCCGCGTGGACCACTCCCACGACCCCGAACAGCTGGTCACCACGGGCCGGGACGTCGAGGCGCGTGTGCTGGCACGGGCCGTGCAATGGCACAGCGAGAGCCGCATCCTGCTCAACGGCCACCACACCGTGGTCTTCCGCTGAGGCCACGCCCGCGTCTCCCCGCTGTCGCAGCCGCCGCCCGACAGCTCCGCCCGAGGCGTACGGCCACCCTGCGCCCCGACATGAGGAAGCCGCAGATGTCCTTCCTGAACACGTCCCTGCACGAGCTCGACCCGGTCGTCGCCGCCGCGCTCGGCGCCGAGCTGGAGCGCCAGCAGTCCACCCTGGAGATGATCGCCTCCGAGAACTTCGCGCCGGTCGCGGTGATGGAGGCCCAGGGCTCGGTCCTGACCAACAAGTACGCCGAGGGCTACCCGGGACGGCGCTACTACGGCGGCTGCGAGCACGTCGACGTAGTCGAGCGGATCGCCGTCGACCGTCTCAAGGAGCTGTTCGGCGCCGAGTACGCCAACGTCCAGCCCCACTCCGGAGCCTCCGCCAACCAGGCCGCGCTGTTCGCCCTGGCCCAGCCCGGCGACACCGTCCTCGGCCTGGCCCTGGCCCACGGCGGCCACCTGACCCACGGCATGCGGCTGAACTTCTCCGGCAAGCAGTTCAACGTGGTCGCGTACCACGTGGACACCGCCACCGGCCTGGTCGACATGGACGAACTGGAGAAGCTGGCAGAGGAGCACCGTCCGAAGGTGATCATCGCCGGCTGGTCGGCCTACCCGCGGCAGCTGGACTTCGCCCGGTTCCGCCGGATCGCCGACGAGGCCGGGGCGTACCTGTGGGTCGACATGGCGCACTTCGCGGGTCTGGTCGCGGCCGGGCTGCACCCGAACCCGGTGCCGCACGCGGACGTGGTCACCTCCACCACCCACAAGACGCTAGGCGGTCCGCGCGGCGGCATCATCCTCGCCCGGAGCAAGGACTTCGCGAAGAAGCTGAACTCCTCCGTCTTCCCCGGCTTCCAGGGCGGCCCGCTGGAGCATGTGATCGCGGCCAAGGCGGTCTCCTTCAAGGTCGCGGCCTCCAAGGAGTTCAGGGAGCGCCAGCGCCGTACGGTCGAGGGTGCGCGCATCCTCGCCGAGCGGCTGACCGCCGCCGACGCCCGCGAGGCCGGTGTGAACGTCCTGTCCGGCGGCACGGACGTGCACCTGATCCTGGTGGACCTGCGCGAGTCGGAGCTGGACGGCCGGCAGGCGGAGGACCGCCTCCACGAGGTCGGCATCACGGTCAACCGCAACGCCGTCCCGAACGACCCGCGTCCGCCGATGGTGACGTCGGGCCTGCGGATCGGCACGCCGGCCCTGGCGACCCGTGGCTTCGAGGCCGAGGACTTCGCCGAGGTCGCGGACATCATCGCCGAGACACTGAAACCGTCCCACGACGCCGAAGCGCTCAAGGCCCGGGTCAAGGCACTGGCCGACAAACACCCGCTCTACGCCGGCCTGACCAAGTAGCGGCGCCCGCCCCGCGCGGAGGAGTGACCGTGGCAGTCTGAAGACTGCGGCTGTTGGGCGTCGGTACGACGCTCCGGACATGGCCGCCCCATGAAGGAGACCGGAGCCGACGAGGCCCTGCCGCGGGCCGAGCGACTCAGGGCCGTGGCTGTGTGAGCCGCTGAGCGGCTCACACAGCCAGTTACGTCCGTCAGAGGTATTCCGTCGCCGCGTCGAGCAGCCAGTCCGCCAGGTAGCCGGCGAAGGACGAGCGGACCAGTACCCAGAAGCCCGCCCTGGGTTCGTCCCGGGAGACCAGGACGACCTGAGTGCGGCCCAGTGTCGTCTGGGCGCAGCGCCCGGCCTCGAAGGCCCGTGGATGCAGGTCCAGCGGGCACCCGTGGGCCAGCAGGTCGCGTGCGCGCGAACCCGTCACGAGGAGTGTGGTGCGCTGGGCGGAGACGTCGGTGACGGAGACCGGCTCGTCTCCGGCGGCCTCCCGGATCCGGCTCTCCCAGTCCCTCTCGCGCCCCGGCGGTCCGACCAGCAGCCACTCGTCGGGACCGAGCCACAGCGCGGTCGACTCCCCCGCGCGCACGACGGTGCCGGGTTCGAGGGGCAGTTGCAGGCCCAGTGCCAGTCCTACGGTGTCCGCCGCCGCTCCCTTGGCGTCCAGGCGCACGTTCACCTGGGTCAGGAAGGGGAGTTCGGCCAGCCGGATCGCGCCCCGGGAGGCGCGGGTGGCGGCGGCCAGGCGGTCGGCGGCGTGCGACAGGGGGCTGTGGGGCGGGGCGGCAAGGGCGGTGTCAGCCATCGCGACGGGCTCCCTCGGGGTCGTAGAGGACGGGGCTTGCGACGGTCACCGGAACCAGCCGGTCGCCGACGGGGGCGTACAGCCGCTCGCCGATGCGTTCCCGGCCGCCCTTGATCATGGCGAGCGCGAACGTCCGGCCGAGGGCCGCGCTGCGGTAACTGGAGGTGACGTGGCCGAGCATCGGGACGGGCGGCGCCGGCAGCACACTGTCGGCGACGAGCTGAGTGCCCTCCGGCAGGAAGGTCCCCGGGTCCTCGGGGAGCAGGCCGACCAGGTGCTTGCGGTCGGCGCGGGCGGTGTCCGCGCGGGCGAAGGACCGCTTGCCGATGAAGTCCGGCTTCTTCTTCGACACCACCCAGTTCATACCGAGATCGTGTGGGGTGACGGTGCCGTCGGTGTCCTGGCCGATGATCGGGTAGCCCTTCTCGGCCCGCAGGACGTGCATGGTCTCGGTGCCGTACGGGGTGATGCCGTACGGGGCACCGGCCTGGTACAGCGCGTGCCACAGGGCGAGGGCCTGCCACGGTGACACGTTGATCTCGTAGGCCAGTTCGCCGGAGAAGCTGATCCGGCACACTCTGGCCTCGATGCCCGCGACGGCCGTCTCGCGCCAGGCCATGAACGGGAAGTCGTCGTTGGCGACGGCGAGTCGGGGCGCGAGCGAGCCGAGGACCTCGCGGGACTTCGGGCCGACCAGGGCGACGGTGGCCCACTGTTCGGTCACGGACGTGCAGTGGACCTTCAGCTCGGGCCACTCGGTCTGGAGCCACTCCTCCATCCAGTCCAGTACGGCCGCCGCGTTGCCGGTCGTGGTGGTGACCAGGTAGCGGTCGGGGGCGAGGCGGATGACGGTGCCGTCGTCGAAGACCATGCCGTCGGGGCGGCACATGACGCCGTAGCGGATCATGCCGACCTTCAGGGTGCTGATCATGTTGGTGTAGAGCAGATCGAGGAAGACGCCGGCGTCCGGGCCCTGGACGTCGATCTTGCCGAGCGTGGAGGCGTCCATGAAGGCGACGCCCTCACGCGCGGCCGCGCACTCGCGCAGCACGGCGGCCTCCATGTCCTCACCGTCGCGCGGGTAGTACCAGGGGCGCTTCCACTGGCCGACGTTCTCGAAGAGAGCACCGTGTGCCACATGCCACTCGTGCAGGGCGGTCGTGCGGACCGGGTCGCTCAGCACGCCGCGGTCACGGCCGGCGAGGGCGGCGAAGGAGACCGGGGTGTAGGGGGGACGGAACGTGGTCGTGCCGAGCGCCGAGATGTCCACGCCGAGCAGTTCGGCGACGACGCCACTGGCCAGGACGCCTGAGGTCTTGCCCTGGTCATTGGCGGTACCGGCCGTGGTGTAGCGCTTGGTGTGTTCGACCGAGCGCATGCCGGCCCCGGTCGCGCGAGCCAGGTCGTCGACCGTGACGTCGCGTTGGAGGTCGACGAAACGGGGGCCCGCTTCGCTGCCGGGGACGGTGAAGACGTGCAGGGCGGGCGTGTACGTCTGTGCGGCCGCCTTCGGCAGGCCGGGCGTCTCGGGGGTGTAGCCCTCGGCCTCGATCGCACGGGCACCGGCGGCCGCGCCCTGGGCGAGGACGCCGGCCAGGTCGAAGACACCGCTCGCGCTGCCCGCCACCTCGACGGCCTGGCGGCAGGTGTCGGGGACGAAGGTGCCGAGTTCCTCGTCGTGGCGCAGCTTGCCGCCGGCCTGGCTGAACAGGTGCGCGACGGGATTCCAGCCGCCGGATACCAGCAGCAGGTCGGCGGCGAACTCCCGCTGCCCGGCGGACTCCCCGTAAGGGGCGACGGTCACGGCCGTGATCCGCGCGTCGCCCTCCGTGCCGGTGACGGCATGACCGGTCAGCACCTCGATGCCGGCCGCGCGCGCACGCTCGGCCCATTCCCCCGGCTCCGGGCGCGTGTCGACGACGGCCTGGACGGACACGCCTGCCGCGGCGAGGTCCAGCGCCGTCGGGTAGGCGCTGTCGTTGGTGGTGAGGACGACCGCGTGGCGGCCGGGCAGGACGCCGTAGCGGTTGACGTAGGTGCGGGCGGAGGCCGCCAGCATCACTCCGGGGCGGTCGTTGTCCGCGAAGGCCAGGGAGCGTTCGTGGGCGCCGGTGGCGAGGACGACGCGACGGGCGCGGATGCGCCAGACGCGTTCGCGGGAGACGTTCTCGGGGGCCTCGGCGCCGAGGTGGTGGGTGCGGCGTTCGACGGCGAGAAGGTGGTTGTCGTCGTAGTACCCGAAGACGGTGGTGCGGCGGAGAACGCGTACGTCGGGCGCGGCGTCGAGCCGGGCTGCGGTCTCCTCGGCCCAGCCTGGGAGTTCGGCCGTGCCGAGGAGGCTGCCGCCGAGTTCGGGCTGGTCGTCGGCGACGATGACACGGGCGCCGCTTCTCGCTGCCGCGGCCGCTGCGGCGAGGCCGGCCGGGCCGGCGCCGACGATCAGCAGGTCGCAGTGCGCGTGTACGGCGTCGTAGCGGGCCGGGTCCGGTTCGGTGGCGAGGCGGCCCTGGCCGGGGAGGCTGGTCGCCACCAGGCCGTCGTAGAGCTCGACCGTGGTGGCCGGGAGCATGGGCTCGGGGAACGGGGCCTCGATCTGGATGACGGCGTTGGGTTCCTCCACGCCGGCCGAGAAGATGCCGCGTGGGCGGCCGAGCTTGATGCTGGTGCCGGTGTGGACGACACCGTTGGCGAGGAGGGCGGAGGCGAGGGTGTCGCCCTTGTAGCCCTGGTGTGCGGTGCCGTCGAAAGTGAAGGTGATCGGGGTGTCGCGGTGGATTCGGCCGCGGGTGGGGTGGCGGAAGGGCTGGTTCTCGCCCCCGCCGCCCCTACCCGTCCCATCCTGAAGGGGCTCCGCCCCTTCGACCCCGCTGGGGGCTGTGCTCCCAGACCCTCCTTCGGCCTGGACGGCCTCGTCCTCAAACGCCGGACGGGCCGGGCCGACCGAACGTGACTCGGAGATTGCAGGACGCTCCTCCCCCGCCCGATAAACCGCCAGAATCTCGTTCGTCGATGTGTCCCGCACCGCGTTGAACCACCGTCGGCAGCCCGCCCCGTGGCTCCACCGCTCGGCGAACGGGCCCCTCGGGTTGTCGCGGAAGAACAGGTACCGGGCCCACTCCTCGTCGCTGAGCGCCGACGAGTCCTCGGGGTAAGGCACATGGGCCTGGCCGCCGTAGTGGAACTCGGCCTCGTCGCGGGGCCCGCACCACGGGCATGGGATGAGCAGCATGGTTCGGCTCCCAAAGAGTCCGGTGATCCTAGTGGGCCACCGCGGCCGCGCCGTGCTCGTCGACGAGCGCGCCGGTGGTGAAACGGTCGAGCGAGAAGGGGGCGTTGAGCGGGTGCGGGGTGTCGTGGGCGATGGTGTGGGCGTAGACCCAGCCCACGCCCGGGGTGGCCTTGAAACCACCCGTGCCCCAGCCGCAGTTGAGGTAGAGGTTGTCCACCGGGGCGAGGCCGACGATCGGCGAGGCGTCGGGGCTGACGTCGACGATGCCGCCCCAGGTGCGCAGCACATGGGCGCGGGCGAAGACCGGGAACAGCTCCAGGGCCGCCGACATCTGCTCCTCGATGATATGGAAGGCGCCCCGCTGGGTGTACGAGTTGTAGGCGTCGATGCCCGCCCCCATCACCAGCTCGCCCTTGTGCGCCTGGCTGACGTACACGTGAACCGCGTTGGACATCACGACCGTCGGGTGCACCGGCTCCAGCAGCTCCGACACCAGCGCCTGCAACGGGTGGCTCTGGAGCGGCAGTTCGATGCCCGCCATCGCGGCGAGGACCGAGGTGTGGCCCGCCGAGCACAGCCCCACCTTGCCCGCCGCGATCGGGCCCCGGCTGGTCTGGACTCCGACCACCCGGTTGCCGACCACGTCCAGGCCGGTGACCTCGCAGTTCTGGATGATGTCGATGCCCGCGGCGTCCGCCGAGCGGGCCAGGCCCCAGGCGACGTGGTCGTGCTTGGCGATGCCGGCGCGCGGCTGGTAGGTGGCGCCCAGGACCGGGTAGCGCACGTCCGCGGAGGTGTTGACGATCGGGCAGACTTCCTTGACACCGTCCGCGTCGAGCCACTCGGCGTCCACGCCGTTGAGGCGGTTCGCCTCCACGCGGCGCACGCTGTCACGGACGTCCTGGAGGCTGTGCGCGAGGTTCAGCACACCACGCTGGGAGAAGAGGATCGGGTAGTCGAGCTCCTCCGCCAGCCCCTCCCACAGCTTGAGCGCGTGCTCGTAGATGCCGGCGCTCTCGTCCCACAGGTAGTTGGAGCGGATGATCGTGGTGTTGCGGGCCATGTTGCCGCCCGCGAGCCAGCCCTTCTCCAGGACCGCGACGTTCGTGATGCCGTGGTTCTTCGCCAGGTAGTGGGCGGTGGCCAGACCGTGGCCGCCGCCGCCCACTATGACGACGTCGTAGGACCGCTTCGGCTCCGGGTTGCGCCACAACCAGTCGGGGTGCTCCGGAAGTTCGGCGCCGGGGGTGCGGGGGCTCATCGAACGCCTCCGGCCAGGGGGATGCTCAGCATGTTCATGGAGTGTTCGCGTTCCTCTCGGCTGCCTCGACGACATTGGCCAGCAACATCGCCCGCGTCATGGGGCCCACTCCCCCGGGCATCGGCGCGAGCCATCCGGCGACCTGAGCGGCGTCCGGGTGGACATCGCCGACCAGCCCCTGATCGGTGCGGGTGATGCCGACGTCCAGGACCGCCGCGCCGGGGCGGAGCATGTCCGGGGTGACCAGCCCGGGCGAGCCGGCGGCCGCGACGACGATGTCCGCCTCGCGCACGTGCCAGGCCAGGCCCTTGGTGCCGGTGTGGCACAGGGTCACGGTGGCGTTGACGGACCTGCGGGTGAGCAGCAGGCCGATGGGACGTCCGACCGTGATGCCGCGGCCGATGACGCACACCCGTGCTCCCGCGAGCGGCACCTCGTACCGGCGCAGCAGTTCGACGATGCCGTGCGGAGTGCAGGGCAGCGGTGCTTCGACGCCCAGGACGAGGCGACCGAGGCTGACCGGGTGCAGGCCGTCGGCGTCCTTGGCCGGGTCCATACGCTCCAGCACGGCGTTCGCGTCCAGATGGCGCGGGAGCGGGAGCTGGACGATGTAGCCGGTGCAGGCCGGGTCGGCGTTGAGCTCGTCGATCGTCTCCTCGACCTGCTGCTGGGAGGCGTCGGCGGGCAGGTCCCGGCGGATGGAGGCGGTACCCACCTGGGCACAGTCGCGGTGCTTGCCGGCGACGTAGGCACGGCTGCCGGGGTCGGCACCGACCAGAACGGTACCTAGTCCCGGCGTGCGGCCGGCGGTGACGGCCAACTTGGCCACGCGCTCGGCCAGTTCGCGGCGGATCTCGGCGGCGGTCGCCTTGCCGTCGAGCAATCGTGCGTTCACCGACGGTGCTCCTTTCCCGTGGAGCCGGCGCTGGGTGTCAGCCACGGAGGCGGGACATGGCGGGGTCGAACAGGGGCTCCTCGGCGACGACCGCCTCGACGCGCCGGTCGAAGTAGCCGATGTGCACGGTCGTGCCGGGGGTGGCCAGCTCCGTGGGGAGCCAGGCGTAGGCGATGCCCTTGCCGATCGTGTATCCGTAGGCGGCGCTGGTGACGTAGCCGACCGCGCGGTCGGCGTCGTAGACCGGTTCCTTGCCCAGGACGGCCGACCGCGGGTCGTCGATCGTGAGGCAGGTCAGCTTCCGCCGTACGTCGGCCTTGCGGCGCTCCAGCGCGGCCTTGCCGATGAAGTCGTCCTTGTCGAGCTTGACGGCGAAGCCGACGCCGGCCTCGTAGGGGTCGTGCTCGTAGGTCATGTCGGTACCGAAGGAGCGGTAACCCTTCTCCAGACGAAGGCTGTTGAACGCACCCCGACCGGCCGCGACGCCGCCCAGCGGCTGCGCCGCCCGCCACAGCGTGTCCCACAGCTTCAAGCCGAGATCCGCGGTGGTGTACAGCTCCCAGCCGAGCTCGCCGACGTACGACAAACGCATCGCGGTGACGGGCACGGAGCCGATGTGGGCGCGCTTGGCGCGGAAGTACTTCAGGCCGGTCGCAGAGAAGTCGGCGTCGGTGAGCGGCTGGAGGACGTCGCGGGCGCGCGGCCCCCACAGGCCGATGCAGCAGGTGCCGGGAGTGATGTCGCGGACCTGGACCGTGCCGTCGGCCGGCAGGTGGCGGGTGAACCAGTCGAGATCCAGATTGCCGTTGGCGCCGACCTGGAACACGTCGCGTGCCAGGCGGGCGACGGTGACGTCGCTGCGGATGCCGCCGTCGTGGTCGAGGAGCAGGGTGTACGTCACCGAGCCGACGGACTTGGCGACCTTGCCGGTGCACAGCCGCTCCAGGAAGGCCCCGGCACCCGGACCGCTGACCTCGAGGCGCTTGAGGGCCGTCATGTCGTACATGGCGACGGTCTCGCGGGTCGTCTGCGCCTCGGCCCCGACGATGGGCGACCAGTACCGCGCGGCCCAGTCGTTGGGGGTCGGGACGGAGCGGCCCGCGACGAGTGGGGCGTTGGCCTCGTACCACTGCGGGCGCTCCCAGCCGTTCGCCTCCAGGAAGAAGGCGCCCAGCTCCTGCTGGCGGGCGTGGAAGGGGCTCGTGCGGATCGGGCGCGGGTCCCCGGACGGCTGGAGGGGGTGCAGGATGTCGTAGACCTCGACGAAGTTCTGGCAGTCACGGGCCAGGACGTACTCCGGGGAGAGCTGGTGCGGCTCGAAGCGGTTGACGTCGCACTCGTGCAGGTCGAAGGACGAGCAGTAGCCGTCGACCAGCCACTCGGCCATCGCACGGCCCACGCCGGCGGAGTGGGTGACCCACACGGCCTCGGCCACCCAGAAGCCCTTGACGTCCGGGGACTGGCCGAGCAGCGGGTTGCCGTCGGTGGTGAAGGAGAACAGGCCGTTGATGCCCTCCTCCACCTTGGCTTCCCTGGTCGCGGGGAGCAGGGACTGCGTCTCGGTCCAGGCGGGCTCGAAGTCGTCCTCGGTGAACTTCAGGACCGACGGCATCTCGTCGGCCTCGTCCACGGACAGGATGTCGTCGGCCGAGACCGGCATCGGGCGGTGGCCGTAGTAGCCGATGCCGATGCCGTCGAAGCGGTCGCGGTAGTAGAGGTCGGCGTCCTGGTGCCGCAGGATCGGGCGGACCGCCTCCTCGGTCTGGCCGGCGAGGGCGGGGACGGGGCCGGTCCAGGCGAGTTGGTGGGCGAGCGGGGTGAGCGGGAGGTTCATGCCGGCCATGCGGGCGATCCTCGGGCCCCAGATCCCGGCGCAGCACACCACGATGTCGGCCGGGATCTCGCCCTGGTCGGTCAGGACGCCGGTCACCTCGCCCTCGGCCTGCTGGACATCGAGGACTTCGTGACGGGCGAGGAAGCGCACGCCGCGCTCGGTGGCCCGGCGGATCTGCGCCTCGACGGCGAGGACCGCTTTCGCGAGGCCGTCGGTCGGGACGAGGAGGCCGCCGAGCACCCTGTCGCGGTCGACCAGCGGGTGCCGCTCGACGCACTCGTCGGGGGTCAGGATGCGGGACTCGATGCCCCAGGCGGTGATCCAGCCGTGGCGGCGGTGCAGTTCCGCCAGGCGCTCCGGGGTGGTCGCCACCTCCAGCCCGCCGACCTGAAGGAAGCAGGGCTCGCCGTCGACGTCGAGCGAACAGAACTTCTCGACGGTGTAGCGGGCCAGCTCGGTCATCGTCTTGGAGGCGTTCGTCTGGAAGACCAGGCCCGGGGCGTGGGACGACGAGCCTCCGGTGGCGGGGAGCGGGCCCTGGTCGACCACGGTCACGTCGGTCCAGCCGCGCGCGGAGATCTCGTCCGCGAGTGCCGCGCCGACGACCCCCGCTCCGATGATGACCACTCGGGGTCCCGCCATCGCCGCACCTCCGGTTTGATAACCAGTCGAGCCGTCCAGTTGCTGCCTACGCAACATGGTTCAGGTTGCGCAACTCAATGTGCCTGGCCGACAGGTGGGTGTCAAGAGGTCCGTGACGTCGGGGAACAGGCCGGAGCACGGGCGGAAACCAGGGCCTGAACACGGCAGTGCCCGGTGGGCGGAGCGCACCTGCGCACTCCGCCCACCGGGCACTGTCGACCAGCTTCCGGCTTCGGCTACCGGCTACCGGCTACCGGCTACCGGCTACGAGCACTACTTGATCCAGGCCTCCACCTTGTCGCGGTTGGCCTCGACCCACTTCTTCGCCGCCGCCTCGGGGGTCATCTTGTCCACCGCGATGTACTTGGCCACGGTGTTCTGGTCCTCGTTCGTCCAGGTGAAGTTCTTCACCAGGTCATAGGCCGGGCTCCCCGACTTGGCGAACTTCGCGCTGACGATCTTGTCCAGCTTGTAGACGGGGTAGTCGCAGGCGACCTTCTCGGTGTCGGCGTCACAACCGGTCTTGTACTCCGGCAGCTTGACCTTCTTCAGCGGGACCTCGGACATGAACCACTGCGGCTCGTAGAAGTAGCCGATCACCCATGACTTGTCCTTCTCCGCCTTGCGGAAGGCCTGGATGAGCGCGGTCTCGCTGCCCGCGTACACCACCTTGAAGTCCAGCTTCAGGTTCTTCACCAGCGCCGCGTCGTTGGTCACGAACGACGGGTCACCGTCGAGGAGCTGGCCCTTGCCGCCCGACTCGGACGTCCTGAACTTGTCGGCGTACTTGTTCAGGTTCTTCCAGTCGGTGATGTCCGGGTGTGCCTTGGCCAGCCACGGCGGCACGTACCAGCCGATGAGGCCTTCGTTGCCGGTCGGGCCCGCGTCGACGGCGGTCTTCTGGTCGGTGATGTACTTCTTCTTCAGGTCGTCGTGACCCCAGTTCTCGACGACGGCGTCGACCTCGCCGGTCCCGAACCCCTGCCAGGCGATCTCCTCCTTCAGATCCTTCTGGGTGACCTTGCAGCCGAGGTCCTGCTCCGCGACGTAGGCGAGGACCGCCGCGTTCGCCTCGTAGCCCACCCACGGGTTGACCGCGAGGTTGAAGGTGCCGCACTTCCCGGAGCTGCCCGAGCCACCGGCGTCCGAGGAGCTGTCACCGACCTTCGCACCGCCGCAGGCGGTGAGGGTGAGGCCGAGGACCGCTATGCCGGCCGCGCCCATTTTCCACTGTCTGACTTGCCCTGCCATCGTGAATTGCTCCTTTACGCGCTCACGCGCCGTGCCGCTGCCTGAGTGATCCGGTCGAACATGACTCCGAGAAGGACGATGGCCAGCCCCGCGGCGAGCCCCTTCCCGTACAACTGCCCCTGTGAGAATCCGGCCACGACGTCGTAGCCGAGGGCGCCCGCGCCCACCAGGCCGCCCACCACGACCATCGAGAGCACGTAGATCAGGCCCTGGTTGGTCGCGAGTGTCAGGGCTCCGCGTGCCATCGGCAGCTGGACCTTGGTGATGAGCTGCCAGGTGCTGCAACCGGCGGACGTGGCCGCCTCCACGGTGGTCGCCGGCACGGCCCGGACCCCGTCCGCGATGATCTTCGTGGCGACCGGCACCGCGTAGACGATCGCGGCGACGATGGCCGTGAAGCGGGTCGCGCCGAACAGCGCGAGGAACGGAACGAGATAGACGAACGGCGGCATGACCTGCGCCGCGTCCAGGGTGGGCCGCAGAATCCGGTCCACGAGCAGGCTGCGCCCCATCCATACCCCGAAGACGACGCCCAGCACCATCACCAGCACCGTGGCGACGACGGTCGACGCCAGCGTCGTCATGGCGTCCGACCACACGCCGGTACCGACCAGCAGTCCTACGCACACGGCCGTGGTGACCCCGGCGCGCCAGCCGCCGAGGACCGCGCCGAGGGCGATCAGCGCCGCGCCGACGAGCCACCACGGGGAGTCGGTGAGCAGCGTCTGGAACGGGTTGAGCAGGCCGTTGGTGAGGGCGTCGCGGAAGGCGTTGGTCAGGCCCGACAGGTTGTCCTGCGCCCAGGTCGTGGCGGTGTCGGCACCCCTCGCGATGGAGCTGCCCAGCCCGGCCTCGCCGGGAAACTCAGCGGCCCATACATAGGTGTGCGACATGTATACCAGCACTGCCGTGACCACCGCTCCCGCCCCCAGCAGCGGCCGCCGCCACTTGAGGAGGCGGCTGCCGGAGCGCCGGGCGGTCTCCTCGCGTGCGCTGGCCGCGGTGGTGACCCGGTCCAGCACGATGGCCATGACGACGATGGCCAGTCCCGCGTTGAAGGCCGTGCCGACGTCGAGGGACTGGAGGGCCTGGATGACCGTCTTGCCGAGTCCGGGCGCGTCGATCAGGGCGGCGATGGTCACCATGGCCAGGGCGGCCATGATGGTCTGGTTGACGCCCATCACCACGGTCCGCTTGGACATCGGCAGCAGAACCTTGACCAGGGACTGCCGCCGCGTGGCGCCCAGTGAGTCGGCCGCCTCGACCGTCGTCTCCGGTACGGAACGAATGGCGTGTGCGGTGATGCGGATCGCCGGCGGCGCCGCGTAGATCGTGGTCGCGATGGTGGCGGAGGCCGGGCCGATGAGGAGGAACAGGGTCAGTGGGGCCAGATAGACGAAGGTGGGCATCGTCTGCATGAAGTCCAGGAACGGCGTCACGATCCGGTTGAACCGGTCGGACAGCCCCGCCCACACGCCCAGCGGGATGGCGAACAGCAGCGCCACGAACACCGCGGAGAGCGTCAGCGCCAGGGTGTCCATGCTCTCCTGCCACAGCCCCTGGAGCCCCATGAAAGTGAAGCCCGCGACGGCCAGGAGGGCGACCCGCCAGTTGCCCACCGCCCAGGAGACGAAGCCCGCGATGCCGACGACACCGAGCCAGCCGATCTGCGGGAGGGGACGGCCCGCGGAGGGCTGCGAGATCAGTTCCTGGACGAAGGTCACCAGGGTGTCGATGACGAGGCGGATCTCGTTGAAGAAGTAGAGGAAGAGCGGGTTGGAGTTGCGGTTGGCGCCGATGGAGTCGTTGGCGTCGTTGAACCACCGGTGCAGATCCGTGAGGTCCGCCGCCGCCAGGTCGAGCGTCTGTCTGCCGCGCAGCACGGCGAAGAGCAGCAGCCAGACCACCAGGATCGCGGCGACGACCGCCCGCCGGCTGACCCTGCGTACGGCCGCGGCGGGTCTGTCGGAACCGGTGGGTTCAGGGTTCTCCGTCTTCTCGGGCTTCTCCATCGCGACGGTCATCACGCGTCGCCTTCCTGGCCGGCGACCACCGCGAGGATCTCGTCGTCGCCGACGATGCCGAGCAGCTTGCCGTTCTCGACGACCTTGACCGGCTTGTCGGCCGCCAGTACGGCCCGGGTGGCTTCCCGTACCACGACGTCGGGACCCATCTCAGGGCCGTCCAGGGCGTCACCGTCCTTGAGCGGTCGCATGATCCACCGCAGGGTGAGCACGTCGCCGCGCGGCACGTCCTTCACGAACTCGCGTACGTAGTCGTCGGCCGGGGCGCCGACGAGTTCGTCGCCGGTGCCGCACTGGACCATCTTGCCGTCGCGCATGATGAGGATGCGGTCGCCCAGTTTGAGGGCCTCGGAGAGGTCGTGGGTGATGAAGACCATGGTCTTGCCGACCTCGTGGTGCAGGCGGATGACCTCGTTCTGCATGTCACGGCGGATCAGCGGGTCGAGCGCGGAGAACGGCTCGTCGAAGAAGAGCACGTCGGGATTGCCGGCCAGCGCACGGGCGAGGCCGACGCGCTGCTGCATACCGCCGGACAACTGGTCGGGGAAGGAGTTCTCATAGCCCGAGAGGCCGACCAGTTCGACGACCTCCAGGGCTCGCTTGGTGCGTTCGGCGCGGCCCATGCCGCGGATCTCCAGACCGAACGACACGTTGTCGACGACGCGGCGGTGCGGCAGCAGCCCGAAGTGCTGGAAGACCATGGAGAACTTGCTGCGGCGCAGCTCGCGCAGCCGTTTGTCGTCCGCTTCACGAATGTTCTCGCCTTCGAAGACGATCTCACCCGCGGTGGGTTCGATGAGCCGGGTCAGACATCGCACCAGCGTGGACTTGCCGGATCCCGACAGGCCCATGACGACGAAGACCTCGCCGGGCGAGACGTCGAAATGGACGTCGCGTACGGCCGCGGTGCATCCTGTGCGGTCCATGAGCTCGCGGCGGGCCAGGCCGCGCAGCTCCTCGGAGTCCGGGACCTGGTCGGCTTTCGGTCCGAACACCTTCCACAGCCGGCGCACGGATATGACCGGGGTGGAGCCAGAGTCCTGGGGCGTGCCGCGCCGCTGCGACACCTCGGTCTGTGTGGTCACGTTCGGCCTTCTTTCGGCGTTCAGCCGCGGAACCAACGCTGCGGCCGGGGTTGAATGTTCTGCCAGATGTGCTTGGGCTCTCGGTATTCGTCCAGGCCGGCCCGCCCCAGCTCCCGGCCCACACCCGAATGGCCGAAGCCGCCCCATTCCGCCTGCGGCACATAGGGGTGGTAGTCGTTGATCCAGACCGTGCCGTGACGCAGTCGCCGGGCGACCCGCTGGGCCTTGCCGGCGTCCTGTGTCCAGACGGCTCCGGCGAGTCCGTACTCGGTGTCGTTGGCGATGCGTACGGCGTCGTCCTCGTCGGTGAAGCGCTCGACGGTGAGCACGGGGCCGAAGGACTCCTCGTGGACCACGCGCATGTCCTGCCGGCATTCGTCGAGCACGGTCGGCGGGTAGTAGTAGCCGTCCGCGAGGGCCGGGTCGCCGGGCCGTTCGCCGCCGCAGCGCAGCACGGCGCCCTCGGCGAGACCGGCGGCGACGTAGGCCTCGACCTTCGCCAGGTGCTGCGCGGAGATCAGCGCCCCGGTGTCGGCCTCGGGATCGAAGGGGCCGCCGAGCCGGATCCGCCGGGCGCGCCGGACGACCTCCTCGACGAAGCGGTCGTGCAGCGAATCCTCGACGATCAGCCGTGCGCCCGCCGAGCAGACCTGACCTGAATGCAGGAAGACGGCCGTGAGGGCGAAGTCCACGGCCGTCTCGAAGTCGGCGTCGGCGAAGACGACGTTGGGGTTCTTGCCGCCGAGCTCCAGCGCGACCTTCTTCACGGTCGCGGCGGCGGTGGCCATGATCCGTTTCCCGGTCTCCACACCGCCGGTGAAGGAGACCATGTCCACAGCCGGGTCCTCGGCCAGCGGTGCGCCCACCTCGGGTCCGCTCCCCAGGACGAGATTGGCGGCGCCTGCCGGGAGCCCCGCCTCCTGGAGCGCCCTCATCAGCAGGATCGACGTGGAGGGGGAGAGCTCACTGGGCTTGAGGACGAAGGTGTTCCCGGCGAGAAGGGCGGGGGCCACCTTCCAAGACGCCTGGAGCAACGGATAGTTCCAGGGAGTGATCAGCCCGCAGACGCCGACCGGCTCGTAGACGACGCGGCTGACGGCGTCGTCCCGGCCCGTGTCGATCACGTGCCCGGCGTCGGTGCCGCCGAGCCCGCCGTAGTACCGGAAGCAGGAGACGACATCGGCGATGTCGTACTCGCTCTCCACCAGCCGCTTGCCGGTGTCCAGCGACTCCGCGCGCGCGAACTCCTTGGCGTCGCGCTCGATGATGTCGGCCGTCCGCAGCAGCAGCGCCCCGCGCTCCCGCTCGGGAGTGCGCGGCCAGGGTCCCTCGTCGAAGGCGCGGCGGGCCGCGACGATCGCCGCCTCCGCGTCGGGGCGGGTCCCCTCGGACACGGTCGCGGTCAGCGCGCCGTCAGCCGGACAGCGGATCTCCCGGCCTCCACCGGCCACCGGGTCCCGCCATTCACCTGCCACGTACAGGTCTGCCACGGGCAAGCCCTTCAGCCGGAGCGCGTTGCGCATCGCGCATTCGATTGCTTGTGATGGAACACCCTGGCGAATGTCCAGACAGACGTCAAGAGGTTGACTCGTGACGATAGCGCACGGGCCACCAGCCACTTCTCCCTCAGCGCTGTCGCTGCTCAGGAACTCGGGCGGCTTGCCGGGAGCCGGCAGCCCGGTGATCGACTCCAGGGCGATCCCTCACGAGTGGGCCGCGACGTGTCCGGTCACGACACGGACGGGAAAATCCGTGTTACCTGTTCAGCCGCTCTTCCACCGGGCCGGGCCGGGCGGGACGCGAAGGCACGGATCCCGCCCGTCCGGCGGCCGGTCTCACGCCCCGAGACGGTCCAGCAGCGCGCGGCGCCACCGCTCCGTTTCGGCGATCTGGTTGAAGGTGAACAGGTGCAGGCCCGCCACCCTCGCCGCCGGCGAGGTGAGGTCCGCGACCGCGGACGTGAGCAGCCGCTCGGGCGCGTAGCCGCCGGGCGTCGCGAACCGCAGGAACCACGAGGGATGCCTGGCCAGGAAGCGCGTCGACTCCCCCACTCCGATCCTGGTCGCCATCGCGAGCAGCTTGGCCCGCTGCACGGGCCCCGCGACGCCGACATGCACCGGCAGGGACACATCCCGGTGTCGTATACGAACGACCCAGCGCCCCAGCACGCGCGGGTCGAAGCACAGGTTGCTCACGATGTACGTGGCGTGCTCGCGCTTGTCCCACATGGCCTGGACGGTGACGTCGTCGTGGATGAGCGGGTGGCTCTCGGGATAGCCGGTGACACCGACCCGGGTGAAGGGCCGGCCCAGCTCGGTCAGCCGGCGCAGCACCGGCAGCGCCCCGGCGTAGGTCCCGGCGGGCGGGTCGGCGTCGCCGGCCGGGACGAAGACGTCGTCCACACCGGCCCCGCGGAGCCGGTCGACGACCTCCTTCAGGTGGGCGTCGTCCCGCAGCAGCCGCGCCGGCACGTGCGGGACGACCCGGTAGCCGTGTCCCGCGAGCCGGCCGGTGAGATCGAGGGTCGGCTCCAGGCCCCTGACCGGCGACGCCGTCACGGTGACGACGACGTCGCGCGGGACATGCGCGAGGACCTTGTCCTCGGTCGGCTTCGCGGGCAGCACCTCGTAGCGGACGCTGTCCAGCAGCGCCCTCAGCCCTGCGGCGCCCAACGTCTACCCGTCCTGCTTCTGGGCGTCACGGTGGCGGTAGTACGCGGCCTTCGACGGCGCGAGCGGCTCCTTGCCGAGGATCAGGTCGGCGGCCTTCTCGGCGATCATCATCACCGGCGCGTAGATGTTGCCGTTGGTGACGTACGGCATCACCGACGCGTCCACCACTCGCAGGCCCTCCAGGCCGTGCACCCGCATGTCGGCCGGGTCGACGACCGCCATCTCGTCCGTGCCCATCTTGCAGGTGCACGAGGGGTGCAGAGCGGTCTCGCCCTCCTCGGCGACCCAGGCGAGGATCTCCTCGTCCGTCTCCACCTCGGGCCCGGGCGACACCTCTCCGCCGTTGTAGGGGGCGAGCGCCGGCTGACCGAGGATGGTGCGGGCCACGCGGACGGCCTCGACCCACTCGCGGCGGTCCTGCTCGGTGGACAGATAGTTGAAGCGCAGCGCCGGGTGCTCGCGCGGGTCTCTGCTCCGGATCTTGACCGAGCCGAGGGCGTCGGAGTACATGGGCCCGACGTGCACCTGGTAGCCGTGGCCACCGGCGGGCGAGGAGCCGTCGTAACGCACCGCGACCGGCAGGAAGTGGAACATGAGGTTGGGATACTCGACGTCCTCGTTGCTACGGGCGAAACCACCTGCCTCGAAGTGGTTGGTGGCGGCCGGGCCCTTGCGGAAGAGCCACTGCAACCCGATGAAGGGGGCGCGCCACTTCGCCATGTACGGCTGCATGGAGACCGGCTGCTTGCAGGCGTACTGGACGTAGACCTCCAGGTGGTCCTGCATGTTCTCGCCGACGCCCGGGAGGTCGTGGACGACGTCGATGCCGAGGGCGCTCAGTTCCCCGGCGTTGCCGACGCCGGAGAGCTGGAGCAGCTGCGGGGAGTTGATGGCGCCGCCGCACAGGATGACTTCCTTGGCACGGACCTGTTGGACCGCGCCGCGCCCGCGCCGGTACTCGACGCCGACGGCGCGCTTGCCCTCGAAGAGGACGCGCGTGACGAGGGCGCGGGTCGTGACGGTGAGGTTCGGCCGTTTCATCGCGGGCTTGAGGTACGCCTTCGAGGCCGACAGGCGACGCCCGCGGTGGACATTGCGGTCGAACTTGGCGAAGCCTTCCTGGCGGTAGCCGTTGACGTCGTCGGTGGGGGCGTAGCCCGCCTCCTCGGTGGCTTTGAGGAAGGCGCCGAAGAGCGGGTTGGTCGCCGGGCCGCGCTCCAGGACGAGAGGGCCGTCGTGGCCGCGGAACTCGTCGTCGGGGTCGGCCGCGAGGCAGTTCTCCATTCGCCGGAAGTACGGCAGACAGTGCGCGTAGTCCCAGGTCTCCATCCCCGGGTCGGCCGCCCAGCGCTCGTAGTCCATGGGGTTGCCGCGCTGGAAGATCATGCCGTTGATGCTGCTGGAACCGCCCAGCACCTTGCCGCGCGCGTGGTAGACGCGCCGGCCGCCCATGTGGGGTTCGGGCTCGGACTCGTACTTCCAGTCGTAGAAGCGGCTGCCGATCGGATAGGTCAGCGCCGCGGGCATGTGGATGAAGACATCCCACGGATAGTCCGACCGGCCTGCTTCCAGGACCAGCACCCGGTTCGCCGGGTCCGCGGAGAGTCTGTTCGCCAGTGCGCTGCCGGCCGAACCGCCGCCGACGATGACGAAGTCGTACTGGAAGGGAGCCATGCTGCCTCGTCTCGCTCGCGCCGTAGATACGCGAGGCATGCTAACGGCAGTATCGCTATACGCACTAGGTTGCGACTTGCGCAACTTGCGGCGAGCCTGTCGTGATCACGGTTACTTGGCGTGGCGTTGTTTACTGAGGGTATAGTTGCGTCATGAGCAACTACAGCCTAGAGGCCCAGAGCTCGAGTTCGGGCGCCGGCGGAGTGCAGTCGGTCGACCGCGCCATCAGCGTCCTCGAGATCCTCGCGCAGCGTGGCGAGGCGGGCGTCAGCGAGGTGGCCGCCGAGATCGACGTTCACAAGTCGACCGCGTTCCGTCTGCTCGGCGCCCTGGAGGCACGCGGCCTGGTGGAGCAGGCGGGCGAGCGCGGCAAGTACCGGCTCGGCTTCGGCATCGTGCGCCTCGCCGGAGCGGTCACCGGGCGCATCGACATCACCCAGCAGGGCCGGCCGGTCTGCGAGGACCTGGCCGAGGAGATCGGCGAGACGGTCAACATCGCCGTTCTTCAGGAGCACTACGCGGTCAACCTGTACCAGGTGCGCGGTCCGGGGGCCGTCACCGCGCAGAACTGGGTGGGCCAGCTGACCCCGCTGCACGCCACGTCGAGCGGCAAGATCCTGCTCGCCCACCTGCCCGCCAAGGACCGCTCCGCGCTGCTGGCCGAGGCCGGTCTGAAGAAGGTCACCCCGCACACCATCACCGCGAAGTCGAAGCTCGAGAAGAACCTCGCCGAGGCCCGTGAGCGCGGCTACGCCGTGGCTGTCGAGGAACTGGAGGTCGGCCTCCACGGCATGGCCGCTCCGATCCGCAATCGGGACGGCAAGATCGTCGCGGCACTGAGCGCCTCCGGACCTTCCTACCGGCTCACCGAGGAGCGCCTGCACGAGTTCGCGCCGAGGCTGATCAAGAGCGCCGACGAGATCAGCCACCGCATGGGCTACCTGGGCTGAGCGGCCCGCCCGCCGCCATACCGCCACCGCCGATCGCCGCCCGGTCGGGGCCGCGTACGCGGGAGCCGCTACTGCGGCTGGTGTGTGCCCAGGCGCTCGTGCACCCAGTCGTGGAAGGCACCGATGTGGTGCTCACTGGGCACGAGGACGCCTCCCTTGGCGTACATCCTCGAACTCATCCCCGGCTGCGTGCGCTCGCAGGCGTCGAAGTCCTGCCTGTTGACCCGGTCGAAGAGTTCCACGGACCGGCTGACGTCCCTGCCGCTGTCGACGACGTGCGGCATGTACAGCCAGTCGCACTCCACGATCGTGCGGTCGACGGCCACCGGGTACATGCGGTGGAAGATGACGTGGTCGGGGACGAGGTTGATGAAGACCTGCGGCTTGACGGTGATCGCGTAGTAGCGGCGGTCCTGGTCCTCGGCGACGCCCGGAATGCGGTCGAGGCCCGCGCTGCCGTCCACGGTGAAACCCTGGACCTCCTCGCCGAACTCGGCACCGTGGCCGACGTAGTACTGGGCGGCGAAGCCGTCCGCGAACTCGGGGAGCACCTCGGTGAGTTCGGGGTGGATCGTGGCGCAGTGGTAGCACTCCATGAAGTTCTCGATGATGAGCTTCCAGTTCGCCTTCACGTCGTAGGTGATCCGGTTGCCGACCGAGAGGTTCTCTATGCCGTAGCGCTCGATCGCCTCGGCGTCGCCGAGGCGGGTGACGACCTCCCCGATGACGTCGTCCTCGAAGGAGGGCGGGTTCTCGGCCAGGCAGATCCAGACGTAGCCGAGCCATTCACGGGTCGCCACCGGTGTCAGGCCGTACTCGGTGCGGCCCACGTCGGGCATCTTGGTGAGGTTGGGCGCGGCGACGAGCTTGCCGTCCAGGCCGTACGTCCAGGCGTGGTACGGGCACTGGAAGGCCCGCTTGACCTCGCCGGACTCCTCCGTGCAGAGCCGCGCTCCGCGGTGCCGGCACACGTTGAAGTAGGCACGGATGCTGTTGTCCCTCGCGCGGGTGACCAGGATGCTTTCGCGGCCCACGTCGACGGTCCGGAAGGCGCCGGGCTTCGCCAGCTCGGACGAGCGCACGGCGCAGAACCACATGGACTCGAAGATGAACTCCTGCTCCTGCGCGAAGATCGCGGGATCGGTGTACGAAGTGCCGGGGAGGGTGGCGATCAGGCTGTCCGGCAGGCTGGTCGAGGTCACGGTGCACTCCTCGGGAAACGTCGTGGATCGGTTCACTCACGCGCCGGGAAGAGCGACTCCGGACGGCGTTGTGTATGAAGCAACGCTGCGTGCCATGTGCAACCGCAGCATGAGATGCCCCAGCGGCGGTGTCAAGATGTCGTGCGGCCGAGCTGTTTGCGCCAGCGGGTGAACAGCCGCGGCTGGTTCATGCCGAGTACGGCGACCGGCTGACCTGCGCGCCGGTAGACGGCGAGGATGTCGCGGTCGTCCGGGGCGCCTTCCTCGACCGTCACGCTGTCGGCGCCCGCCGCGTGCCCCGCGAACTGGATCTTCACGCCGTACTGGTCGGACCAGAAGTACGGCGGCCGGGGCACCCCCGGCTCGGTCGCGCCGCCCGCCAGCAGCGTGGCGACCGCGGCGTCGGGGCGCTCCCGCGCGCCGGTCCAGTGCTCGACGCGCCGATGCGCCCCCGCGTGGGGGTCGTACCAGTTGGCGCAGTCGCCGACGGCGACGACGCCGGCCAGACTGGTACGGCCGTCCGCACCGCACTTCACCCCGTTGTCGAGTGCGATGCCGGATCCCGCCAGCCACTCGACGCACGGCCGTGCGCCCACACCGACCACGACGATGTCGGCCGGGATGCCGCGGCCGTCCTCCAGGAGGACGGCGTCCACCCGGCGTTCGCCGCTCAGCCCTTTCACGCCCACGCCGCACAACAGCCGTACCCCGTGATCCGCGTGGAGCGCGGAGACGATGGCACCCATGCTCTCGCCGAGTGGCCCGGCGAGCGCCGTCGGGGCCGCCTCGACCACCGTCACGTCGAGCCCGAGAGCACGCGCGGTGGAGGCCACCTCGGCCCCGATGAACCCACCGCCGATCACCACCAGCCGTCCGCCCTGGGCGAGTTCGGCCCGCAGGGCACGGGCGTCGTCCAGCGTGCGCACGACGTGCACCCCGGACAGTCCTTCGGAGCCGGGCAGAGTGCGCGCGGCGGCGCCGGTCGCGATGACGAGGCCGTCGACGCGGACCTCCCGGCCGTCGGCGAGCCGGACGGCACGGTCCGTACGGTCGAGTCCGGTGGCCCGGACGCCGAGCAGCCACTCCGCCCGCAGATCCTCGCCGTCCACCTCCAGCGCGAGCTCCGCCTCGTCGACGGTGCCGGCCAGGAACTCCTTGGACAGCGGCGGCCTGTCGTAGGGGCGGTGGAGTTCGTCTCCGATGACGACCAGCCGCCCGTCGTAGCCCTGCTTGCGCAGGGAGCGCGCCGCCGACAGACCGGCCAGCGACGCGCCCACCACAGCGACCGTCCTCACGCGGGAACCCCGGCGAGCCTGGCTGCGACGCAGCGCGGCAGGTTGGGAGCGGCCTCGGACAGCCGTACGTAGATCATGCCGTCCTCGACGACGACCTCGTGGGTCCGGACGGGGAGCTTGGCCGGCGGGGCGTCGACGGCACCGGTCTTCAGGTTGAACTTCGAGGCGTGCAGCGGGCATTCCACCCAGCAGTCCTCCACCCAGCCGTCGGCGAGCGAGGCGTCCTGGTGGGTGCACGTGTCGTCGATGGCGAAGAGCTCACCGTCTTCGGTGTGGAACACCGAGACCGGCGGGTCGATCTCGAGCCGGAAGGCCTCTCCTCGCGGGAGATCCGCCAGAGGGCACGCGGGAATCATCATGACCACCTCGGTGCGTATAGCGAAACGGATTGCGGTTAGCGCAACATCAGTCTGAGGTTGCCCCGAAACCCTTGTCAAGGAGTTCAGACGGCCGATTGAGCCGCCTCGTTGGGTTGCACATCACACAACTAGAAGCGCAGCAGGGAACTCGGCCGGAGAGGATGCGACGCCCGAATCGGCCTCTCTGCCTGGTCGAAGGGGCGCCCCAGCCGCCCGTTTCCCCTTCCGGGTGCCCACGCGCACGCACGCCCGCCTCATCGGCCGGTGTGGCCGAGAGCGGGCGTGCGTTGTCCGGCGGACGGCGGTCAGAAGCCGCGGTCGAGCCACTCCTGGAGGTGCGGCGCCTCGGCCGCGATCGTGGTCGTCTCCCCGTGTCCGGTATGCACGACGGTGTCGCCGGGGAGGGTAAGCAGCCGGTCCCGGATCGAGTCGACGATCGTCGGGAAGTGGCTGTACGACCGTCCCGTCGCCCCCGGCCCGCCCGCGAAGAGCGTGTCGCCGCTGAAGAGGGCGGTGAGGGCCGGCGCGTACAGACAGACGGCACCTGGGGCGTGCCCCGGGGTGTGGAGCACGGTCAGCTCGATGCCCGCCACAGCGAGCACCCGGCCGTCGGCCAGCTCCCCGTCCGGCAGCCGGTCCTGGTGGGTCCGCTTCCACAGCGGGAGGTCATCGGGGTGCAACAGGATCGGGGCACCCGTGCGCGCCGCCAGTTCGGGCGCGGCGTCGATGTGGTCGTTGTGGGCGTGTGTGCACACGATGGCCCGCAGGGTGCGCCCGCCGACCGCTCGGGCGATGGCCTCGGCGTCGTGTGCGGCGTCGACGACCAGAGCCTCACTGTCGTCGCCGACGATCCAGACGTTGTTGTCGACGTCCCAGGTGCCGCCGTCCAGGGAGAACGTCCCCGAGGTGACCAGGTGGTCGATGCGGGCGCCGGCCATCAGAAGACCACCACCGAGCGCAGGACATCCCCGCCGTGCATCCGCTCGAAGGCCTTCTCGACCTCGTCCAGCGCGATGGTCTCCGTGACGAACGTGTCCAGATCCAGCCGGCCCTGGAGGTAGAGGTCGATGAGCATCGGGAAGTCACGGGAGGGCAGGCAGTCGCCGTACCAGGAGGACTTCAGCGCCCCGCCGCGCCCGAACACGTCCAGCAGCGGCAGTTCGAGCTTCATCTCGGGCGTGGGCACGCCGACCAGCACGACCGTGCCGGCCAGGTCGCGGGCGTAGAAGGCCTGCTTGTACGTCTCCGGGCGCCCTACGGCCTCGATGACGACGTCGGCGCCGAAGCCGCCGGTCAGCTCGCGGATCGCCTCCACCGCGTCCGTCTCCTTGGAGTTGACGGTGTGGGTGGCCCCCAGCTTCCTGGCGGTGGCCAGCTTGGCGTCGTCGATGTCCACCGCGATGACCTTCGCCGCGCCCGCCAGCTCGGCCCCGGCGACCGCCGCGGCACCGACGCCGCCGCAGCCGATGACGGCCACACTGTCGCCGCGTCCGACGTTGCCCGTGTTGATGGCGGCGCCGATGCCCGCCATCACCCCGCAGCCGAGCAGTCCGGCGGCGGCCGCCGACGCGGCCCGGTCCACCTTGGTGCACTGGCCTGCCGCCACCAGCGTCTTCTCCGCGAACGCGCCGATACCCAGGGCCGGCGACAGCTCGGTGCCGTCGGTCAGGGTCATCTTCTGCTTGGCGTTGTGGGTGCTGAAGCAGTACCAGGGCCGTCCGCGCAGGCAGGCCCGGCACTGGCCGCACACCGCCCGCCAGTTGAGGATGACGAAGTCACCGGGGGCGACGTCGGTGACACCCTCCCCCACCGCCTCCACGACGCCCGCGGCCTCGTGCCCAAGGAGGAAGGGGAAGTCGTCGTTGATGCCGCCCTCGCGATAGTGCAGATCGGTGTGGCAGACCCCGCAGGCCTCGACCTTCACCAGCGCCTCGCCCGGCCCCGGGTCGGGAACGACGATTGTCTCCAGATTCACGGGGGCGCCCTTGCCCCGGGCGACGACAGCACGGACCTGGTGAGCCATGGCCACTCCTCGACTGGTACGAGATCTGATTCAGACGTTGCTCATTACGGCACACATCTCATGTTCCGCAACACAGCATCCTGGAGTGCGGACCACGGGTCAAGGCTCGTCGACTGCGCGGTCGGCGCGAGTGCTCATGTCTGACCGAGTCAGTGCTCGTCATCCTCGGGTGACACTGCCGCCGGGCGCGCGAAGACCTCGCGGGCCACCTCGATGAACGCCTGTGCGGCAGGCGAGAGCGGCCCACGCCGGCACATCAGCCAGACCGGCCGCGCCAGGCTCGGACGGGTCACCAGCACGACCGCGCCGCGCCGCCTCCTCGGCGAGAGAGCGCGGGAGCAGGGTCGCCCCCGCTCCCGCCAGCACCAAGGGGACGACCGCCGCCTGGTGAACCGTCTCCACCGCGATGCGTGGACTCCATCCCTCCCCGCCCAGCGCCTGATCCATCAGAGCGCGGGTGGCGGCACCGCGGTCGCCACCGACCAACGACGACCAGAACACCGTCGCCAGGTACATCGCGCTCGACAAGATGACACCGGAGGCGGCGGCGAAGAAGTGGATCGAGGCGAAACCCCGCCAGGCCAAGGCCTGGCTCGGCTGGAGGGTGTCCGCAGTGTGGCCACGCGGTAGAGCGCCCCGCGGTACTCCGTGACGCCCACGTGGCGACACTGAGCGAGGGAGACGAAAATGGGATCGGCCGTACACAAGGAGCCAGGACGGGTGATCGATCATGTGCCGATGGCTCGCTTACTCGGGAACACCCCTGCTCCTCGACACCATCCTCTACAAACCGGCTCACTCGCTGATCGATCAGAGCCTCCACTCCAGACTGGGTGTCGAGACGACGAACGGCGACGGTTTCGGCGTCGGATGGTATGCGCAGGAAAGCATCGGCACCCCGGCCTTGCTCAGGGACGTCGGCCCTGCCTGGAACAATCAGAACCTGAGGGAGATCGCGGATCATGTCCGCTCCCCGTTGTTCTTCGCCCACATACGGGCGTCGACCGGCACAGCGGTGCAGCAGACGAATTGCCACCCCTTCCGGCATGGCCGCTGGATGTGGATGCACAACGGTGCCATCACGGATTTCCACCTCATACGCCGCGAGCTGTCCCTGCTCGTTGAGCCCGGGCTGTACTCCGACATCGAAGGAACGACGGATTCGGAGATGATGTTCTACCTGGCGATCACCTTCGGCCTGGATCAGGATCCGCCGGGCGCTGTGGCCCGGATGGTGGGAGTCGTGGAGCGCAGCGGCCACGACCACGGGATCGAGTTTCCGCTCCAGATGACCATCGCCGTGACCGACGGCGAGCGCGTATGGGCCTTCCGCTACTCGAGCCAGGGCGCTTCCCGGTCGTTGTTCTACAGCACCCGGGTGGACACACTGCGCAGGCTGCACCCCGAAGCGACGTTCTTGCAGGATGTGTCCGACGAGACCCGTCTCATCGTGTCCGAACCACTCGGCGACCTGCCTGGTGCCTGGAACGAGGTACCCGAGAGCACCTACGGCGTCGTACACGCCGGAGCCGACGAGTTGCACCCGTTCGCCCCAGTGCCGGCATGACGCGTGGACTGTTCCGGCAGGTGGCTCAGGGCGTTTTCGTAGCTTGGCGTTTCGCGCTTCTGCCCTTGCCGGTGCCCGTCCGGCTACGTCCTGGCTTGGCGGGCACGCTCTTCCGCGTCGTGGTCTCCTTCGGGCCCGGGGCCGTCCGCGAGGGCGCTGACCGGGTCGGTGCGGTCGGCCACTTGAACTCGATCTCCAGCTCGATCTCCCCCTCACCGATCTCGACCTCTATTTCGCTGCCGAGGTCGTCGGGGATCCGCAGGCTCAGCGTTCCGGGGCTGAGTTCCAGTTCGGCCTCCCCGCCTTCCCTGAGCGCGGCTGCGATTGCCGTGAGCTGGTCAGCCGCCTCGAGACGTGACAGGGAGCGCTTCTGCTCAAACTTGAGGTCCTTCATGAGTGCCTCCGGTCTTCATCGCTCCGACGGGACATCACACACCCGGTCGTCGTGTATGGCGGCTCCGGCGCCGGCGCACAGTCAAGGCACAAGCGAGGATGCCGAGGCTCCAGGCGATCAGAAGGGCACCCCACAGCGGCATGGTCACCTCGGGGATGAGCAGGCGGATCTCGGTACTCGCGCGGTTTTGGAAAATGAAGACCAGAGCGATTGCAGTGATCAGCACGAACGGCATGAGGCGGCGGACACCGGGGCGGGAAAGGAACGGTGTGTGCGGCTGGTGGTCTGTTCTGTCTGCACTTGTTCGAGCCATGAGACGTCTCTCCATCGCGTTGCCCCCTTCCTCCAGCCTCCTCTTCCGGCCCACGGCTCGCTACCGAGAGCCACAGCCCCGACGCGGGGCCGGGCAGCTCGCGCGGAGGTGCAGGCTCCGCTCACGCGGAGTACCGGCCCTCGGCGATCCTGTTCCGCGATGACCGAGCCGGCGCCGGGCGCGGGATCCGACCCTCGTGCGCCAAGGGCAATCCGATCCAGGCGATGGACCTCGGACTCACCCTCCAGGCCCGCAGCCTCGCCGCGCTTGCCACGAAGACGGACCAGCCCCTCAGGCCGGGCGTACAGGCCGTCCCCGAGCCCATCGACCGCAGGAAAACCGGTGGAGCGGTCGGAGTAGGTGTCCGTACCGTCCGTGGGATGACCTATCTGAGTCCCCTGGGATATCTGCTGGGCATCGAGGGCGCCGCCTTGCTGCGCGGCTTCAGGGAAGGAAGCGCCGACCGGGCGTTCGTCGAAACCCGGATCGCCGAGATCCGCGCCCTGCTGGACACGCCCGCCCTCACGCAGGCCGAGGGGGTCACGGCGACTCCGGGCACGATCAGCGCGACCGAAGTCTACCGATCCTGGGCACCGCACTATGACGCCCCCGGCAACCAGATGATCGACATTGAGCAGCCCCCGTCCGGCGCATCCTGGACGGCATGCCCGTCGGCACGGCGCTGGACGCGGCCTGCGGCACCGGCCGTCATACCACCTACCTACGGGAACTCGGACACGACGTGATCGGCGTCGACGCCTCACCGGACATGCTCGCCCAGGCCCGCAAGCGGCTGCCAGATGTTGCCTTCCACGAGGCCGACCTGCACCGGCTGCCGCTTCCCGACAACGCGGTCGACACCGTCGTCTGCGCGCTCGCCCTGACACACGTCCCCGATCTGGCCTCCGTAATGGCGGAGTTCGCGCGTGTCCTGCGCCCCGGCGGAAGCCTCGTGATCTCGGACGCACACCTGCTGGTGTCCTACCTCCGGCCGACCCTGGCCCGCCGCCGGGGCCCGGACGGCCGCCCGTCCCTCCTCGCCGAGCACCACCGCCCGCTCAGCGCCTACCTCGCCGCAGCCCTTCCACTGGGCTTCCAAGTCCGGCAATGCGAGGAACCCCGCCGCTCCCGCCACTTCTTTGATCCCGACACCGCCCCGGACCCACTTCCGGCCCATGTGTCCTGGGACTTGTTGCACTGGTGCCCGGAAGCGTCGGCCGCGGCCTTGGACGATTCCCCGATCGCGGTCGTCTGGCACTTCCAACTCGACGGCATCGGGAAGGCTGAGCAACCGGACTAGGGCGTGTCCGCAAAGTCCCGTCGTCCGCCCGGAGGGCGGGCCTCGCGGCGTCCGGTGCGTGCTCTGGGGGTCCCCCCGGCCGAAGGCTGGGGGAGTGCCGGGCGGACGCCCGCGTACTGGTTG
>NZ_JARVKU010000042.1:0-40066 GCF_029813805.1 Streptomyces sp. DH10
GGTGAGCGGGGCCTGGTGCGTGCGGCTGCAAGGCGGAGGAGGGAGTCAACGCGATGGGGGCACCGCCCGCGCGAGCGAAGCCGAGCGTGGGGGAGTTGGCGACTGACGACAACGCCGCAGATGCGCGTGCCGGGCCCCGCGTCTGCGACCTGATCCGAACGACAGGCCCTAGGGGGTGTCCGCAAAGTCCCGTCGTCCGCCCGGAGGGCGGGCCTCGCGGCGTCCGGTGCGTGCTCTCGGCGTGCCGGGCGGACGCCCGCGTACTGGTTGTCCGTGGGTGTTCGTCCGGTGCGGCGAGAGGGCGTGCCGGGCGTCGCGGGGCAGGCGGGACTTTGCGGACACGCCCTAGGAGGCGGTCCCGGGGCGCCCTGTCGGTGCGGTCTCGTCCATGCGCTCCTGCTGGGCGGTGGTGAGCGTGCGGATCATGAGGGCGGCGGTTCCGGCCGCCGCCACGATCACCGCGTCGGCGGCGAGCAGGGGCAGGACGTCGGTGTAGGCGCGGGCGATGACCTCGTCCGTGGAGTCGGCGTAGACGAGGCCCACGCCGCCGGCCAGACCGGCGAGCCACAGGCCCCACCACCAGTTCACGACGGCCGGCAGCCGCCGGCCGGGGAAGACCGAGCGGTGGGCGTCCGCGACGATGCCCCGGGGTATCCACAGGTTCACGACGGGGACGATCCAGCCCAGGAGGAGCCACGGAGACCCGTACCGCGGTTCCGCGCCCGAGAGGGCACGGGCATTGTCACGGACGCGGTCCAGCCAGAGCAGGAACGCGAGCGCGCAGAGCAGCGTGACGGCGCCGCCCACGGAGCTGACCTGGTGGTAGGAGTCCTCCAGGGCGGTCAGCGGGCGGTGTTGGCCGCCTCCCTGGTCCGGCGGGCCGGACGCGGGCTGCCCGGCCATGGCGAGCCGGACGTGCCAGACCGCCCGGACCACCCAGGCCAGCGCGGCGAGGGCGAGCGCGGCGACGGCGCAGCGGGCCGCGCCACGGACCGGGCGCAGGGCGGGGCCAGGGGCCGGGTCGGGGGCCTGGGCGGTGACGGGAGTTCCTTGATCGCTCACCCGGTCATCCTGTCGTACCGCTCATCCGTTCGTGTCCACCAGTCCCACCGCCCGGCCCTGCTCGTCCCACCGCACCTCGAGGACGTGGTCGACGGCGTCCCGGTCGAGGGGGCCGTACACGTGCGGGAACAGGGTTCCTTCGTCGACCCCGGGCGGCGGGGCGGGGTCCGCCGCCTCCCACTCCACCCGCGCGGTGAGGCAGGCCTCGTCGAGGGCGAGCACCAGCAGGGGCCGGGGCGCGTCCCGGTAGAAGGCGTTGACGACGGCGAGCGTGGTCGGCTCGTCCGGTGAGCAGTGCACGAAGCCCTCCTCGGCGAGGGAGGCGGGTACGTACGGACCGTCGGGGACGGCGTTCCAGTCGGTGAGCGGTATGGAGTGATAGATCATGGCCCCGTTATAAGCCACTTGGGGACCGGGGGCCTCTGGACCGGGCCCCTCCGGCCCGGGGAGCTCTAGAGGCCCAGGGCGGTGATGGTCCGGGCGGTGGCTTCGGCGATCAGGGCGTTCGAGGGTTCGGCGTCGCGGCCGGGCCGGTCGGTCATGACGGCCAGGACGAGCGGTTCGGTGCGGGGCGGGCGCACGATCGCGATGTCGTTGGCCCTGCCCCAGTCGCCCGTGCCGGTCTTGTCGGCCACCTGCCATCCCTTGGGGAGTCCGGCCCGGATGCGGCGGGCGCCGACCGGGGTGGCGTTGTGCGAGAGCCAGTCCGTCAGCAGCGCGCGTTCACCGGCGGGCAGGGCCGTGCCCAGGAGCAGCTTGTGGAAGTCGGTGGCGACCGCGCGGGGGGTGGTGGTGTCGCCGGGGTCCTCCGGCGGTACGTCGTGCAGTTCCGGTTCGTAGTGGTCCATGCGGCTGACGGTGTCGCCGAGCCCGCGCAGATAGGCGGTGAGCTTCGCCGGGCCGCCGAGGTCGCGCATGAGCAGGTTGCCGGCCGTGCCGTCGCTGTGGCGGACGGCGGCGTCGCACAGCCGGCGCAGCGTCATGCCGGTCGCGACGTGCTTCCCGGTGATCGGCGTGGTGGACCTGAGGTCGGCCCGCGTGTAGGTGACGCGCCGGTCCAGGCCGTCGAGGGAGCGGTGGTGCAGGACCGCCGCCGCGGCCAGGGCCTTGAAGACCGAGCAGAACGCGAAGCGCTCGTCGGCACGGTGGACCGCCGTGGCGCCGGTGCCGGTCGCGAGGGCGTAGACGCCGACGCGGGCGCCGTACTCGCGCTCCAGGTCCGCCAGGCGCGGGCGGTGGACGGGCGGCGCGGGGGTGCGGCGGCTCGGCTCCGGGGCGGGCCGGGTGGTCGTGGTGGTCCGGCCCGCGCGGTCGGTGTCCCGGCCGGCCGTGCCGCATCCGGCGAGGGGGAGCGCTGCCGCGGCGGCCAGGAAGGCGCGGCGGGACGGGGCGGGCGGGTCGGCGGGCATGCGTCGTGTTCCTTTCACTCGGAGTCGTCCGGGACGGCGGCCAGCAGATTGCGGACGACGGGTCCGGCGGAGCCGCCGCCGGTGACGCCCTCCTCGACGACACAGGCGACGGCCACGTTGCCGCGGTGCGCGACGAGCCAGCCGTTGTTGTCCTGGTCGTCGGAGACCTCGGCGGTGCCGGTCTTGGCGCCGATCTCGCCGGGCAGGTCGGACAGGACGCGCGCGGTGCCGTCGGTGACGGTGGCGCGCAGCATCTCGCGCAACTGGGTGACGACCCCCTCCGGCAGCGGGGTCGTGCGGGTGGTGTCCTCGATCCCCTCGGTGAGCGAAGGCTGGTGGAAGGTCCCGGAGACGGCCGTCGCCGTGACGGACGCCATGATCAGCGGGTTGGCCTGCACCCGGCCCTGGCCGATCATCGAGGCGGCCTTCTCGGTCTCGTCCTTCGGCACGGGCACCGAGCCGTCGTACGACGGTGCCCCGACGTGCCATTCCTGCCCCACCCCGAAGTACTTGCGGGCCACGTCGCCCGGCTCCCCGTCGTCGAGCCGGTCGCGCAGGCTGATGAAGGCGGTGTTGCACGACTCGGTGAAGTCCTTGCGGAAGGTGGCGCCGGGGTGCTCGGACAGCTCCACGTTCTGGAACCGCTTCCCCACCGTGAGGTATTTGGGGCAGTCCACCACGTCGTCCGGTGCGACGGCGTCCTTGAGCAGCAAGGCGCTGCCGGTGACGATCTTCCAGGTGGAGCCGGGCGCGTAGGTGCCGGACAGGGCGCGGTTGAAGCCGGACGACGGGGAGTTCGCCACGGCCAGGATCTCGCCGTCGTCGATCCGCAGGGCGACGAGCGCGGCGTTCTTGCCGTCGGCGTGGGTGGCCAGGGCCTTCTCGGCGGCGGCCTGCCAGTCGGCGTCGAGGGTCGTGCGGACCGGGCCCGTGTCCCGGACCGTCCGCGCGCCGAATGTGGCCTCCGTGCGCTCGACCTTCCCGGTGGCCCGGTCGACCAGGTGGATCGCCCCGCGCGGGCCGGTGCCCTCGCCGCCCCCGCCGAGCCGCGCCATGACCGGCCCGAGGGACGGGAACTCCGCACCCGACAGGGCCGTCCCCTCCCGGTCGGTGACCTCGGGAGGCTTCGTCTCCTCCCTTTCGAGGCGGAACTTCTCGGTGTCGCTCAGGCGCGGGTGGACGAGGGAGAGCTTCCAGTCCACCTTCCAGTTGCCGTCGCCCTGCTCGCGCAGCGGCAGCTTCGACTCGTACGTCCAGGTGCCCAGGCCCTCGACGGGCATCCGGGCGGTGAACGGGACGGTGACCGTGCCGTCCTCGCCCTCGGCCGCGGACTCGGCGGTGAGCTTCGGCTTGCCGATGTCGAGGCCGGTGGTGAAGCTGTCCAGCACCCGTTGTGCCGTACCGGGGCTGGTCGTACGGCCGGCCGCGCTCGGCCACCGGCCGGCGGCCCAGTCGGCGAGGAAGGCGCGGGCCTGTTTCCCGGCCGCGGGGTCGGGTCCGGTGTCCCGCTCGAAGGGACCGAGACCGGCCGCGAACGCCCCGCCGGCGGCGACGGCCAGCACCACCGCGCCCGCAGTGACGGCCCTCAGGACCGTCCGGCGCGATTTGCGGCCCCCGGTCGTGACACTGGTGTAGTCGTGGTGATCCATGTCACGAGAACAGCAGCGTCGAGGCATCTTGTCCAAGACCGCTATCGATCTCGGATCAATATCGAACCGATATGCTTACTGCTCGTGGACCTGGTGCGGCACCTGGAGTGCTTCGTGGCTGTTGCAGAAGAGTCACACTTCGGCCGTGCCGCGGCCCGTCTGGGTATGGCCCAGCCGCCGCTCTCGCAGCGCATCCAGCGCCTGGAGCGCCACCTGGGGGTCCGGCTCTTCGAACGCACCAGCCGGCAGGTGGCCCTCACCGAGCCCGGGGCGCTGCTGCTGGCGGAGGCCCGGGAGGTGCTCGCCCGCTCCGAGGCGTTCATGGCCACCGCGCGCCGCGTCCGGGACGGCGAGACCGGCCTGCTGCGTGCCGCGCTGCCGCCGGACCTCTCCGGGGAGACCGTCGCCGCGCTGCTGGCGGGCTTCACCGGCGCGGGCGCGGGCGGCCTGGAGCTGGAGCTGCACGAGTTGTCCACCGCCCAGCAACTCGAACGCTTCGCCGCGCACGAGCTGGACGTCGGACTCATCCACCACCCGTGCGACGTCTCAGGGCTGGAACTGGGCCCGGTACTGCGGCGCGAACTGGGCGTGCTGCTGCCGCGCGGCGCGGCGGCGGCCGGGCTCGACGAGGTACCGCTCGCCTCCCTCACCGGCCACGACCTGATCCTCTTCCCCCGCGCCGGCGCCCCGGCCGTCTACGACGACCTCCTGACCACCTGCGCCCGCAACGGCTACACCCCACCCGCCGTACGCCACGCCCTGGGCTCCAGCTTCGTACGCGGACTGGTGCTGTCCACGGAGGCGGTGGCCTTCGGCCCCCGGGACACGCACGGGCACGCGAAGGAGGGCGCCGAGGCCGCAGAGGGCGTGGACACGGAAAAGGGGGTCGTATGGCGCCCCCTCACCGGCGCGCCGCTGGCCCTGCGGCACTCCGTCGCCTGGCCCGCCGGGCGCGGGGACGCCGCCGTGGCGGCGTTCGCCGAGGCCGCCACGCACGCGCTGCACAGCACCGCCGGCGCGACCCCCGACCTGCCTGCCCGCCCGCTGCACCTGCGCCCGGCAACGGAGTACTGGCTGTGACCGACGCCCTCGCCCGCATCCACGCGGCCTTCGCCGACGCCGGGGTCACCGGCCGGCTGCACGCCGTCGACATCGACAGCGGCGCGCAGCTCGGCGCCGGGGCGGACCAGCCGGTCTGCACCGCCAGCGTCCACAAGCTCTGTCTGCTGGTCACGCTCCACGAGCAGGCCGCGGCGGGGAGCCTGGACCTCACCGAGCAGGTCGACTGCCCGCCCGAGGGCCGCACCGCCGGCCCGACGGGACTCGCCGCCATGCTCGACGGCGCCCGCCTGTCGCTGCGGGACCTCGCCTATCTGATGATGTCCGTCAGCGACAACGCCGCCGCCGACCTTCTGCTGGCCCGCGTCGGTCTCGACGCCGTCAACCGCACCACGGCACGCCTGGGTCTCACCGGCACGCACGCCGTCCACACCTTCGGCGAACTCCTCGCCACCATCAAGGAGGACGCCGGCCCCGGCGGCGCACGGTCGCTGGCCGACCCGCACGTCGTCGCGCGGCTGCGGGCGCTGGACCCGGACCGCACCAACCACAGCACCCCGCGTGACATGACGCGGCTGCTCGCCGCCGTCTGGCGCGACGAGGCGTGCACGCCCGAGCACGGCGCGGCCATCCGCCGGGTCCTCGGGCTCCAGGTGTGGCCGCACCGGCTGGCGTCCGGGTTTCCCTTCGACGACGTCCATGTGGCGGGCAAGACGGGCAGTCTGCCGACCGTGCGCAACGAGGTCGGCGTGGTCGAGTATCCCGACGGGGGCCGCTACGCCGTCGCCGTCTTCACGCGCACGGCCCGCACCTCCGCCCTCCAGCCCGCCGCCGACGCGGTCATCGGCACGGCGGCCCGCCTCGCCGTGGACGCGCTGCGGGCCCCCGAGGGCGGGACCGAGGGGGGCCTAGGGGGCCGAGGGGGCCGAGGGGGCTTCTGATGGAAACCCCCTAGCCGCTGGACTCAGAGCTGGAATTCGGCCGGGGACAGCCCCAGCGTCGCGCAGGCCTCGCGCAGGACCGTCGCCTCGGCCTGGGAGAAGTGGCCGTCGGCACCGGCGATGACCATGCCGGTCTGGATCACGGCCCGGGCCTCGGTGGGCTTCTTGGCGGCCTTGGCGATCTCCTGCATGGCCTCGGCCTTGCCGTGCTGGAAGTTCATCGTCAGCTGGTCGACATGCTTGTTGAAACGCTGCCGCAGCTGCTCCGGCGGGAAGTTCTGGAGCACGTCGTTGCTGAGGATCATCGACTCGACCTGCTGCCGCTCGGCCGGATCCACCTGCCCGTCGGCCGCCGCGACCAGGGCGCACACCGCCATGCTCGCGTCCCGGTAGGCGCCGCTCTTCAACTCGGTCTTCAGCGAGCCGAGCTGTGTCTTCAGTACACCGATCAGCTGGGCCTTGCTGCCACCGCCGGACCTCGTCCCCCCGCTGTGGCCACCGGTGGCGCCACGCCCGCCCTGATTCTGCTGGAGAGCCTTGGCCTGGTCCTTGAGCTTGTCCCAGACTGCCATTGAGTCACCTCGGTAATCGTCGGAAGTCATCTCGCGAACCCGCTCCCGCGCGCTCACTGGCCCAACGCCCGACCCCCGGGCAAAGGTTCCGCAAAACGCGCACCTCTCTCATCACCTGCTTCTCCGGCGCCGGAAACGGCGACTGCCCGCACCCGGTGACCGGGTACGGGCAGTCGTCGCTGTGACGTGATGTCAGGCGCGGTGACGTGATGCCAGGCGCTTACGCACGCCGCGTCACGAGCCGTCGCGGGAGCCGGGCCTCAGGCGCGGGGCGAGGCGGAACGCCGCGAAGCCCACCGTGGCCAGGGCCGCGGCCGCCGCGAGGAGGAAGCCGATGCCGCCGGCGCCGGTCGAGGCGAGGCTGCCGTCGTCGAGGTCCGTCGACGTGCCGCCCGTGGTCGAGGAGCCGGTGCCGCCGGTCGTGCCCGAGGTGCTCGTGCTGGGCGACGGGCTCGGGTCGGCCGAGGCGCTCGGGTCGGCCGTGGGGCTCGGGGACGCCGAGGGCCCGTCACCGGCGACGACCTCGACCGCGAACTGGGTCATGGCGTCACCGACCGACGCAGCGACGGTGTACGTGCCCGTGCCCTCACCGGCGGTCAGCGTCGGGGCCGTGGCCTTGCCCCAGTCGTCGGTCCTGACCAGGACGACCTGCTCGCCGTCCTCGAAGCGGGGAGCGTCATCGCTGTCGTCCTCGACCCGGAACTCGACCTCCGTGCCGGCCGGGGCCGTGGCGCCCGACCTGAGCACACGGGCCTGGAGGGCCTCCGCGAAGTCCTCGCCCTGTTCGGCCTGCTGGTCGTCACCGCCCGCTACGGTCACGGTGTAGGACGACTTCTTCACCTTCACGGTGAAGACCGTCGAGGCGCCGCCGGCCTCGGCACGGACCGTGAACGCGCCTTCCTTGTCGTTGCCCGCCTGGAGCGGCGCGGACCGGGCGCGGCCCCGGGCGTCGGTCGGCACGGCCAGCTCGGTGGTGTCGGCGCCGTCCTTGACGAAGAAGGAGGCGCCGAGCTTGTCCGGGTCCTCGACCGTGAAGGTGACGGAGGCGTTCTCGACCGGGTCGCCGGCCTTGTCCCGGGCCACCACGGCCACGGGGTCCGCGCCGCCGCCCGGCGGGACGGTCTGGCCGCCTCCGGAGGCCTGGGTGAGCTCCGCGATCGCGGAGGTCTTCCACTGGAGGACGATCCGCCCGTGGCCGGAGCGGTCGGTGTTGACGCCGCCCTCGGCGATGCCGCCGCGCACCGGTTCGTCGGAGGCCTGCCAGAAGGGGTCGTTCTCTGCCGGGGCCTGGGTGCGGTCGCCGCTGAGCAGCCGGGCGCCGGTCACCCGGTCCGGGTCGGCGTAGCCGCTGCCGCCCGCGCCGCTGCCGGCCGCGCCCCGGGCCTCGTCCGTGCCGCCGCCACCGCCGCCGCCCGCGTAGCCGGCACCGCCGCCTCCGCCCTCGCCGCCCGAACCGGAGCCGCCCGCACCGCCCTTGCCGCCCGCGGACGCGTCGGCGCCGGGGGTGCCGTTGCCGCCGCCCGCGCCGCCGGTGGGACCGGCCGCGCCCTTGCCGCCGCGCTCCGGCTTGGTGCCGTCCTGGCCGCGCTCGCCGCCACCGGTGCCGCCGTGGCCGGACTCCGGGTTGCCGTACCCCCCGCCGCCGCCACCGGCGGCGATGAGCAGCGGCTTGCCGTCGCCGGTGCGGACGCCGCTGCTGTTGCCGCCGGCCGCGGCGTGCTTGCCGCCGCCCGCGCCGCCGAGCGCGTCACCGAAGCGCTGGACGCCGACCGCGAGCGACAGCCGCTCCCCGGGCGTGACGCTGAGCGTGCCCGCGGTGTAGCCGCCCGCGCCGCCGTTGGCGGAGGGGGTGCCCTCGCCGCCCTGGCCCCAGGCCCGCACGTCCAGCGCCGTGACGCCGGCCGGGACCTGGAACTCCTCGCGGGCGCCCGTCGGATCGAACAGCCGGCAGCCGGAGAACCCCTCCGTCGGCGTGCAGGTCTTCCCGGCGAGGGCCGCGCTGCCGGCGGCCGTGGCGACCGGTACGCCCGTCAGGGCGGTGCCGGCGGTCAACGCCACGAACGTCAGGGCGGCGGCGCCGCGCCGGAATCTGGCGCGGCGCAGCACGACGGAATCGTGATGCATCAAGGAAACTCCCCCACTTGTCACAAGCTCCCCCCTGGGAGCCGTGCATCGCTCGATCAGAATCGAACAAGACCAGTGAGACAGCTGATCAAAGTTGAGGCTCATGGGCAACGGAGAATCGGCCATGTGACGGCAGAAAGCGGTCACGTCGGAACCACGCGGCCAGGACCAGCGGATAGACGAGGTAGCCGAAACGCGTGGCCGGCATCAGGCACATGGCCAGGGCCAGCCCGAGCGCCACCCGGTCCGCCGCGGCGACGACCGTGCGCGGCGGCCGGGCCAGGAGCCAGATCGCCATCCCGACGGCGGTCGCGGCCAGCGCCGCCACGGCGATGGCGCGGCCCCCGGGCACATGGGCGGCGAGCAGGTGACCGGGCAGCGGACTGGTCGCCGGTGATCCGGCGCCGGCCGCGCCGAGCGGGAACAGCACCACGTGCTCGACGAACGCGTGCGGATCGACGAGCGCGAACGGCACGACACCGGCCGCCGCCACCGCCAGGGCCGTCACCGCGGCACGGACGGCGGCCCGGCGCCCCGCGGTCACCGCGAGCAGCACCAGCACGACCGGCAGCAGCGGCCAGGCCGTCCACTTCAGCGCCGCCGCGGCCCCCATCGCCGCCCCCGCGCCCACGGCCCCGCCGCTTCGCCCGGCCAGGGCCAGCCCCAGACACATCAGCCCGATCACCGGCAGATCGACCCCGCCCACCGCCAGCGCCAGCGCGACGGCCGGACAACTGGCCAGCAGCAGTGCGGGGTTGACCGGGTCGGCCGGGACCGCCGTACGTGCGGCGGAAAGTACCCCGTGCCTCCAGCCCCCGCGCACCCGGCCACCCCCGGGCCGGGCCGCCACGGCCAGCGCGCCCAGGAACACCGCCGCGAACCACAGCCGGGCGTCCGTCAGCGGGATGTCGCCCAGCAGGGCGTGGGGGAGGCCGAGCAGGGCCATGCCCGGCAGGTACGGGTTGAAGTCGTCCACGAGCGACGGATGCGGGGCGTAGGGACTGCCGGTGGCGAGCAGCAGGTCGCCGGAGTGCTCGACGACACCGACCTCCGACTGGGCCGTGCCCAGCACCGTCAGCACCGCCAGCGGCAGCAGCACCGAGCCCGCGACCGCCGCGAGCGCGCTCGCCCGGCCCCAGGCGTACGGAGTGCGGCCTGCCAGGACCGCCGCACCCGCATAACCGAGGGCCGCACACACACCCCACACCCGGTGGGCGGGCAGCGTCGTCACCACGGCCAGCGCGAGCGCGAACACCGCCGACCCGGCCCAGTAGAGGCCGTCCCGACGGCGCGCTCCGCGCGGGGTCCGCCGCAGGCCCTCCCGGTGACGGAGCGCGCGTGGGGCGGGGACCGCCGGCGCGCTCGACGCGGACTGGAACTGAAGGGCCATGGCCGTGCTCCTGTGACAGGGCGGAGGGACGGGCCCTCACTCACCTCTGCCACGGGGTCGAGGACCGACCCTCAATCTCCTGCCGGGACCGGTCCCGCCACCTCGGCCGAACGGCCACCGCTCACGACCACGCGAGCCACTCCCTCGGCCGAACGGCGGACCCGGCCCCGAGATCCTCCACTCCCGGCCCTCGTCACACCGCCTGCGCGTCCGCCGCGATCCGCAGGGCCTCCACCAGCTCCCGGTACAGCGCGTCCGTGGCGAGCAGTTCCCCGTGGCTGCCCCGGGCGCGGACCCGCCCGGCCTCCATCACCACGATGGTGTCCGCGTCGATCACGGTGGACAGCCGGTGTGCGATCGTCACGACCCCCCCGGAAGCCGCGCGGGCGCGGACGCACTCCTGGACGGCGGCCTCGGTCAGCCCGTCGAGCTGGGCCGTCACGTATCCCCAGTCCTACGGTCCGCCGAATGCGCGACGTTCCGGATCGGCCCCGACCCGCGCCTGGCGGGAAGGCCGGGCCGGGCTCCCGAGCGGCACACGCGGGGACGCGACGGCCCGGACCGGCCTTCCACTGCCCGCAATCTGCCACCCGGCGCCCCGCGCCGCCTCCCGGGCGGGCCCGAACGAGGACGGCCGGGCGAGGGCGGCCGGGGAGCCTGCGATGATGCGGCCCATGTCGACCCTCGCCACCCTCGCGGTGCTGGCCCTCGCCGCCCTCCACGCCTACATCCTGGTGCTGGAGATGTTCCTGTGGACCACTCCGCGGGCCCGCGGAGCCTTCGGCACCACCGCCGAGTTCGCGGAAGGCACGAAGGCCCTGGCCGCGAACCAGGGCCTCTACAACGGCTTCCTCGCCGCCGGCCTGCTCTGGGGCGCGGTGGCGTCCGACCCGGTGGGCTTCCAGGTCTCGGTGTTCTTCCTGGTGTGCGTCGCGGTCGCGGGGGTGTACGGCGCGGCCACCGCCAGCCGGAAGATCCTCTTCGTCCAGACCGTCCCGGCGCTGGTCGCCCTGGCGCTGGTGCTGCTCGCGCACTAGCTCCCCGGCGTCACTCGCCCTCAGTAACGGCCCGCTCCATGAGTCCGACCGCCTCCTCCTCCGCCGTCGCGGGCGGCACCACCAGCAGGTCCCAGCGGCCCCGGCCGGGCGCGAGCAGGCAGACGGTGTCCGGGGTGGCCGGCGAGTCCCTGCGGCCCACGTGGACCTCCTGGCCGGCGACGTCCAGGTGCTCCGGGCAGTCGAGCCAGGTGTCCCCGTGGACCAGGACGCTGCTGATCCGGCCCCACGAGCGCGGCAGCACGGCCAGCAGGCCGGGCAGTTCCGCGGCCAGGTCGTACGACCGGGGCCACCACGCCCCGTCGATACGGCGGGCCGTGCGGCCGAGGCGCGGCTGGACCGCGAGTCTCAGCCGGACCTCGGAGGGGGCCGGGAAGGGCGGCGAGGGCGAGGAGGCGGACGTCATCGGGACTCCTGCTGCGAACGGGGGGCGTGGCCGGGAGACCGCCGGCCACCGGTTGCGGAATACCCCCGGTTCTTCCACCGTACGCCGCGGAGCGGCACGGGAGCCGGGGCCGCCCGCACCGCCCGGCGTCGGTCAGAGGCCGTAGCGGCTCTTCAGATGGCGCCAGAAGTCGCGCAGCATCCACTTGTCGAACTCGGTGATCTGCGTGGCGCTGCCCGCCTTCATCAGGAAGCAGCACTGGCCGGTCGGCGACCAGTCGTAGAAGTCGTCGAGGCCGAAGGTGTGGCCGACCTCGTGCAGGTAGATGTGGATGTTCTCCTGGTTCAGGGCGCCGGTGAAGTACTCCTGGCCCATGCGCTGGCCCCAGTCACCGCCCGCGCCGCCGCCGAAGCCCTTGGTCAGCCACAGCGACTGGTCGTAGTGGCGGGCGGCGCCGCCCGGGCACTTCGAGTAGTCGCCGTTCTGGTGGAAGAAGCGGCCGCAGTCGGGAGCGCACTGCGGGGCGCCGCCGCTGTCGAGGATGCCGGTGTAGATGTCGACGGAGTTGTCGGTCCACTGGAGCGTGGAGCGGTTCTTCACCGCCCAGCCGACGATGTTGACGGGGACGTTCGTGTACGGCCAGGCGTTGTGCCCCTTGCCGTTCTCGGTCATGGCCGTCATCCACTTGCCGAACTGCTTCTTCAGCGCGGCGTGGATCCGGTCGCGCAGGGCGGCGCTGACCGGGGCGTCGGACTCCCAGCGGACGCAGTAGTTGACGCTTCCGCGGTTGGCCATGACCTGGTCCCAGCCGTAGTTGCGGAAGCCGTACAGGTTGCCGTAGGTCGACTCGACGTGGTTCCACACCTCGTTCAGGGGCTGGACGAGGTGCGCGGGCGGGTTCCACTCGTCGGCGGCCTGCGCCTTGCCGCTCGCCATGCCGGGGGTGGCTAACGCCGCCGCCAGCACGGCGAGCACGGTGAGCAGCCGTGCGAGGTGTCTGCGCATGGTGATCTCCCTCGTGTGGGGGTACGGGGTATCACCGTCTGGTCGTCGCAGGCCCCGCGAAGGTTGCCCGGTCCCGGGGCGGATGCCCAGGTGTGGACATTGCGGGCGCTTTATCGCATTACGTCGGCGATAATCGGAGCATGAGTACGGCAACGTATGAACTGCTGGCGGCGTCCTCAGATCACGCGGTCGCCGTGACCATCGCCTTCATCGGCGGGGCGGTCATCGCCCTCGCGCTGATCTGGGCCGTGCGGGTCGGGATGCGGGTCATGGACAAGGACACGCACCACCCCTCCCCCGAGGAGCAGCCGCATCTCCCGGCCGGCGGGCCGGTCCGTGAGATGCGGGAGATGCGTGAGCCCGACGAGATGCCGGTCGTGACGCGCGACGGCGAGCGGCTGCTGCCCCATGAGCTGCACCACGCGAGCACCAGGACGGGCAAGGACCAGAAGCCCCGCCGCTGGCTGCCCGGATCCAGCGGATCGTTCGGCGGCGGCGGCATCGGGCACACGTGACGCCGCGGGCCTCGGGGACACGGGATGCAGGGGCGCCGTGAGGCCGTAGGACGTCCGAAGGAGCAAGGAGGCGACATGGCTGCTGCCGCTGCGGCCCGCCACCACCGGACGCGCTGGGCGACGGGCGGTGCGGCGCTGGCGCTCGCCCTGTCCGCCGTGCTCACCGGCTGCGGCGGCGACAGCCCCGCGGACACCGCCCGCGAGGCGGAGTCGGCGGTCGGGTCGATCGCCTCGCAGGCCTCCGAGGCGGTGGAGTCGGCCACGGCGGAGGCCGGACGCCGGCTCGACGACATCCGGGGCGGCATCGACGTCAAGGGCGATGTGAAGGTCGGCGCGACCACCGTCGGCTCCGACGACCGGGCCCGCGCCGAGGTCACCGTCGACAACACCGACGACTCGGCCAGGTCCTTCGCCGTCCAGGTCGACTTCGACGACGCCGGGGGCCGGCTGGTCGACACGGTGATCGTCACCGTGGAGCACGTGCAGGCGGGCGACTCCGCCACGGCCACCGCCCGCAGCACCCATGACCTGTCCGGCGAGGTCCGGGCCGAGGTCGCCCGGGCCGTGCGCTACTGACCGGAGCCGGCGTCCGCCACGGAGATGTCGATCTGCTCGCTCATGGCGCTCACCCCGTTCAGGGTGGCGACCGCCTGGAGCCGGTTGGCGCCCGCCGGGAACGCCGGGCCCGGGGTGCAGGACCAGGTGCCGTCGGGAGCGGCGGTGGTCGCGCACGCCTCCCGGTCGTCCTTTTCGCGGACGGTGATCCGGGCGCCGGCGTGCGCCGTACCGGCGATCGGCGGCCGCCCGTCCAGCGGCACACCGGACAGCGGACGGGTCAGCGTCGGCCCGGTCAGACCCACGGTCACGGTGCACCGGCCGGCCTCCTGCCGTACGCCGTGCACGTCGGTGATCAGCAGGACGCAGTCGCGCAGCCGGGTGCCGGGCACGGCGTCGTCGGGGACCGCGAGGACGAAGGGGAACGTACGGCCCTGCCACGCCTGCCCGGCCGCGTCGCCGGCGACGGTGTACGTCCCGCTGCGGCCGTCGGCGGCGATCCGGCCGAGGTAGCCGGGCGCGTCGAGCGGCGTGGCCGTCACACGGGCGCCCCGGGGCGCCGTCAGCGTCAGCGTGGCGCCCGGCGCGGCGCCATGGGAGCCCGCGACCTCGACGATGCCCTCCCGGCCGGGTGCGATGGTCGCGGTACCCCACAGCTCACCGTCCCGGGCAGCCGCCGACGGGCCGGGCCACGCGAGCACGCCCGCGAAGACGGCCCCCGCCACGGCTGCTGTCTTCCTGGACCTGCTTCATGGCGGGCGGGGCTCCCTGTACGGACGTCGACGGCGCTCTGCCAAGCGATTCTCCCGGGGTGTTCCCGCAGGTGGCGCCTGTTGCTGGGCCGTGCGGTTGGCGGACGCCGGGCGCCCGCACAGCGGTGGGGCGCCCCGCGCAGGCGCGTACGGCGGAGGGCACGCACCGGCCGCCGTGACCTGAACGCCCCCATGGCCGCCGTGCCCGAGCGCCATCCGGCTACCTGCCGGTGCCGGACCGTCAGGCCCGGCCGCCTCCGCTCGCCCCGCCGCGTCCCCACCCGGCGGGGCGAGCCGGGCCCAGGCCTACCGCCCGAGCCACACCGTGGTGTCCGGCCCCAGCCGGCCGTCCTCCAGTGGGGCGCTGCTCAGCAGTACCTCACCGGCGGGCAGCGGGACCGCCGCGGCGGACAGGTTCGTCACGCAGCGCCAGACCTCGCAGCGGTCGAACTGGAGCACGCCGTCGGGGGCGTCCACCGCCCAGGTCAGCTCCTCGCCGTCGAGCAGTTTGCGGCGCAGCTTCAGGGCCGTGCGGTACAGCTCCAGGGTCGAGCCCTCGACGCCGTCCTGCGCCTCGACGGCGTAGGCGGCGAAGCCGGGCGGCTGCGGCAGCCAGGCGCCGCCCGGCCCGAAGCCGTACGACGGTCCGGTCGTGGTCCACGGCAGCGGCACCCGGCAGCCGTCACGGCCCTTGCGGACGTGGCCCGTCTGCTCCCAGATCGGGTCCTGGAGCACCTCGGTGGGCAGGTCGGCGACCTCGGGCAGGCCGAGTTCCTCGCCCTGGTAGACGTAGGCCGAGCCGGGCAGCGCCAGCATCAGCAGGGTGGCCGCCCTGGCCCGGCGCAGCCCGGCCGCCTCGTCGACGGCCGGGGCGTGACCGCCGGAGAGCAGCCAGGCGTTGAGGTCGGTGCCGGGCGGGAGCATCAGCCGGGAGGCATGGCGGACGACGTCGTGGTTGGACAGCACCCAGGTGGCCGAGGCGCCCGCCGCCTGGGCGGTGGCCAGCGACTCGGTGATGACCTGCCTCAGCTCGTCCGCGCCCCAACCGGCCTCCAGGTACTCGAAGTTGAAGGCCTGGCCGAGCTCGTCCGGACGGGCGTAGAGCGCGCGCCGGGCCCCGGGCACCCACGCCTCGGCGACGGCCATCCGGGGCGGGCGGTAGGCGTCCAGGATCTTGCGCCAGTCGCGGTAGATCTCGTGCACGTCGTCGCGGTCGTAGAACGGGTGCGTGCCCGGCGGCATGCCGGTGAGGGCCTCCTCGCGGCTCAGCTCGGGCGCGCCGAGGTCGCGCAGCGGTTCACTCAGGTCCTTGACGAGGGCGTGGGCGACGTCGACCCGGAAGCCGTCGACCCCGCGGTCGGACCAGAAGCGCAGGGTGGTGCGGTAGTCGGCGCGGACCTCCTGGTTCTCCCAGTTGAGGTCGGGCTGTTCGGGAGCGAACAGGTGCAGGTACCACTGGCCGTCGGGGACCCGTTTCCACGCGCTGCCGCCGAAGACGGACTGCCAGTCGGTGGGCGGGAGTTCGCCGTGCTCGCCGCGGCCGTCGCGGAAGACGTACCGGTCGCGGGCCGCGGATCCGGGCCCGGAGCGCAGCGCCTCCTGGAACCAGACGTGCTGGTCCGAGGAGTGGTTGGGCACGATGTCGACGATGACCTTCAGGCCGAGCCGGTGGGCCTCGGCGACCAGGGCGTCGAAGTCGTCGAGGGTGCCCAGGCGCGGGTCGACGCCCCGGGGGTCGGCGACGTCGTAGCCGCCGTCGGCGAGTTCGGACGGGTAGAACGGGCTCAGCCACAGGGCGTCCACGCCCAGGGCGGCGAGGTGGGTCAGGCGCCGGGTGATGCCGCGCAGGTCACCGAGGCCGTCACCGTCGGCGTCGGCGAAGCTGCGGGGATAGATCTGGTAGACGACGGCCTGGCGCCACCAGTCGGGATCCCGGGACGACAGGTCGAGGGTGGAGCGATCGGTCACGCGGTCTCCTTCGCAGGGCATACGGGCGACAGCATTGAATCTGTCCAGAATGCCGGAAAAACGAACCATCACATCGATCGGAGTGATCCATTCCCGCTGTGATGAAAGTGTGATGACGGAGCAACTCTCATTGCATACCCGCAGGTTGACAGCCTCCTGCGGCACGGCCACGATGGGGGCGCACTGAGGCGCATGTGACCAATGAGCCCAGTGTTTCTCAGACCACTCACCCCGGTGTGGCCCCCGGCAGCCGTGCGCCGCGCGCTGCCCGCTTGCCGTCACCCGGGTTCAGGCACACGCCAAGAAACGGGATACCCCTATGTCCATAGCGAGACGTGTCACCGCGCGCCGCCTGCTGGGGACGGGCGCCGCGGCCCTCGCCCTCTGCGCCGCATCCGCCACCACCGCGTTCGCCACCGGGACGCCCGGTGGTGACGGCTGGTCGTCCGGCGGCACCTACAAGCCCGGGACCGGCGCGGGCACGGAGACCGTGACCGACCGCTGCCAGTTCTCGCTCGACGGTGTGAACTTCTTCGACTCGGTGAAGGTCGACGACCAGAACCTGAAGCCGACCGAGGACGGCAAGGTCCACATCAAGGTCCGCACGGCCGGTGACGCGACGACGTGCACGGCCTCCCTGGCCTCCTACCTCGCGCACGGTGCGACCTTCGAGACCTCCGGCGAGCAGGTGTTCGTCGACTTCGACACGGTCACGGTCAAGCCGGGCGGCACCGACTCGCTCGACATCGCCATCCCGGACAAGGGCTGCTTCGGGCAGATCGACCTCTACCGGGGCGCGGTCAAGTTCGACGGCGACCTCGAGGCGAAGGACGGCTTCGAGCACGGCGAGCTGCCCAAGGGCCCGGACCGTCCGGTCATCAAGGACAAGCTGATCGCGGCCTGGAACGGCGGCACGAAGGACTGCACGACGACGCCCCCGCCGGCGGAGCCCCCGGCGAGCTCGACGCCCCCGGCCACCCCCTCGGAGCCGACCGAGGAGACCACGCCGCCGGCCACCCCGTCGGAGCCCGCCGAGCCCTCGACGCCCCCCGCCACGGAAACGGACACGCCCACCCCGTCCGCCTCCGAGTCGACGACGCCCCCGGCCCCCAAGCCGAACGGCGGCGGTGGCGACCTCGCCGAAACGGGCGCCAACAGCAGCACGGGCCCGATCGCCATCGGCGCGGCAGCGCTCCTCGCGGGCGGCGCGGCCATCGTCCTCACCACCCGCCGCCGCGCGGCGAAGCGCAACGCCGCTTAGTCGCGGGCGGTCGTGCCTCCCCCAGTGCCTTAAGGGCCTGGGAGGTACCCCCAGGGCGGCACCCGTCCGAGAGAAACGGCCCTGACGGGTCCCACCAGGGACCCGTCAGGGCCGTATTCGAACGGGCAGCGCTACACGGTCTCCAGGTACAGGTTCACGTACCGCTCCACGTCCACGTCCAACGCCACCTCCACCAGCGGCTGCTCGCGCATGCCCTCGTGGATCTCGGACTCCCCGAGCCGTGGCCGGCGGTCGACGATCGTCTGGCCGCGCGCGGGCCCCGGCGCCAGGACGACCTCGACCGGCAGGCGCTCGGTGGTCAGGCCCTTCGGGTCGACGACCGCGCAGACCGCACCCGCGTCACCGAGGCCGCCCATGGGCGTGGGATCGCCCGACGTGGCCGGGTCCCGGTGGGCGAGCAGCTCACCGGCCATCCGCAGGCTCGGCTCCGCGCTCGACCGCAGCCGCTGCACCTCCCCCGCGGGCACCAGAACCCTCTTGAACACGTCCAGGCCGTACATCGTGATCGGCACACCCGCGGTGAGCAGGACCGCGGCGGCCTCCGGGTCGTGCCACACGTTGAACTCCGCGACCGGCGTGGCGTTCCCGGTCGCCACCGCGCCGCCCATGAACACGATCCGCTCGATGTTGCGGGTCACCTCGGGGTGCGTCCGCAGCAGCAGCGCGATGTTCGTCAGAGGCGCCATGGGAATCAGCGTGACCGGCCTCGGCGAGGCGAGGATCTCGCGACGCAGCAGCGTCACCGCGTCCACGTCGACGGGCACGCGGGTCGGCGCGGGCAGCCCCAGATCGCCCATCCCGTCCTGCCCGTGCACATGCCGTGCCGTCCGCACGGGCTCGATCAGCGGACGCTCGGCACCCCGGGCGACGGGGATGTCACCGGCACCGGCCACCTCCAGCACGGTCAGGGTGTTGCGGACCACGCCGTCCACGTCCGTGTTCCCGGCCACGCAGGTGATCGCCCGCACGTCGAGTGCCGGGTGCCGTACGGCGAACAGCAGGGCGAGGGCGTCGTCGACGCCGGTGTCGCAGTCGATGATCACCGGAATACGCTGACCGTCGGTCACGGCGGTGGCTCCTTCCACTGTCCGAGCGCGGGGCCCGGACCGGGCTCCGCACGAGCGACCCTACGGCCTGCGCCGACTCCGCATCCGGGACGGGCCCCCGGCCGGCCGGACGGACGAGGGCCGCGCACCCGCTCCTACGCCGCCTCCCACAACTCGCTGCCACGGGCCGCCACCCGGTCCGCGATACGCCGCAGGAACTCGGCGGCGGGCAGTGCGGCCGGCCGCCGCCCGTCCCGCAGGCGCGGCGCCACCTGGTCCGCTTCGGCCTCCCGGCCGCCGATCACCGCCTGGTACGGGGCCGGTCGAGCGGCGCGGACACGGGCGGCGAGGGTGCCCTGGCCGGGGCCGGACACCTCGGCGCGCAGGCCGAGTTCGCGGGCGCGGCGGACGAGTTCGTGGGCGTGGCCCGCCTGGTCGTCGCCCACCGGGAGCACCACCAGCTGTACGGGGGCCAGCCAGGGCGGGAAGGCTCCACCGTGGGCCTCGACGAGGTGGGCGACCGCGCGTTCCACGCTGCCGATGACGCTGCGGTGCACCATGACCGGGCGGTGCTTCGCCCCGTCGGGGCCGATGTAGTGCAGGTCGAAGCGTTCGGGCTGGTGGAAGTCGATCTGGACGGTGGAGAGGGTGGCCTCCCGCCCGGCGGGGTCGGCGATCTGCACGTCGATCTTCGGGCCGTAGAAGGCCGCCTCGCCCTCGGCGGCCTCGTAGGGGATGCCCGAGCCGTCCAGGACTTCGCGCAGCAGGGCGGTGGCCCGCCGCCACAGGTCCGGGTCCGCCACGTACTTGCCGCCCTCGCCGGGCAGGGAGAGACGGTGGCGGGCCGCGCGGATGCCCAGGTCCGCGTAGGCCCGGCCGATCAGCTCCAGCGCGGCACGCGCCTCCTCGACGGCCTGCTCCAGGGTGCAGAAGATGTGCGCGTCGTTGAGGGTGATGGCCCGTACCCGGGTCAGGCCGCCGAGGACGCCGGACAGCTCCGAGCGGTACATGCCGCCCAGCTCCGCCATGCGGAGGGGCAGTTCGCGGTAGCTGCGGGAGCGGGAGCGGTAGATCAGGGCGTGGTGCGGGCACAGGCTCGGGCGGAGCAGAACCTGCTCCGAGCCGAGGTCCATCGGCGGGAACATGTCCTCGCTGTAGTGGTTCCAGTGCCCGGAGATCTCGTACAGCTCGCGTTTGCCGAGGACGGGCGAGTACACGTGCCGGTAGCCGGCCCGCTGTTCCGCCTCGCGGACGTACTCCTCCAGGGTGTGCCGCACGATCGCGCCGTCGGGCAGCCAGTACGGCAGCCCCGCGCCCATCAGCGGATCGGTGTCGAAGAGGTTCAGTTCACGACCGAGCCGTCGGTGGTCGTGCTTGTGGTCGCGCATGGCGGGCTCCTCGGGTCTTGAGGCGGGCTCCCCCAGCTCTCGGCTCCGCTCGAGCCGGGTGGTACCCCCACCACGGCAAAGCCCCGGGGCACTCGCCCCGGGGCTTCGGACATCTGCGTCAGCTGTCAGCGCGCCGGGACACTCTCCGGCGTCGTCGTGAGAGACGGGAACGGCTTGGCGCGCTTCATGGGCGGGACCGTAACAGGAGGGCGGTGCGCGGGGCGACGGCTTTATGGCCGGCACCGGCCGCCCGTGTGCCCCTCACCCGAACAGCCCGTCGCACTGGTGTGCCGCCCGTCGCGGTGGTGCCGTAAGAGCACGTACCCGATCTTGGAGAGCCCGCCCCGTCCCGAGGCACCTCCATGAACTTCCCGCAGGAGGCCCTCCGATGCCCCAGCCCCCGGCCGGCCGACGCGGCCCAGGTGCCCGCGCCCTCCTCGCCACCGCGCTGTCGGTGACGGCCCTGCTCACCACGGCCGCCTGTTCCCTCCAGGACGAGTCGCGGCCACGGTGGTTCTCCGCCTCCGCCTCCCCCACCGGCGCGTCGCCCGCCGGCGAGCGGCCCGCACGCTCCGGGGCCGGCCTCACCGAGGCCCAGGCGCAGGCGGCGCTGATCACCGCGGTCGATCTGGGGGAGCCGTGGGGACCGACGCAGGGTGCCAGGACCTGGCGCGACGGGCTGCTCAAGGCGACCACGGAGGATCCTGACTGCCAGCGGCTGCTCGACGTCCTCTACACGGAGGAACTCTTCGGCACCCCGGCCGGCCCGCGGGCGACGGCCGCGTTCGACGACGCCGACACCGACGCCCAGTTGCGCTACCACGTCGCCGCCCATCCCCCGGCGGACGCCGACCGCGCCCTGGCCTGGCTGGAGTCGCTGCCGGGGAAGTGCGGCGAGTTCACGGCCGCGACCACGCGCGGCGGCGTCCAGTCCGTCCAGGTCGGTGACATGCCGCTGCCGCCGGTGGGGGACGCCCGCCAGGCCCTGCGGGTCACCCTGGCCGGCGAGACGGAGGACGGGGAGCTGACGTACCTGACGATGGACCTCGCGGCCGTGCGGGTCGGCGAGGAGACGATCACGCTCACCAACGCCGGCCTCGACGAGGTGTACGAGGAGGTCACGCAGCAGGCCGCGGAACTCGGGGCGCAACGCCTGGCCGAGATCAGGAAGCAGGGCGAGGCACGGATCTGACCGGCGCCGGCCGGGTCCCACTCAGTACGGGTCGAAACGCCTGCGGTGGGCGATCACGTCGCGGGCCGCGTCGAGGGCCGTGCAGCCGCGTGCGAAGGCGTCCGCCCTCAGCCGTGCCAGCGCGTCGTCGGCGCTGATGCCGAGCTGCGCCATGATCATGCCGACGGCCTGGTAGACCTCCTCGTGGTCCGCGCCCAGTCCGCTCAGCCAGGTCTCCTCGTCCCGCCACTCGGCGTCGGCCTCGCGCGGCAGTGCCATCAGGGCCACCGTCATGACACCGGCCACGAGCCGGGCCACGTGCAGTTGCCGGTCGGTGAGCCCGCCGGGGCTGTCGCGGTACAGGTCGAGGGTGCCCACGCACACCGAGTCGCTGCCCAGCGGCACCGCGTACACCGCCCGTACCCCGGCCTCCGTCGCCTGCTGGGCGAAGACCGGCCAGCGGCCCGCGTCACGTCCGGTCGTCAGATCGCAGGCGAGCACGGGCGCCCCGTCCCGCACCGCGCTCTGGCAGGGGCCGTCGCCCAGCGTCGCCTGGATCTGCGCCAGGTGCGCGGCTTGCGCGCTGCTCGCGCTCAGCTGGACGGGCATGCCCTCACTGCGCAGTGACACGCTCGCGCCGTCCACCGGCAGCAGCTCGACCGCCACCTCGCACAGCCGTCCCGGGACCTCCCCGGGCTCGGCGCCGCGCACGCCCCTGGCGATCACATCGGCGGCCCGGATCCCGTCCAGGTCCAGGTCACCGCCGCCTGTGCGCGGACCGGGGTCGTCGCCTGGGGCACCTGGGGGATCATCCCTGGGCCGCACGACCACCGCCTCCTTCGATCACCGGCCTTCACCATCGACGCTCTTCCGGGCCTGACCCCGCCGGCTGCTGGACGGGCCGGCGAGCGCCGCCCGCCCGGGCGACCGGTCTGCGGCGGCCTCCGAGCCCTCCCGAATGGTGCCCCGACTACCCGTCGCGGGTGGGGCGAAACCCTGCGGAGGCCCGTCGCCGCAGGTCCTGCCCTCAGCGCTTCTCGTACGGGTTGTCCGGCTGCCGCACCCGCCGTACGGAGGTGGCGTCGAGGACCGGCGGCCAGGCGGCGTCCGAGCCCAGCTCGCCTTCCGGGCGCCAGGTGCCGGTGACCGTGACCCAGGTGTCGACGGGCGGGGCGCCGGAGCCGCGTACCTCGGCCTTGGCGGTGGTGGCGTCGGCGGCGCAGCAGGAGACGAGGAGGCGGGTGACGTACCAGGTGCCGTCGGCGTCGCGGGTGACGAAGCCGGTGAGCCGGACCGTGCGTCCCTTCAGGGAGCGGCCTCTGTCGTAGACCGCCCGGGAGCCGAAGTCGCCGAGGGCGAGGTCGAGCGGGTTCCCGGGCGGCAGGGCCGGGAAGGTTCCGACGCCCCGGGCCGCACGCCGGTCGGCCTCGCGCTCCGCGCTGTAGGAGCCGAGGGCGGGTGGCGGGAACAGCAGCAGGGCCAGGGCGGGAAGAGTGAGGAACCAGGCGACGCGGGGTCCGGCGGGGCCGTGGGTGTGGCCGAGGTGGGAGTAAAGATCCTCCGGGTCCTCGGAGCTCTCCGGGTCCTCCGGCTTCTCCGAGTCCTCCTGCTCACCCTCCGTCCGCACCAGCACCGCCACCACCACCGCGAGCAGTACCAGCACCACCCCCGACACCACCAGATACGGCCGCAGCCCGACCTGCACGTACCGCAGATACAGGTCGCTGAAGAGCGACACCCGCAGGACCGCCGCTCCCACGAGGGCGAGCAGCACGGCCGGTCCGTAACGCCTCACAGCAGCCACCACCCCACCAGGACGCTGCTCGCGACGGCCACCAGCCAGGTCACGGAGGAGAACCGCAGCGCGAAGGACCTGCCGAACGTGCCCGTCTGGAGCGCGATCAGCTTCAGGTCGACCATCGGCCCGACCACCATGAACGCCAGCCGCGCGGTGGGCGAGAAGCCGCTCAGCGACGCCGCCACGAACGCGTCGGCCTCACTGCACACGCACAGCACGACCGCCAGTACGGCCAGGAGCAGCACCGACAGCCAGGCCGAGCCGGTGAACACCTCCAGCACCGACGTCGGTACGACGATGCCGAAGGTCGCCGCGGCGGCCGCGCCGACCACGAGGAAACCGCCGGCGTGCAGGAAGTCGTGCTGGAGGCCGGAGACGAAGGCACGCGGCCCGCCGCCCGGCTCGTGCGCGGTGCCGCGCTTCGGCGGCCGCAGCCACTCCTCCCGCCCGAACCGCGCCCACAGCCACCCCATCACCACGGCCGTGCCGAGCGAGGCGACCAGCCGGCCGAGGACCATCTCCGGCTGCCCCGGGAAGGCGACGGAGGTCGCCACCAGGACGACGGGGTTGATCGCGGGCGCGGACAGCAGGAAGGCGAGGGCGGCCGCCGGGGCGACACCCCGCCGCATCAGGCTGCCCGCCACCGGCACGGACGCGCACTCGCAGCCGGGCAGGACGACCCCCGCCGCCCCCGCGACCGGCACGGCGAACACCGTGCGGCGGGGCAGCAACCGCTGGAAGACCCGCTCCGGCACGAACGCGCCGATCGCCGCCGACACGACCGTGCCCAGCAGCAGGAAGGGCACGCCCTGGACGGTGATCGCGGTGAACACCGTCCACCAGGCCGCGACGGGTGGCGTGTAGAGATCGAGCGCCAGCATCGGCCCGAGCACCGACACGACCGTCCCGATGGCGATCAGCGCGGCGCCCCCGAGGACGGCGTACACGAGGGCCCGCAGGCCCAGCCGTATGCCGTCGGCCACTGTCCGTTGGTTCTCCACGTGCCCCGCCCCGGTCGTCCGCGTCCCGCGAGGAGGCTAACCCGCACGAGCGTGTGAGGCCCCTGCGCCCTCACAGGGGAGGCTGCGCGGGCGCGGGCCCGAGGGTGGTGGTGCCGGGGGCCGTACGGTGCCCGAGACCCGTCCGGTAGGCGTCCAGGGCCGCCTCCACCCGTCCGGTGCGGCGCAGCAGGTCGCCGAGCAGGCGGCACAGGTCGGCCAGGTCGCCGGCCGCGCCCGCCCGCTCCAGCAGGCTCAGGGCGCGGACGTAGTGCTCCTCGGCGTCCTCCGTGCGGCGGGCGTCCTCGGCGATGATGCCGAGGAGGCGGTGCGCGGCGGCGGAGTGGACGGCGCCGCGCTCGGGGGACAGGTCGTCGAGGACGCCGTGCAGCAGGGCCGCCGCCTCCTCGGACTGCCCGCGCCGGTGGAGCACGTCGGCCAGTTCGACGGCGACCTGGCTGCTGTAGAGGGCGGCGCGCTTGGCCGACAGCATGCCGAGGGCCTCCCGCAACTCGGCCTCCGCCCGCTCCAGCTGTCCGTCCTGGGCGTAGACGTAGCCGCGCATCCAGTGGCAGTTGGCGAGTTCGGTGCGGATCTGGAGGCCCCGGTACAGCTCGGCCGCCTTGGCCAGCGAGGCGTCGGCCTCGGCGAGGCGGCCCTCGGCGACCAGGGTGCGGGCGACGGACCGGTGCATGCGCGCGACCAGGGCCGGGTCGCCGGACTGCGGGGCGAGTGCCAGGGCGAACTCGGCGGCCTGGGCGGCGCGGGCGTGCGCGCCCATGTCCATGTAGGGCCCGATGGCGCTGGCGTAGAGCAGCAGCAGGGCGTCCGGGTCGTGCAGGCCACCGCGATTCAGCTCGTCGAGGGTGGTCTCCAGCAGGTAGACGGCGTAGCGGAGTTCCCCGGCGAGATAGTGCGCGACGGCCCGCCCGCGCAGCGCCGGCACCCGTGCGGGCAGCGGCGCGCCGGCGAGACAGGCCTCGGCCCGCTCGAAGTACTGCCGGCCGGCCACGAGCTCGCCCGTCTCCAGGGCGCACTCGCCGAGCCCGAGCAGCGCGGCGGCCTGCTCCCCGGCCAGCTCCTGCGTCTCGGCCTCGACGAGCAGCTCGGCGTACTGCTCCGCCGCCGCCTCGGCCTCACCGACGGCGAAGACGCGCTGCGCCTCGGTGAGCCGCAGCCGCAACTCGGTCACGAGCCGGGCCGAACGCCCGGTGGCGAGCTCGTCGAAGGCGACACCGAGCCGCCCGGCGAGATGCCGCAGGGCGTCGTCGGAGGGCCGCACCCGGCCCGACTCCAGGGTGGAGACATAGGCGGGGGTGTACACGGGCTCCGCCAACTGCCGCTGCGTCAGCCCTCGCTCGACCCGCAACCGCTGCACCCGGCGCCCGATGGTCCCCGGATCGTCACGCTCCCCCACCCCAACTCCCCCTGCCCCTCTTGCCGTTCGGCTCGGACAGCCCCTAGGTTAAACCGAGAGTTAAACGCGCTTAATACGCCGCTGTCGTAGTCGCCGCCCCTGTTGCGAGGTCGCCGTGCTCGAACGCACACGCACCGCCGAGCGGTATGCCCGAGGCTTCGCCGCCGCCGTCGTCGCTGTCGCGACCCTACTGCTCGCGGCGAACGCGGGACCGGCGAGAGCGGCGGAGCCGCCGGAACCGAGCGGCATCCAGTTCGAGGCCGACGGAGGCGGGGAGTCACCGTAGTCCGTGTCCGACGGGTCCGGTGATCAGCCGGCGGCGTCCCGTCGAGCCGTGCCGGAGCCGGGCGGTGCCGGTCAGGGAGAGCATCGGCATCCAGCCCGGCAGGTCAAGTGCGGTTTGGACGATCTCCAGCCATGCCACGGTTACTGTTCGGCCAAAGCGTTCGGCCACAGCTGCTGGTTCTTGTGCGAATGCGATCGGTTATGTGAATCTCTGACCGCACACCGGGGGAGAGCGTGTCGACCGCACGCACGTGTCACCCCTCGGTGCATTCCATCGATTCGAGGGGGACTCAGATTTGGCCGGCGTCACTGTGGCGTCTCTGTGTGTGGCCACCACACATGGCAACTGCCGACACATCTGAGAACGCCTTCCGCGGACTTTTCTTTGCCCTGGGCCAAGTGGGCAAGGACCTTTCCAAGTTGAATCTGTTCCGCGATCCCATGAACGGTCCACCCAGCAATATGACGCTCCCGTCAACGGAGAAACACTGATGAGCAAGCGAACCTGGATCGCCGCGGCGGCTACCCTCAGCGCTCTGATCACCGTATCCGCCTCAGCCACGGCTGCGGCCGCGCAGGATGACGCCTTCCCACGGACGACCACGGCAGCTGCCGAGAGAGCCACGGCCGAGTGGTCGGTAGCGCACGGAACCGCACAGGCCTCTGGCTTGATTGGCCCCACTGAAGGCAAGAGCGCGATGACCGGGGAGCTTCGAAACTCCGGCCCGGGATGCTACTCGCTGGCGATCCAGTTCATGGTCGGCGCCTTCCCTGGGCCAATCACAAAGGTAGCGACAAGCTGCGGCTCCGAAACAGTGCCGGTCCATCGCGAATACACCGGCAGACCTCTCATCAAGGTCTGTCGCGACACTGCCACCCCCTTCACTGACTGCGGCCCCGCCCAGCAGCTTCCCGAAGGCTCGAACGCGCCACAGGGATACGTCTACGAAGCCGCATGGATGGCCACACCGGAGTACTGCAAGTCTGAAGGAGAAAAGGGCATCAAGGAAGGACGCTGGACCGCCTACGTGTGCCGCCAGGAATACCGAGGCGCGGACCTTCTTCTCCTCCACCAGGTGCTGTACGTGAAGAAATGACCTGGAAGCCCGTATGTCCGTGGTTGTCACGGTCGCGACTGAAAGAGAAGGAACCTGCCATGACTCGTGTGATACAGAAAGCAGTGCCCGGAATGGTGCTTGCTGCCATGCTCGCCCTGGGCGCCCCGGAGGCATACGCCGCGTCGGGTGGCAGCACCACCGGCTCAGAGCAGCAGCCGGTGGCCGGCGCCTGGACGCCCCCCGAAGGCTTCGTTCGCGACGATTCGTTCTTCGGTATGGACGCTGCCTGCGAAAAGGCGGGGAGAAACGGCATCGCGGAGGGCAAGTGGAGCGCATACATCTGCGTACGGGTGGCGCCCTTCTCCCCCTTCATGGACCTCTATGTCAAGAAATGATGTCGCCTGCTGCCGTCGCGCATGACAGCGTCAACTAGGATCGCTGCGTTTGTCATGGTGGCCGTCGCTCCTTGACCGGGAGCCAGGCCGCCGTAAGTGAGACACGGGGGTAGTGACTTGACTCTGGGTGCAGCGTCCGTACTCGGGCTGTCGGAGCTGGAGGAACGCCTCTACCGGCACTTCCTGAGAAATCCCGGAACGACGTCTGACGAAATCCATCTGCTGCTGGAAGTCTGCCCCGAGGAAGTCCGGGCGGCGCTGGGGCGGCTCACCGCACTGGCCGTTCTGGGGGAAGGCCGGGACGGGGGATATCTGCCCGGGAATCCCGAACTGGTCGTGGACACTCTGGCCGACCTGCGACTGAGACAACTGCATGACGAAATGCGCGCCGTCACCCAGGCCCGGCACCTGGTCGCCTCGCTCCGCGCCGAACAGGAACGCGCACCGGCCCCGGCGCCGGTCGTCGAGAAGATCGAGAACCTGGACTCCATACGCAGCAGGATCGACGCCCTGGCCTTCTTCGCCCGCGAGGAGATCCTCTCGGCCGAGCCCTACACCGCCCTGACTCCCGAGAACATCCAGCACTCCAGACCCCTGGACCTGCGATGCATCAGAAGGGGCGTACGGATCAAGAACGTCGTTCTGAGCAAGACGGTCGAAGACCCCCTGACCTTCGAGTACCTGCGCGAACTCGCCTCGCTCGGTGCCGAGATCCGCGTGGCGGAGGAGATCTCCGCGCACATCCTCGTCTACGACCGCCACACGGCACTGACGCCCATCGACCCGGCCGACAGCTCACGCGGGGCGCTGGTGGCGAACGAGGCCGGCCTGGTGGCCAACATGGTGGACCTCTTCGACAAGATCTGGTCCGACGCCGTGGATCTGATGTCCTTCAGCGCGGAGGACGAGGGAGACCGGCTCCCCGACGAGGAACAGCAGGTCCTGGAAGCCATGTGCCGCGGCACGAAGGACGAGATCGGAGCCCGGGACCTGGGTGTCTCGGTACGCACCTACCGTCGCTACGTGGCCAGCATCCTGCGCGTCCTCAACGCCGCGAGCCGTCCGCAGGCCGTGCTTCTGGCCCGCGAGCGGGGCTGGATCTGACCCCGCCGAGGGACTTGCCATGTTGGAAAGTCGGGGTAGACTTTCCAACATGGAAAACATCACCCCCGAAGGACCTGCCGACGCCCGTGCCGCCCTCGACAGCGCCGCCGCCGCCCGTGCCGCGGTCGCGGACCGCGCCGCCGCCCCCTGGTGGTACCACGCGGGGCTCGGCCTGGGCGTCGGCCTCGCCTTCCTCTCGATCGATGTCGGCGGAAGCATGGTGCCCACAGGGGTTCTCGTCGGCGGAGTGTTACTGCCCGCCACGCTCACCCTGACCGTCGCCCGTTCCCGAGGCGTCTCCGTCAACCGCTCCCTGTCCGCGCCCGGCACCCGCCAGCTCAACGGCCTGTACCTGATCATGCTCATCGTTCTCGGCGGACTGGGCCTGGTCCTCAAGCTGGCCGCGGACCTGGCGGGCGCCATGTCGGTGGCAGGCCTCGCGGCGCTGGCCTTCACCATCTACGTCAGCAGGCGCAACGACGACGCCCTGCGCCACGACCTCCTGCGCCGGCCATGACCGCGTCCGGCCTCGACGAGGTGATCCATCCGACGCACCGGCTGCAGATCTGCGCCATGCTCGCCGCGGTGGAATCCATGGAGTTCTCAGCGGTGCGCGACGCCCTGGGGGTGAGCGACTCCGTCCTGAGCAAACAGATGAAAGTGCTGCAGGCGGCCGGCTACGCCACCGTCAGGAAGGCACCCATGAACTCCCGGACCCACACCTGGCTCGCCCTCACCGACACGGGCCGCACCGCTCTTGCCGGACACCTGGCAGAGCTGCGGCGCATCGCGGCACTGGCCGACCCGGCGAAGCAGTAGCCGGACTCCCGCGCAACCCGGTGGTCGCGCGGGAGAGGGAAGACCGTACGACCCCGGTGTGCTCCTCGGCGGCACACCGGGGTCGTACAACGGGGGCGGTGCGGGGCCGCACGGCACGACCCCGGTCGCGTGGTACGTCAGCGTCACCGCCGAGCGAACGCTCCCGCCCGTGCTCCGGGGAGCACCCCCGGCTCCGTGAACTCGTCCGGGGCGTCGGCGCCGAGCAGGACCGTGTCCATGACGGCGGTGGCGAACAGCTCACGGCCCGCCCGGGCCACGGCCTCGCCGGGCACCTCCTGCAGCAGTCGCGGAAGGCGCGGCAACCACAGCGGGTCTCGCCCCGCGGCCGTCAGCTGGCGCAGCAGATCGGCCTGGGTGGCCGGGGAGTCGAACGCACCCAGCGCCTGGGCCGCGCAGAACTCCCGGGCGTCCGCCACTTCCGCGTCCGTGAACGGCTCCTCACCCGCCCGGCGCAGTTCCGCACGCACCCCGGCGAGAGTCTCCCCGGCCAGGTGGGGCGCCACCCGCGCCCGGACGAAGACCCGGGCGGTGTCCAGCAGGACGTCCCGTCCCGCGTACACCTCGAAGCCCGCGGCCGTCACGCCACGCATCCGGGCGGCCAGCCGGGAGCCGAAGAAGCCGCCGAACACCGCTGTCGCCAGATAGCGTGCCGCCTCGGTCGCCTCGGCATCTTCCGCCGGGGCCGCCGGCTCCGGTGCGCAGAAGGTGAGATGGACTTCGCGTTCGGCGGGTGACCGCAGCATCAGCAGCCGGCCGCCCGCGGTCCGCCTCGGGACGCCGCCCGTACGGGGGAGCGGGGTGAAACCGGTGAACTTCGGGCGGGCGAGCGCCTCGCGCGCTTGCGCGAGGGCACGGTCCGGGGCGATGTCCCCGTTGAGGACGAGCACGCCGCCCTCCAGGGCCCCCCTCGACGACGCGTTCCCCGGCGTCTCGTCCGCCAGCCAGTGGCGCAATACCGCGTCGTCCATGAGGCGTCCGGCCGTCGGACGAACGGTACGGCCCGTACCCGGCAGCGACGGCTCCGACGCCGCCTCCCGCAGCAACTCCCCTAGTGCGCTAAGGAGTTCCGCCAGGGCGGCCAGCCAGCCCGACAGCTCCTCCGGTGGAACGCAACCCGTGACGTCCATCCACTGCCCGTCCACGGACCCCTCCATGACGCCGCCCAGACCCGCCGCACGCTCGCCGGCCCGGGTGTCGGCCAGGCCGCGGCGCAGCAGGGACTCGGCCGCAGGGGCGTCCCATCCGCCGAGAACGCCCAGCGGCAGCCGAAGCCGTACCTCGACGGCCGGTGCCCGGCGGTCGGCGAGAGCGACCACACGCAGCCCGTTGTCCAGGACCAGGTCGTCCAGCTGCCATCGGAGGGGGGCCGCGGGCCGCCCGTACGGCGGGATGGCGCGGGCTTCCGCGCGCGCCCGGGCGACACGGCCGGAGCCGGCCGTGTCCGCACCGCCGGTTCCGGTGTCGCCGAACTGCGGCTCCGGCCGGGTCCGGGTGCTGCCCGGGCGCATGACCAGGACCGTCGCGGGCGTGGCCGCCAGTCCACGGGCGGCCGTCGCGATCTCGGCCGGCCCGATGGCCGCGAGGTGGTCCGGGATCCGGTCGAGGAGGTCGGCCCGTCCGAAGAGGATCTCCAGACGGCCCAAGGCACGGCACCGGGTCTCCAGGTCCCCTTGCCCGCGGTGATGCTCACCCGCCATCAGCCGTACGGTGCGCCGTATCGCCTCCGCCGGAGGCAGCTCGGCCCAGCCGGCCCAGCGACGGGTGATCGCGGCCGCCACCTCCCTGGGACCGGCGTCCGGCGGCAGCAGCGCGGTGACCACCAGGGCGTCGGGGTCCCTGGCGTCCAGCGGGCCGAAGAAACCGCAGCTCGTCCCGACTGCGGGCAGTCCGGGCGCCACCGGCCCCTGCTCTGCGGTGAGCCGGGCCAGCACGGCATGCGCCAGATAGCCCGGCAGATCCGTTCCCGGGTCGGGCAGCCGGTGCCCCATGGCCAGCGCGGTTGCCGTGACCCCCGGCTCGGTGCACTCCGACCACCGTTCCTCGCCCGGGCGAGGCTCGGCCAGGACGGGCGCGGGTGCCGTGCCACGAGCGGGTATGCCGGCGAAGTGCCGCTCCACCAGGTGCCGGATCCCCTCGGGGTCGGCGCCGCCGACGACGGTCAGCACGGCGTTGCCGGGAGCGTAGTGGGCGTCGAAGAACTCCTCGCAGTCCGCCACCGTGACGGTGCGCAGCCGCTCGGCGTCGCCGTAACCGTCGTGCGCGTTCGCGAAGGTCCCGAACAGCACTCCGGGCAGCAGCGGCCAGGGGAAGCCGCCGTACGGCCTGCCGTGCACGGCCTGCTGGATCTCCAGCTCCACGCCGCGCAGTTGCTCGGCCAGCGCGGTCTCGGTGAACAGCGGAGCCCGCATCCGGTCCGCCTCGGCGAACAGCGCCCGCTCCAGCGCCTGGGCCGGAACCACCTGGTAGTAGTCGGTGTAGTCCTGGTGCGTGGTGCCATTGGCCCGGGCGCCGAAACGATGCACGTGGTCGTAGAAGCGGCCGTCGGGAAGGCTGGCGCTCCCCCGGAACATCAGGTGCTCGAAGAGGTGGGCGAACCCCTCACGGCCCGGGGGCTCGGACCGGAAACCGGTGCCGTAGTGCACGGCGACCGCCACCCTCGGCTGCGGGAAGCGGCTGTCCAGCACCACCCGCAGCCCGTTCGGCAGCGTGAACCTGTGCAGCCCGGGCCGCGGACAGTAGGTGCTCATGAGGGTACGTCTCCCGTTCGTGGTCAAGGAGTGGGGTCGAGGGTCCGGGAGTCGGCGCGGCCCGCTGGGCGGCGGGCCGCGCCGGTCACAGATCGAGAAGGAACGTCAGGAAGGTCGCGTAGTGGTCGAACCCCGCGGTGTGCCAGCCGACGTAGGCGGCGATGTCGTGGACGTGCAGCAGGATCCGCAGGGCCGCCGCCCGGCTCCACTCGTCGCCGAGGTCCCGGCCGTAGCCGTCGAAGAGCGCCTCCAGCAACAGCTGCCAGTCCTCCTGGTCCCCGCCCAACTGCCATCTCAGCTCGATCAGTTCACCCAGAACCCAGCCCAGGTCGAAGTACCAGGGGGCCACGGCCAGGTCCTCGCCCGTCAACAGGGCGTCCGGGCCCACGCCGCTCCCGGCGACCAGCGAGCCGAGTCCGGGAGCCCCGTGCACCAGGGTCACGTCGGTGTCCTCGGTGATGCCGCGGCTCCAGTCGACGGCACGGGACCAGCGTCGCGGTCCCAGCCGCGTCCGCAGTTGGGCACCGACGTACGCGGCGCGGGGGACCGGCGCCCGCCCGTCCAGCCAGGTGTCCAGACGTACCAGGCCCCGGGGCGGGCCGAGCCGCTCCGCCACCGGCGGAGGCCCACCGTCGTGCAGCCGCCGCAACGCCAGACCGAGCCCGCGCAGCGGCTCCCGCAACCGCGGCGACGGCCCCGCGGACAGCAGCCGGTTCGCGACCGACTCCCCGCCCTCGACCGTGTAGAGCCTGCCTTCGCCGACCGGCCGGCCCACCGTCAGGAAGGCCGCGCCGTCGCCGCCCACCACCGCCGCACGGCCCGCCGGACCGGTGACGGGCCGGAACGGCTCGGGTGCCGACGGGCCGGGCGCCCTGGTCCACTCGTGGCCACCGGGCACGGCGCGCACGGACGTGCGCAGCAGATCGGTGCCGTACTCGGCGACCGCGGAGGCCTCCGGAACGTCCTGGTGCGGGCCTTGGTCCTGTGAGGTCGTCTCCGCGACCGTTCGCGGCTCGCTCATGGGTGGACCAGATCAGCGACGAACTCACCCGGGGTCCTGGGATCCCGGTCCGGACGGCCCGCCTCCAACTGGGCGCGGCGCTTCTCCAACATGCCTATGACCTCCGGCAACAGGGGTGGGACCCAGGCGTCGGCACGACCGGTTGTCATGCTGATGCCTGGGTGGGGCGGGACGAGGACGACGTTGGGGCGGGCGGTCAGCGCGGCCCAGTGCGTCTGGAAAGCGGCGCTCTCCAGCCCGCCGGGCGGCAGGGCCGGGGCGACCGCGACCGGGGCCCGGGTGCAGTGACAGGCCAGCAGTGCGGGCGAGTCGGCCAGCCCCAGCGCCAGCCGGGCGGTGAAGTGGAAGGTCGCGGGATAGACGACGACCGCCTGGGCCCACTCGGCCAGTTCGACATGCCGGGCCGTTCCCTCGTCCTCGGGCCACTCGTCGAACAGCACCTCGCCGTGCCGGTGCAGCCGCCCGGCCAGCGCCTGACGGGTGACGAACCGCCGAGCGCTGGCGGTGAGCACCATCTTGACGGCCAGCTCCGGGTAGGACAGGCGCAGCCAGTCGATCCAGTACGGCATCCCGGTGGCGAAGGCGGAACCGGCGGTGACCACCAGCAGCCGCTCGACGCGCAGCTCGGGCGCCTGCGCGTCCGGCACCGCAGTCCCCGGAAGGCGGCTGTGCGTCATGACGTCACCTCGGCGAGGACGGTCTCCAGCTCCCGCAGCGCGGTCCGGCTGCCGTACATGCCGTTCACACCGGTCACGTTGAGCACGATCTCGTCGACCCCCGCCTCCCGGTACGCCCCGAACTCCTCGGCGAGCACCTTGGGCTCCCCGTAGAGGAAGGCCCGCCCCTCGACCAGTGCGGCCGCGCCCGCAGCCGGATCGGAGGTGTCGGCGTGGATGCCGGAGCGGCGGAGCATGTCGACGTAGTGCGGCAGCCGGAGGTGGCCGATGTTGCTCGCCAGCGCCAGGGCCGCCGGGTCGCGGTCCGCTTCCGCCAGGGCCACGGGCACGATGGAGACCAGGCGCGGGACCGGGCGTCCCGCCGCCTCGGCACCCTCGCGCAGCGCGGGCACGATGGTGTCGCGCAGATAGGCGGCGGGGGTGAGCCAGGTGATGGCCGTGTCGGCCACCTCGCCCGCCAGCCGTGCCATCCCGGGACGCAGCACACCCAGGCCCACCTCGATGGGCGGGCGCGGCACGGGGAGCAGTTTCCCGTGGCAGGTGAAGTACGTGCCGTCCTGCTCGACCGACTCGCCGTCGAGCAGGCCGCGCACGGCGGTGAGGTACTCGCGTGACGCGGCGAGCGGGCTGCGGTAGGGGGCTCCGCACATGCTGCGCTGGAGCACCGCCGCGCCCGGTCCGAAGCCCGCCACCACGGGGTGCCCGGTCGCCGCCGCCAGCGACTGGGCCTGGAGCGCCGCCTCGTAGGGGTGGGTGAACGGCATGAGCGTCACGCCGAGTCCCACCGGAACCCGGAAGCCGGACGCGGCGGCGTAGGCGAAGGCCTGGTGCGGCTGGTTGAGCATGGCCTGGCCCTGCCACAGGCGGTACGCGCCGCTCCACTGGGTGAGCGCGGCGAACGGCAGGATCTGCTCGGGCCGCGGCGGCGCGAAGGGCATGAGTACGGAGTACACGCTGTCGGTCCGGTCGGTCATGGGACGGCTCCTGGCCTGGTCGTACGGTCGGCTCCTGGCCGCGGTCATCGGGAGACGGTGCTGAGAACCTGTCCGCTCACCAGGTCGGCGTAGTCGGGACACCGGTCGAGGAGGTTCAGATGCGTGCCCTGGTCCACCACCCGGCCGGCGTCCAGCACGATCACGCGGTCGGCGTGCTGGACCGTGGAGATGCGGTGGGCGACGACCAGCACGGCGCGGTCGGCGGCCAGTTCGTCCACCACGTCCCGCAGTTTCCGTTCGTTCACGGAGTCCAGGTGCGAGGAGGGCTCGTCGAGGAGCACCAGCCGGGCGTCGGCCAGTACCGCTCGGGCCAGTGCGAGCCGCTGGCGCTGGCCGCCGGAGAGATCGGCCGCGCCTCCCAGGACCGTGTCCAGTCCCTGGGGCAGCCGCCGGATCTCCTCCGCCAGGCCGACCCGGTCAAGGGCCGCCATCAGGTCCGCGTCGGACGGCTCGTCCGTCCGGCCGAGCAGCAGGTTCTCCCGGACGGTGTCCTGCAGCAGGGTGCTGGACTGGTCGACGTAGGCGATCCGGGAACGCAGTTCGTCCAGCGGCCAGTCCGTCAGGGGACGGCCCAGCACCTCGATGCGCCCCGAGTCCGGCTCCATGAAGCCTTCGACCAGGCCCAGGGCCGTGGTCTTGCCCGATCCGGAGAGTCCGACCAGGGCGGTGAGACCGTGCGACGGGACCGTCAGATCCACGTTCCGCAGCACCGGGTGACCGTCGTAGGCGAACACGACGTCCTCGAAGCGTACGGCCATGGGGGCGTCGTCCTCGGGGGACGGGGGGACGCGCCCCGGCGGTACCGTGGCGGCCCGTGCCGCCGTCTCCGTCGGCAGGGCGAACAGCGCTTCGAACCGCTTGCGGGCCACCAGTCCCATCTGCAGACCGCTCACACCGGACGCCGCCATGATCAGCGGTGCGGTGAGCTGCAGCAGGTACAGCAGAAAGGAGATGAAGTCGGCCAGCGGCAGATGGCCGTCGAGCATGCGGCTGCCGCCACCGATGACCACGCTGACCAGGGCGATCTGCTGACCGAGGTTGATGATCGGGATCATCAGGGATTCCATCCGGGCCGCGCCGGTCTCCAGCCGCGCCACCTTGTCGGCGCGAGCGGCGAGCCGGTCGCCGACGATCCTCTCGGCCCGGTAGGCCTTGATGATGGTCAGCGAGTCCAGGGCGGCGATGAAGTGCTGCGCGAGCGCCCCGATCTCACCCTGGACGGCCGTGTACCGGCGGCGCAGGCCCCTGACGACCAGGGCGATGAGCCCCACGGCCACCACGAAGGCCAGCACCGTGATCGACAGCAGGACCCAGTCGAGCAGGCCCATGATGACCAGCGTGCCCAGTACCGTGATGCCGGCCATCGGCAGCTGGATGGGGCCGATGTCGACCAGGTTCTTGACCATGGCCGCGTCCGCGGTCAGCCGTGCCACGAGATTGCCGGACCCCTCGGTCCGGCTGTCCTGCAGCCGCAGGTCCAGGGTGTGCCGCATGGTGCGCACGCGCAGTCCGCGGATGAGTTCCCGGCCCATCAGCCCCAGCAGATAGGCGGCCAGTGCCCCGGCGGCGGCCGAACCCAGACCTGCCCCGACCATCGCCACGACCCACCAGGTCGGACTGTCGCCGCGCTGGATGACGGCCAGCAGTCTGCCCACCACCATCGGCAGGGCCAGCGTGGCCGCCGCGGAAAACAGCGCGAGCAGGGCGACGGCGCAGGTCTGCGCCGCCCTGCCACGGGTCAGTTCACGCAGGACACGCAGTTGCTGCGACTCCTCGGCGTCCGTGCTCGTCGTTGCCTTCATCGTGCCCAACTCCCCCTCCTGAACGGGACTTTCAGTGCGCTGCACCGCGCAGAGCCTCTCCGACCTTGACGATGCCGCCGTACCTGAGCAGTCCGCCGCGGTAGATCCGGCCGCCGAACCTCACCAGTGCGGCGATCGCCAGCAACATCAGCGCGAAGGCGGCGAACGCCTGCCACCACGGCACCTCGGTGACCGCCATGCGCATCGGCATCGCGGCCCAGGACAGGCCGGGTGTCATCGAGACGACGGTCAGCAGCGCGTCGTCCGGCGCGGGCCGCACCGCCAGCACAGGGCCCGCCAGGCTCAGCATCTGCAGCATGTTCACCGGCCCGATGACGTGGTTGACGTCCTCCTGGCGGGAGACCAGCGCACCGGCCACCGCGTAGAGGGTCACGAACAGGACGTAGCCCGGTACGAACCACAGCAGCAGGTTGGCGGCGGTACCGACGGCGTTCAGCGGGGCCTTCAGCACTCCGAAGCCGATGGCCGCCGTCAGCGCGGCCGTCATCATCAGCATGATCTGCACCAGCGCGGCCGCACCCAGACCGACGATCTTGCCGGCGAGCAGGTGCCAGGCCCGGACCTTCGCCAGCAGCACCTCGACGATGCGGCTGGACTTCTCCTCGGCGACTCCCTGGGCGATGCCCAGCCCCGATATGAGCATCAGGGTGAAGAGCAGGAACACCCCGATCCCCGCGGTCATCGTCCGTTCCTGGACGACGCCGGCGTCCGCGTCGAGGGCGCTGACCCTGAGCGCCGGCGGTGCGATCGCCCGCTCGGTCTCCTCCCGCGCCGCGCCGAGCTCCTTGAGCCGGTCGACCTGATCGGCCGTCTGCTGGGCCTGCTGGATCGTACGGCCCAGCTCGGCCGGCAGGTTCCGCAGGACAAGTACGCCGCCGTCCGGCAGCACCACGGCATCGACCGCCTCGTCCCGCAGGGCCGTCCGGGCGGCGCCGGTGTCCGTGTACTGCTCGACCGTGACCTGGGGGCGCAGCGCCGCGGCGACCGTGCTCCCCTCACCGACCACGCCCACGGCCGGAGGGCTCTCCCCGTCGCCCTTGAGTACATCGGTCAGCGAGAACGACAGGCACAGCATCACGGCGGTCACGATCACCGATGCCCAGAAGGCCTTGTTGTGCAGCTGCCGGGTGACCTCACGGGCTGCGACGATCCTGATGAGCGCCAGGTCCGTACGCCGGTCGCGGTTCATGCCACCGCCTCCCGGAAGATGTCGGCCAGTGCGGGCTCGTGCCGGCCGAAGGACTCCACCCGGCCCGCGGACTGCGCCGCGGCCAGGGCGGCCTGCGCCGCACGGTCGGACTCCAGCTCCAGGGTGATGACGCCGTCCTCCTCGGCCAGCACCCGGGCGCCCTGGAGGGCGTCGGCCCACCGCGGGGGTACGTCCGTCACCGAAAGACGCGGCCGGCCGGGATCGGCGGCGCGACGCAGCTCGCCCACGGTGCCCTCGGCGACCAGACGTCCGCCGCGCAGGATCCCGACCCGGTCGCACAGCCGTTCCACCAGTTCCAGCTGGTGGCTGGAGAAGACGACCGGCACTCCTTCGCGGGCGGACTGCAGCAGCACCTCCGCCATGGCGTCCACGGCCACCGGGTCCAGTCCCGAGAACGGTTCGTCGAGGACCAGTACGGCCGGGTCGTGGATCAGGGCGGCGATCAGCTGGACCTTCTGCTGGTTGCCGAGGGACAGCTTCTCCAGGGCGTCCTTGGGACCGGCCACCACGCCCAGCCGCTCGAGCCACTCGGCGGCCCGCCGTGCGGCCTCCCGGCGCGGGATGCCGCTCAGCCGCGCGAAGTGGACCAGCTGGTCGAGGGGGGTCATCTTGGCGTAGAGGCCCCGTTCCTCCGGCATGTATCCAAAGCGCCGCCGGGAGTGCGCGTCGACCTCGGCGCCGTTGAAGCGGACAGAGCCGGAGTCCGCTTCCAGCACGCCGAGCGCGATCCGCATCGCGGTGGTCTTGCCGGCGCCGTTGGCGCCGCAGAACCCGAAGATCTCACCGGGGCGCACGTCGAAGGTGAGAGCGTCGAGGACTCGCCGGCCGCCGAAACTCTTGTCGACGGCGTCGAAGGTCAGCACGGCGAGAACTCCAGGATCGAGCGGACGGGTGTCGCCGGGCCCTCCCAGGTCAGGCGGAGACCGGCGGCGGCGCCCAGCGCCTTCAGCTGTTCGACGCTGCGCACGGGAGCCGGCATCGTGGCGCGGAGCCACAGCTCAAGGGCCGCCGACTCGGGTGCCGCGCGCGGGACGCGCATGTTCACCTCGGCCAGCAGCACCTTCCCGTCGGGTCCCGTCGCCTCGGCGCAGCGGCGCAGAATCGCCGTGGCCCGCTCGTCGGGCCAGTCGGCGAGGACCGCCGACAGGAGGTAGACGTCGCCGCCCGCGGGCAGCGGTTCGAAGAAGCTGCCCACCACCGCCTCGGCCCGGTTCGCGAGCCCCGCGGCTGCGAACCTGCGTCCGGCGACCTCGGCGACGTTCTTCAGATCAACCAGCGTGCCCTTCAAGTGAGGCTTTTGGCGCAGTAGTTCCATCAGGATCGCGCCGGTGTGGCCGCCCACGTCGACGACCCGGCCGACGCGACTCCAGTCGTAGCTGTCGCAGATCAGCTCGGCTCCCCAGCCGAGCTGCGGGCCGGTGTCGCTCTGTTCCAGTGCCTCGACGAAGTCGGGGTCCTCGTTGACGGTCTCCCAGTAGCCGCGACCGAAGATCTCGTAAGCCGGTTCCCCGGTGCGCACCGTGTGCAGGAGGTTCACCAGCGCGAGGTCGGCCCGTCCGTACAGGCCGTCCATGGCCAAGTGGCCCCGCAGGCTCTCCGGATGGTCCTCGCGCAGCCTCTCGCCGAGTTCGGTGACGCTGTACGCCCCGGCGTCGTCGCACGTGAGCACCCCCTGCGACCGAAGGTGACGCAGCAGCAGCTCCAGAAGGTCCGGGCGGGTGCCGGTGAGTTCCGCCAGCTTCGCCACATCGCTCGTGCCGGCGCCGAGATGGTCCGCCACGCGGAGGGTGGCCGCGGCACGGATCGCGGCGGGTGTCAGGAGGTCCGCCATCTTCAGCAGATCTCCGGGGTCCGATTGGTGGGCCATCGGTCGGTTCCCATCTGGTGTGCGGGTGAACGGGGTTGATCGTTCGCAGGGGGAGGGGGAGGGGAAGACCGCCGGGCGACCGGCCGCGGTGAACGGAAGACGTTCTGCGGCCGGTCGGCCGGCATGCCACAATCAGCAGCCGCCGGCGATCGTCTTCGCCGAGAACTGGCTGGCGACGTAGCTGGCGGTGGCGCTGGCGATGCAGGCGGGCGAGGTGGCGGGCGCCTCGGCGGCAGCCGTCACATTCAGCTCACGCACATCGCTGTAGGCCTCGTAACCGGCCATCAGCTCCATGATCGCGGTGGTCTTCTCCATGGGGACTCCCTCTCCATGCGGTCACTGCCGGCTCATCGGCCGACAGTCACTACCGGCCTATTGCCGGCAGACTGGGGAGCGACCTGGTCAGCAGGTCAGCTCGTAGGTGGCGCCGCTGACGGCGCTCGCGGAGGCGGCGCACCAGCTGGAGCTGGCGACGCTGGCCGCGCACACCGGGGTGGTCGCCG
>NZ_JARVKU010000043.1:0-39696 GCF_029813805.1 Streptomyces sp. DH10
GCCTTCGCCATCCTCGCCCTCGCCCTGGTCGCCCTCGTGCGCTGGATCGGCTCCGGACGCCAGAACTCCCTGCTCTCCGTCGAGAACACAGCAGGCATCGCCGCACCCGGAAGCGAAACCGTATGACGATCAGGCCTGTCCCTGCCCGGCTTTCACACCTGAGCGGGCCGTACAGAAGCGCAGGGCTCGCCCGCGCCCTGGCCGGGCAGTGCAGCTCCGGGGACAGGCCGTCGGGGTGCACCGGGGCGAAGGCCGCGGTCAGGTAGAGCGCGTCGCGTTCCCGCAGCGGCACGTCCAGTTCGTCGCACAGCCGCCGGATCATGTCTCGGCTGGGGTTCGCGCGCCCGGTCTCGATGCGGCTCAGGTGCCGGGTGGACAGCTCGGCGGCGAGCGACACGTCGAACTGCGAGCGACGCCGACGTTCACGCCAGCGCCGTACCAGCATCCCGACCGGGCTCCCGCAGGCTTCGACGCCGAGGCGCATCACCAGGACCTGCGGGGCAATCACTTGGCTAGCCACATAATTACTGCTACGTTATGTGTCTAGCCACCTAATTGGTGGCGACGCACAAAAGAGGAGTCGTCATGAAAGCCATCCTGTTCGACCGTTTCGGCGGCACGGAGGTGCTGCGCGAGGCGGACATCGAGGTTCCGCAGCCCGGCCCCGGGCAGATCCGCGTCCGCGTCAAGGCGGCCGGGCTGAACGCCCTGGACGGCAAGATCCGCTCCGGGGCACTGGAGGCCGTGTTCCCGACACCGCTGCCCTCCGTCCCCGGTCACGAGCTCGCCGGCGTCGTGGACGCCCTGGGTGAGGGCGTGCGGGACGTACAGGTGGGTGACGAGGTGCTGGGCTGGTCGGACACCGGCTCCTACGCCGAGTACGCACTGGCCACCACCGTGGCCCCCAAGCCCGCCGACGTCGACTGGCAGCACGCGGTCGCGCTGCCGGTGGCGGGCGAGACCGCCGAGCGGGTCCTGAACCTGCTGGGCGTCACCGCCGGGGAGACCGTGCTGATGCACGGCGCGGCGGGAGCGGTCGGAACCCTGGCGGTCCAGCTCGCCACGGCCCGCGGAGCGCGTGTCATCGGCACCGCCGGCCCCGCCAACCAGGAATACCTCGCCGCGCTCGGCGCCACCGCGACCCTTTACGGCGAGGGCCTGGTCGAGAGGGTCCGGGCGCTCGCCCCCGACGGCGTGGACGCGGTGTTCGACCTGGCCGGGAAGGGAGCCCTCGAGGACTCCATCACCCTGCGCGGTGGCACCGAACGCATCGTCACCATCGCCGACTTCCGCGCGCACCAGCTCGGCATCACCTTCGCCAACGGCCCCCAGGAACGCTCGGCCGCCCGCCTGGCCGCCCTGGCCCAGGACGCCGCGACCGGCAAGGTCGTCACCACCGTCACCGCCTACCCGCTCGACCAGGCCGCCACGGCGCAGCAGGTCAGCGACGCCGGGCATGTGCGGGGCAAGCTCGTCCTCACCCTCGACTGATCACGCCGCCTGTCTTCTCCCCATCCGACGACCACCTGGCTACCACCGCACCGAAGGACGACACATGCTGAACTCCCTGTGGACACCGACCACCGTCGGCGCCATCTCCCTCCCCCACCGCCTGGTCATGGCCCCCATGACCCGGGACCGCTCCACACCCGAAGGCGTACCGACCGAGCTGAATGCCGAGTACTACGCCCAACGGGCCTCGCACGCGCTGATCATCACCGAGGGAACCCAGCCCTCCGCCGACGGCCAGGGCTACCTCCTCACCCCCGGCATCCACAATGACGAGCAGATCGCCGGGTGGCGCAAGGTCACCGACGCCGTGCACGCGGCCGACGGCCGGATCGTCATCCAGCTGATGCACACCGGACGCATCGCCCACCCCGACAACACCCCCCACGGGCGCCGGCCGGTCGCCCCTTCGGCGATCCGGCCGGAGGGCGCGATGTTCACCGCGTCCGGGCCCCAGGAGATGCCGACCCCCCGGGCTCTGTCGACGCGGGAGGTCGCGGCGACCGTCGACGACTTCCGCCGCGCCGCGGCGGCTGCCGTCGCGGCAGGCGCCGACGGCGTCGAGATCCACGCCGCCAACGGCTACCTCGTGCACCAGTTCCTGTCCGACAACACCAACCAGCGCACCGACCACTACGGCGGTTCCCTCGACAACCGCATCCGCTTCGCCGTCGAGGTGGCCTCTGCGGTGGCCGACGAGATCGGCGCCGACCGCACCGGTCTGCGCATCTCCCCCGGCAACCCCTACAACGACATCGCCGAGTCCGACACCGCCGAGCTGTATCCGGCCCTCATACGCGCCCTCGGCCCGCTCGGCCTCGCCTACCTCCACGTCCTCCACACGGGCGACGACACGCTGCTGGGCACCCTGCGCACGCTGTGGCCGACCACGCTGACCCTCAACCGGGCCGGCACCGACCTGCCCACCCGCGCCAAGGACATCGACCACGGCACGGCCGACCTCGTCTCCGTCGGCGCACTGGCGCTGGCCAACCCGGACCTGGTCGAGCGGCTACGCTCAGACGCGCCGCTGAACACCCCCGACCCGGCGACCTTCTACGGCGGCGGAGCAGCCGGCTACACCGACTACCCCACCCACACCGTCTGAGGAACCGAACCATGGCCGCCCCCACACCTCGCATCCCCACCACGGCCGGCGAAGGGCCGATGAGCTACGCGATCTTCCAGCTCGCCCGCGCCCACCGCGCCCGCGCCGCCGCCATGCTCCGCGAGATGGACCTGCACCCCGGCCAGGAGCTGCTGCTGATGCAGCTCCTGGACCGGGACGGCCAGACCCAGTCCGAGCTGCTCGAAAGCGTGGGCCTGGACCACTCCACCGTCTCCAAGTCCCTGCGCCGCATGCAGGACGCCGGCCTGCTCGTCCGCGAGCCGGCCGAACACGACCGGCGCGTCATGGTCGTCCACCTCACCGACAAGGGCCGTGCCATGCGGGAGCCCCTGGCAGCCATGTGGCGGGCCCTGGAGGAAACCTCCGCGCAGAACCTGTCGGCGCAGCAGGCGGAGGCCTTCGTCCGCACCGCCTACGCCATCACCGACGCGATCACCAGCCGCGCTGTTCGTCGGGAAGAGTCCGAGTAACTCCCCCTGTAGACACCCCGGTTCGGCCGAAGCTCAGCCCTGCCCTGCCGGTGTGGGCCGTCCCCTCCCCCATCGCCCGCGCCGCAGGAACCGTCGCCGGCCGCTTCATGCCCCTGGTCAAGGACATGGCCGATGTTCGGCTGGTTCGACAGCGGCCGCCAGGTCGCAGACCCCCGCCGCCAGGAGCAGTTGTTCGGCCCGCCCCCACGGCCGAGGAAGTCCTCGCCCGGTTCACCGACGAGCTGGGCACGACGCGGCACCGGTGACGGCCCCTCATTGCTGGTGCTGGGGTGCCAGTCTCGGGTTCAGCCCCGACTGGTGGGCTCGGCTCTGCTCGGTTACCTCTTCGCCGGGCGCAGATGATGGCTGAGATAGCGGGCGGTGACGCTGTGCCGATCACGTGAGAGGTCGTCGGGTGTTCCCGTGGCGACGATGGTGCCGCCGGCGGTGCCGCCTCCGGGGCCCATGTCGATGACGTAGTCGGCGTTGGCGATCATGTCCAGGTCGTGCTCGATGACGATGACGGTGGCGCCGTTGTCGCCCAGTCGCTGGAGGACGTCCAGGAGCGTGCGGATGTCGAGGGGATGGAGCCCGACGCTGGGTTCGTCCAGGACGAAGAGGGTGTCGGACTGGTTCCGCGTCAGCTCGGTGGCGAGCTTCAGCCGCTGTGCCTCGCCGCCGGACAGGGCCGGGGTGTCTTCGCCGAGGGTGAGGTAGCCGAGGCCGAGGTCGATGAGGGCCTGGAGCCGGGTGCGCACCCGCCGGATGTCTCCGACCTGCTCGATCGCCTGCCTGACGGTGAGGGCAAGCAGTTCGGGCAAGGAGATTCCGTCGTCCGGGGTTCCGGGGGCCGGGCGGAGGATGTCGACGGCTTCGGGGGCGTACCGGGTGCCGTCACATTCGGGGCAGGGGATGTCGACGTCGGGCAGGAACTGAACGTCGAGGGAGACCTGGCCGGTGCCTTCGCAGCGGGGGCAGCGCAGGGAGCCGGTGTTGTAGGAGAAGTCCGCGGCGGTGAGCTCCCGCTGCTTGGCCGCATCGGTGGCGGCGTAGGCGCGGCGCAGGTCGTCGAGGATGCCACTGTAGGTGGCGACGGTGGAGCGGACGTTGACGCCGATGGGGGTGGCGTCGACCGTGTTCACCCGGGTGATCGTTTGCGCGTCCACCGCGGTCACATGGTCAGGCAGCGCTCTGCCCGCGGCTTGCGCCTGGAGCGCGGGGATCAGGCTTTCGAGGATCAGCGTGGTCTTGCCCGATCCGGACACGCCGGTCACGGCGGTCAGGCGGCCCCGGGGGATGTCGACGTCCAGGGCGTGCACGGTGTGCAGGGGCTGGGTGGAGAGGTGGATGCGCCCTTGGTCGAACATCGTGTCGCGGCCGGCCCGTTGGCGGACGAGGACGGGTTCGCGACCGGTGAGGAATCCACCGATCAGGGAATCGGGGTCTTTGCCGAGAGTGGTGACGTCGCCCGTGGCCAGGACGGTGCCGCCTTCGGTGCCGGAGCCGGGGCCGATCTCGATGAGCCAGTCGGCTTCGCGCAGGACTTGGACGTCATGGTCGACGAGGACCACGGAGTTGCCGTCGCGGAGCAGGTCGCGCATGACGCCGAGCAGGCCGTCCACGTTGGAGGGGTGCAGGCCGATGGAGGGTTCGTCGAGGACGTAGAGCACGCCGGTGGTCTGGTTGCGTACGGCGCGGGCCAGTTGGACGCGTTGGCGCTCGCCGGTTGACAGGGTGGAGCTCGCCCGGTCCAGGGCGAGGTAGCCGAGGCCTAGTTCGACCAGGCGGCGAGCGGTCTCCAGCAGGGTGGCGACGATGTTCTGTGCCATCGGGCGCATCTCGGACGGCAGGGCGTCCGCGAGGGTCGGGGCCCAGGCGATGAGTTCGTCGAGGGTCTTCGCGGTGGCTTCGGCGAGGTTGATGCCGTCGACGAGGGTGGCGCGGGCCTGCTCGCTGAGCCGGGTGCCGAGGCAGGCCGGACACACCTGGGCGCTGATGAACCTGTTCACACGGTTCAGCCCGCGTTCGGTGGTGGCGTTGTTCAGGGCCTCCTCGACGGCCCGGCGGGCGTTGCGGTAGGTGAAGTCCAGCTCGAAGAATTTGCCGTTCTTGGACCGGACGCTGATGTGCCGCTCCTCCGGGGGGCCGTGCATGACGATGTCCCGCTCGCGTGCGGTCAGGTCCGTGTACGGCACGTCGGTGCGCACCCCGAGCTCGGCGGCGACCTGCGGCATCACCGTCAGCCCGAACATCGACCATGGAGCCACCGCCCCCTCGGCGATGGTGCGGTGCGGATCGGGGACGAGAGCCGCTTCGTCGACCTCCCGGACCATGCCGGTACCGGTGCACTGCGGGCATGCGCCGTCCGAGTTGAAGGCCAGCGACTCAGCGCCCGGCGGGTAGAACGTCACCTCGCACACAGGGCAGGTAAGGTCCAGTCCCGCGGCCACGTCGATCGTCGGTTCCTGCCGGTGGCCGTTGGGGCACAGGTGTGACCCCAGCCGGGAGAACAGCAGACGCATCACGTTGAGCAGCTCGGTCGACGTGCCGAAGGTGCTTCGCACTCCGGGCACCCCGGGCCGCTGCCGCAAGGCGAGGGCCGCGGGCACGTGCTCGACGCTGTCCACCGCCGCACGCGGCGCCTGCGCCATGCGTCGGCGGGTGTACGTGGACAGTGCCTCGATGTAGCGCCGTGAGCCCTCCGCGTACAGCACCCCCATCGCCAGCGACGACTTCCCGGAGCCGGAAACCCCTGCCACCGCGACGAGTTGGCGCAACGGCACCGTCACGTCGACGTTCTTCAGGTTGTGGACCTTCGCCCCGTGTACCTGGATGGACAGCGGCGGATCCGCCGGGCGCGTATCTCGTGTGCCCGGGACCCCAGCCTGTTGGTCCCCGTCCGTCACCTCGTCGTGTGCCATCGCTTCTCCCTCCTGAGCGGATCGTCCGACTGGATATCAGGCAGGCCAGACCACAATTTGCCCCGGTTCACCATATTTCGGGCACACCTCGGGCACCGGCTGATCACCGAGGCGGTGATGCGTCAGCCCTCTATCCGGCCTCAGCCGCCGCCTGCCTCTTGGAAGCGCGCAGGCTCGTGATCGTGGTGACGGCCAGCACCAGCACGATGAAGGTCAGCGAGAAGGGGATGCTGATCTCGGGCACGTGGACGCCCGACTCGTGCAGGGCGTGCAGCACCAGCTTCACGCCGATGAAGCCGAGGATGATCGACAGGCCGTAGGAGAGGTGGACCAGCTTCTTCAGCAGGCCGCCGATGAGGAAGTACAGCTGGCGCAGGCCCATCAGGGCGAAGGCGTTGGCCGTGAACACGATGTAGGGGTCCTGCGTCAGCCCGTAGATCGCGGGGATGGAGTCCAGGGCGAACAGCACGTCGGTGGAGCCGATCGCAAGCATCACGACCAGCATCGGGGTCATGATCCGCTTGCCGTTCTCGGTGATGAACAGCTTGGTGCCGTGGTAGCGGTCGGCCACCCCGAAGCGCTGCTCCGCCATCTTCAGCAGCTTGTTCTCCTGGTACTCCTCCTCGTGATCCTGCTTGCGGGCGTCCTGGATCAGCTTCCACGCGGTCCAGATCAGGAAGGCGCCGAAGAGGTAGAACACCCAGGAGAAGGCGGCGATGATCGCCGCGCCGGCCGCGATGAAACCGGCCCGCAGCACCAGGGCCATCAGGACGCCGACCATCAGCACCCGCTGCTGGTACTGCGAGGGCACCGCAAACTTCCCCATGATCAGGACGAACACGAAGAGGTTGTCGACGCTCAGCGACTTCTCGGTGATGTAACCGGCGAAGAACTCACCCGTGGGTCCGCTCCCACCGAAGTACCACAGCCCCAGCCCGAACAGCACGGCCAGGACGATCCACACCACCGTCCACGTCCCGGCTTCCTTGACGGACACGTCGTGTGGCTTGCGACCGACGAAGAAGTCGACGGCCACCAACACGCACAGGGCAACGACTGTCAGCAACCAGACGGCAAGGGAGACGTTCACTGGTACTCCGGGTACAGGTGGGGAGACGGGACATCGCGCTGGCGTCGAACAGCGCCCCGGCGACAAGCGGCGGGGGCGCGACGATCAGGGCGAACGCCTGGGACACGCGGCGGCTTCGGCGGCCCGCGTCGGCACTGGCTGCCCGACGGTACGAGAATCCGCGCGGTTCGGCATCATGGCTCCATCCTCGTGACGCATGGAGAATGGTGGCGAAAGGCGGTCGGGCACCTCAACGTAACCAATGAAAGTATGTGGCGCAGATCACTATGGTGCTTTCTGAGCGGCCGGGGAGCCGGTAGAGGTCAGGCCGTAGGTCCGCAGAGCGGTTCCAGTGAGGACCTCGTGGCGTTCGGCGGGATGGAGTGGGGCCGTCCACTCCCGTGTGGCGCCGATGACTTCGGCGTAGGTGGCGGCCAGTCGGCAGACGGGCCAGTCGGAGCCGAACATGAGCCGCCGCGGTCCGAAAGCGTCCAGCACTGTGTCCGCGTACGGCCGGAGGTCCTCGACGCTCCACTGGTCCCAGTCGGCCTCGGTCACCATGCCGGAGAGCTTGCAGACGGTGTTGGGCAGCGAGGCCAGCAGGCGCACGGCGTCCGCCCATGGCCGGAGCTCGCCCGAGGCGATGGGGGGCTTGCCCATGTGATCGAGTACGAAGGTGAGGCCGGGAAGCAGTTGGGCGGCCTCCCGGGCGGCCGCGAGCTGGTGGGGCCTGACGACGAGGTCGTACACGAGCCCTGCCTCGGCCACTGCGGCGAGCCCACGCAGCACGTCCGGCCGCACCAGCCAGCGCGGATCGGTTTCGCCCTGCACCTGGTGGCGGATGCCCACCAGGTGCTCGCCACCCGGCCCCTCCCGCAGTGCCGCGAGCGCGCGGGCGACATCCGGGGAGGTCAGGTCGGTCCAGCCCACGACGCCGGCCACCAGGTCGCTGTCCCGGGCCAAGGCCAGGAACTCGGGCGTTTCCTCCGGTACATCGATCGTCTGGACCAGGACCGTCGCGGTGACGCCGGCGGCCCGCGCCTCCGGCTCCAGGTCGGCGAGCGTGAAGTCGCGGCGTAGCGGGGCGAGTTCCCGTCCGGTGATCCAGTCCTGGTCACGGAGGGAGAGGTCCCACACGTGGTGGTGTGCGTCGATGACGCCCTCAGCGTTGTTCGCCTCCATGGCGGTCACCCCCACGACTCCTTCTTCGGTCGATGGGCTTCTTCGGCCGGCGTGGAGGCAGGAACGGGGACGTGCCGGGGCAGCAGCCCCTCGGCGCGCAGGCCGTCCCAGACCGCGGCCGGCAACGTTCGCCGCAGCTGATCCACCGTGTCGCGGACCTCCTCGGCGGAACGCGCGCCGGACAATACGCTCGCGACCGCCGGATGGCCGAACGGGAAGCGCAGAGCGGCCGCGCGCAGCGGTACACCGTGGCGTTCGGTGACCGCCTTCATGCGCACGGCCCGGTCGAGCACATCTGGCGGGGTGGGCGCGTAGTCGTACATGGCCCCGGGCCTCGGGTCGGTGAGCAGACCCGAGTTGAACACCCCGCCGACGATGACACTCCTGCCGCGGGCGGCGGACTCCGGCAGTACCTCCGCGAGCCCCTCCTGCTCCAGCAGGGTGTAGCGGCCGGCGAGCAGCACCACGTCGATGTCGGTCTCGCGCACGAAGCGGGCGGGGAGCGCGCACTGGTTCACTCCGATGCCGATCGCTTTGACGACGCCTTCGCCGCGCAGCCGTTCCAGCGCCGGGTATGCCTCGGTGAGGGCCTGCTCGGCGTGGTGGTCCGGGTCGTGCAGCAAGGCGATGTCCACACGGTCCAGGCCGAGGCGGTCCAGGCTCGCTTCCAGGGAGCGCAGGACTCCGTCGGAGCTGAAGTCCCAGACGCGGCGGTGGGTGTCGGGCACGGCGAAGCCGTGGGCGAGATCGTCGCCTCGGCCGCCTTCAGGGTTGGGTTCGAGCAGTCGTCCGACCTTGGTGGAGACGGTGTACGTGTCGCGGTCGCGTCCGCGCAGCGCGGCGCCCAGGCGTCGCTCGGCCAGCCCGAGTCCGTAGTGCGGGGCGGTGTCGAAGGTGCGTACGCCCGCGTCCCAGGCCGCCTCCACCGCGGCGGACGCGGCCTCGTCGGTGACCGGGCGGAAGAGGTTGCCGATGCCGGCGGCCCCGAACGACAGCTCGGTGACCTCGACACCGGTGCCCCCCAGCGTCGTCGCTCTCACGCGCCGACCGCCGGGCGCGGCCGGAGCCCCTGCATGCCACCGTCCACGGCGAGGGCGATTCCGGTGACGGAGGCCGCGGCGGGGCTCGCCAGGTAGACCACGGCCGCCGCCACCTCGTCCGCGGCGACCAGGCGGCCCAGGGGCTGGCGTGCGTCGAGGGCGGCGCGTTCCGCCTCCGGGTCGTCCGCGGCGTCCAGGAGCCGGGTCACCCAGGGTGTGTCGGCGGTGCCGGGGTTGACGCAGTTGACGCGGATGCCCTCACGGACATGGTCCGCGGCCATCGCCAGGGTCAGCGACAGCACCGCACCCTTGCTGGCGGAGTACAGGGCGCGCTGCGGGAGGCCCGCGGTGGCCGCGACGGAGCAGGTGTTGACGACCGCCGCGTGCGACGAGCGCCGCAGATGCGGCAGGGCGGCCCGGGTGGTGCGCACCGTCCCCAGGACGTTGACATCGAGGACGCGGTGCCACTCCTCGTCCGGGTTGTCCTCGACGGTACCGACGGCGCCGATGCCCGCGTTGTTGACCAGGATGTCCAGGCCGCCGAGCTGCCCGGCGGCGGTCTCCACGGCGACGCGTACCGAGGCGTCGTCGCCGAGGTCGGCCGTGACGGCGATCAGCGGCTCGGGGGCGCCGGAGGGATCGAGGTCGAGGACGGCCACCGTGGCGCCGTGCTCGGCCAGCATCCGGGATGTGGCCAGCCCGATGCCGGACGCGCCGCCGGTGACGACGGCTTTGAGCCCTGACAGGCCGCTCAAGCTGGTCAACTTGCTCAAGGGGATGCCTTTCACACTTGGGCGAAGGTCTGGCGCTGGGCGCCGAGGCCGTCGGCGGCGAGCTCGACGGTGTCGCCGGGGCGGAGGTAGGGGGTGCCGGGAAGGCCGAGGGCCACACCCGCGGGAGTACCGGTGTTGATCACGTCGCCCGGGTCCGGGACCATCGCCGCCCGGGCCCGGTCGACACCGTCAGAGGCGAGGAAGGCGCCGCCGACGTCGGAGGTGATGGAGGACAGACCAAGCAGCCGGCCCTCCCCCGTGCGAACGGCGGGCTGCTCATCGCCGGGCGCGCCGACTCGTAGACGTTTCACTGGGCTTTCCTTGCCATGGGTGGTTGTCAGGTGGCTCGGGCGAGGGGCGGGGGAACGACCGTCAGGGTGTGCCGGACTCACTCAGATGCCAGACCTCGGTCAGGTCCGACCAGCTGCCCCCGGCGCCGGTATCGGCCAGGGCTCCTGGCAGGGGCCGGTGAGCTTCCACCAGGCTTGGGTGGCCGCGTCGGCGCCGATCGCGGCCATGTCGGCCTCGAAGTCGTCGCCGTGGTACTCGAAGTAGCCGAACAGCGTGTCCTCGCGCAGGAAGATGCAGTAGTTGCGGATGTTCGCGGCGCGCAGCGCGGCCTCGACGCCCGGCCAGACCGCGGCGTGCAGGCGCAGATACTGCTCACGGTGCTCGGGCCGCAGGCGGATCGTCTGGGCAACCCGTTTCATAGGGGTCCTTCAGGTGAGTGTGGGCGGCGTTGCCGGAAGACGCCGACGTCAGGGAACGCGGGTTGATTACGGCGGCGGCGCCAAGGGGGGTGGCTGCCGCCTCACTCCTTCGTCGCGCCGGCGAGCATGCCGGACACGAGCGCGCGTTGGGAGAAGAGGAACACGAGCAGAACAGGGACGATGGTCACCAGGGTGGCGAGGGCCAGTTCGGGCCGCATGATCTGGTTTCCCACGCCGCCGGCGGTGTTGAACAGCGGCGAGGCGGCGAGCAGGTTGTTCAGCCCCACCTGCGCCGGATATCGCGAGCTGTCGGGCAGCATCACGAACGGCAGGAAGAAGTTGTTCCAGTTGCCGACGAAGTTGAAGAAGCCGACCAGGGCGATCACGGGCTTGGCCAGCGGCATCGCGATGAGACGGAAGACCTGCCACTCCGAGCAGCCGTCGATGCGCGCCGCGGCCAGCAGGTCGGAGGGGATGTTGGAGGAGAAGTAGATGTAGGTGAGGTAGACCCCGAACGGGAAGAAGGAGAAGGGCAGGATGACCGACCAGATCGTGCCGTCCAGGTGCACGGCGTTCATCCCCAGGTACAGGGGCAGCACCATCGCGGCCGTCGGCATGAGCATCACGAGCATGGTGACGGTCAGCAGCACCCGCCGCCCGATGAACTGGGTGAGAGCCAGCGCGTATCCGGCCGGGATCGACGTCACCAGGGTCAGGGCCAGCGCGCCGAACGTGTAGAGCGCCGAGTTCAGCAGCCAGGTGAGGATGACGCCGTCCTGGAACGCGTAGAGGTGATGCCAGGTGTCGGCGACCGCGCCGAGAGAGCCGAAGGAGAACGGGTTGTCTCGCACGATCTGGCTGTCGGTCTTGGTCGGGGCCAGCAGGAGCCACACCACCGGCACACAGAAGAACAGCGTGGACAGGCCCATGACGACGATCCAGGCCAGCCGGGCGGCCAGTGACCTTGGGCGGCGCTTTTGGCGCATGGGCTTCCTCGGGCTGGTGCGGGCGCCGGCGGTACGGGGCGGCCGGGTTCGGCGGGCTGTGGTCGTGGGGGCCGTGGTCATCCTTCGTCCCTGTCGAACAGGCCGGTACGGAAGACGACGAGCGCCGCGCAGGCGAGGCCCAGGATGAGGAGGTCGACGGAGAGCGCCGCCGCGCCGTTGAAGTCGCCTGCCTGGAAGGCGTACTGGTAGGAGAGCTGGTTCGGTGACCAGCTGTCGGGGATCATGCCCCAGCTGGCGAGGGACACCAGTTGCGGCTCGACGAAGAGCTGGGTGCCGGCGGCGAAGGCCAGGATCAGCATGTACGCGATCCACTTGGTGATCATCGGGATCTGGATGCGCAGGGCGACCTGGAGCGTACTGGCGCCGTCGATGCGGGCCGCCTCCAGGATCTCGTCGGGGATGCTGTTGAGCGCGCCGTACATGACCACGATCCAGCCGCCGGCCCCCGTCCAGAAGGCGATGACGGTGAAGAGCACCGGCAGATGACCGGGGGCGTTGACCTGGGCGAGGGTGTTCCAGCCGAAGCCCTTCAGCAGCCAGCCGACCGGACTGGCCGCCGGGTCGAGGAGGATCAGGAAGAGCACTACGCTCGCCACCCCGGCGAGGGCACCCGGCAGGTAGAACAGGAACCGCAGGCTGGTGGAGGCCCTGCGCATGCGGCCGTGCAGCATCAGGGAGAGCAGCACCACCAGGATCATCAGGCTGGCCAGCCACACCACCAGGTACAGGCCGATGTGGAGGAAGGCCGGTCCGAAGCGGTAATCGGCGAACGTCCGGGTGAAGTTGCCGATCCCGACGAGCTGGTTGCGGGAGTTGGACAGCGACAGCCACACCGCGTAACCGGTGGGCAGGACGCCGAAGGCGAGCAGGAGGAGGACATAGCCGGAGACGAAGACGTAACCGGCGCGTCCGACCGGGTTGCGGGCCGAGCGGCCGCCGCGGCGGCCGCTCCGCTCCGTTGCGAGGTGGGTGGTCATCGGTCCGCTTCGCTAGTTGACGGCGTATCCGAGGGACTTGGCCTTGTCGGTGATGGCCGTCTCCCAGGTGTCCAAGGTGTCGGTGAGGGTCTTGCCGGAGTTCAGGGCCGGGATCACGGTCGAGGAGTAGATCGCTTCCTGGCTGTACTGGGTGGCGGACCAGCCGGGCCAGATCAGTTCCGCGGATTCCTTGAAGACGGGGCTGACGTCCTCCGCGAAGTAGCCGGTCCTCTTCTGGTTGGCGAGCCAGGTGACCGCGGCCTTCTTGTACGCGGGGTAGGTGCCCGCGGTGCCCTGGTAGGCGTCGGAGGTTGTCATCCAGGTGACCAGGTCGGCGGCCGCCTTGAGGTTCTTGCTGTGGGAGGAGACGAACCACAGTCCGCCGCCGACGTTGCCGGTGTAGTTCTTGGCGTCACCCTCGAACTTCAGCGGGGCGGCGGCGGCGATCTGCCCCTTGGGGGTCTTGAAGGTCGAGTTGAAGAGCACCTGGCCGAACCAGGAGGGGCCGGGGAGCATCAGGACCTTGCTCGCCTGGTTCTTGATGAAGCCGGCGCTGAAGACGGTGTCCTTGGAGATTGAGCCCTTGGCGATCAGGGTGTCGAGCAGCTTGGCCATCCGGGTGCACTTGGAATCCCGCAGGTCGACCTTGACCTTCTTGGCGCCGGTCGCCGTGCTGGCAGGGCACTGGCTCGCCCAGAAGTACACCTCGGGGCTCCAGGCGTCCCCGGCGGTTCCGACCAGGTAGCCGGGGTGCTCCTTGGCGACCTTCTCGCCGAGTGCCTGGTACTCCTCCCAGGTGGCCGGGACGGAGTACCCGAACTTGTCCATGAGCTTCTTGTTGTACCAGAGCACGTTCTGCGCCAGGTCGTTGCGCAGACAGTAGGTCTCGCCGTTGAAGGTGCAGGGGTCGAGCGCGCCGTCGGCGAAGCCCTTGAGCGTGGACTGGGAGACCACGCCCTGGTTGACGGGCGCGGCATAGGGGGTCTTGCCCTGGGATGCCCAGCTCGCGTCGTTGACGTTGGCGCTGAAGGCGACGTCGGGCCAGCCGCTGCCGGTCCGGTCGAACAGCTGCACCTTGGTCTGCAGGTCGGTGGCTCCGTTGGCGTTGCCGCTGTACGTGACGATCTTGATCTTCACGTCCGGGTGCGCCTTCTGGTACGCCTGCACGCCGGGCACACGGGCGGCGTCCGCCCAGACCGTGATCTCGCTGCCTTCCTTCTGCGCGACAGGTTTGAAGGCGTCAGGGGAGGAAGCCGTCGTCGGTGTGGGGTCCGCGCTGCCGCAGGCAGCGAGCGCGAGCAGGGAGACGGCCCCCAGGACGGCGACGGCCGTGTGCCTGAGCCGGCGGCGGGAGGAAACCGGAACGTCGTCGTTCATGACTGACCTCAGATCTTGGGAAAAGGCGCACAGCGGTGAGAGGCGCCGCGTTCGGGGTGTTCGAGACAGGTCGTCGGGCCTGGGGCTCCGGTCATCAGGCCCGGGGCGGGGTGACAGTCTCCTTGTCGACAAATGCCTGAAGAGCGGGAGGGTAGTCCAAGCCCGCCGGAAGGGCGACGCCCGGACCGGTGGGGGCATGCACGAGGCCGTGGGCGTCGATGCCGCTCTCGCGGCTGATGGGATTGCCCATGACCAGCGACTCGTAGTAGGTGGTGTTCGAGATGGCCATGCACAGGTGCCGGTTGGGGATCTCCGGCCCGTGCACCTCTGCGCGCAGCCGGTAGGCGTCGGCGAGGTGGGCGGTGCGCATCGCGCCGGTGAAGCCGCCGCGCAGCTGGGTGGAGGCGCGGACTCCGAAGGTGGCGGCGCCGGCCTGGATGAAATCGGCCGAGTTCATGTGCGCCCCGTCGGAGGTCTCGGCCACGAGGAGGGGGACGGCGACCGCGTCCGCGAGACGTTTGTACGCGGTGACACTGAACTCCCTCATCGGCTCCTCGTACCAGAGGTAGCCGGCGTCCGAGAGAGCGTGCCCGAGATGGATCGCGTCGGGGAGGTCGAAGCCCGCCGACCCGTCGAACATCAGCGGGATGTCGTCCCCCACATGCTCGCGCAATGCCACCGACAGGCGGGCGTCGCGGCGGGCGTCACCCCAGGCGTGGAGCTTGATGGCGGGGTAGCCGAGCTCCAGGGCCTGGTCGGCGATGTCCAGGTACTCCGCGACCGAGGAGTAGGTGACGGTGGAGGCATACGCGGGTATCGAGGTGCGGTACCCGCCGAGCATCTGCCAGGTGGGCCGGTCGGCGAGTCGTCCGGCCAGGTCCCACAGCGCGGTGTCGACCAGCCCCAGCAGGTAGAGCGGGAGCTCCTCCGTGCGGTCCAGCTCCCACATGCGGTGCCAGAGCCATTCCCGCTGCAGGGGATCCTGCCCCACCAGCTCCTTGCGCAGTACGCGGTCCAGCAGGTCCGCCAGGATGACCCCACTGCCCCGCCGGGGGGACATCGCCACCCCCTCGGCCCCTTCGTCCGTGCAGACGCGCAGCACCGCGGCCTCGCCCTCGGACGGGCTGCCCAGAAGTCCGTCCCGCCAGACGAAGGGCGGGTTGACTCCCGGCACCCGGACCGGGTGGCACTCGACTTGGGCAATGCGCACGGCTTGCACCCCTTGTGGCGGGAAGTACTGCTGCGAAATTTTCGTGTAACGTAAGTCGTCATACGAATGCTGTCAAGAAGTTCCACGCAGTAGACTCGCCGCCATCCGCATCAGCAAGGGGGACCCCCATGGCCAAGGACAGCACCGGCACAGCGGGAGAGGCTCCCGTTCTCAAGCCCTGGCCCAAGCGTCCGGCCCGACTGGCGCAGGCCGTCGTGGAGAGCCTCACCGACACGATCGTGTCGGGCGCCATTCCTCCAGGATCGACGCTGCCGGTCGAACCCGAGCTCTGCGAGACGTTCGGCGTCAGCCGCATCACCGTCCGCGAGGCGGTCAAGTCCCTGGAGGCCAAGGGGCTGGTCCTCGCCCGGCAGGGCTACGGCACCACCGTCACCTCGCCCGAGGAATGGAACCTCCTCGATCCCGTCGTACTCGCCGCGACCGTCCAGCATGACGACCAGCTCGTGGTCCTCGACCAGTTGGTCGACATCCGGTCGACGCTGGAAGCCCAGATGACAGCCCAGGCCGCGGAGTTGGCCACCGACGACGATCTGGGAGCCATCGAGCGGCTGCTCGCCCGGCTCGACGAGGAGACCGCCGTCCCGGCACGGTTCATCGAGACCGATGTGGCCTTCCACGACCGGATCATGCAGGCATCCCACAACAGGCTCGGGCGTTCCATCATCCGGATCCTTCACGCCCAGGCGCGCACGACGTTCCTGTACAACGGCACTCCGGACGCGACCGCTTGCCAGCAGGCCAACGAGGAGCACCGCGCGGTCGCCGAGCGGCTGCTGGCCCGGGACTCCGAGGGTGCCGCGCAGGCCATGGCGGCACACATCCAGACCGCGTGGAGCCGCCGCCGCCTGCCGAACGTCGGCTCGCCTGCCTCCTGAGCGCCCCTCAACTCGCCCCCGAATCAAGCAGGTCGGGGGCGTTCGCATGTCCAGGTCCAGCCGAGTCGGCGGCGCGTGACCTGTTGACGAAATTCGTATGACGTCTAATGTTGCATCGCTATTACCCCTTCCCCCTTGCCGCTGGGCTCTCCCCTGCCCGCCAACAGCACCAGGGCCCCCTGAACCTCCCGGAAGGTGTCACATGCGAACAACCCGCATACGTCGTGCGGTTCCTGACCGTCTCAGAGCATGGCTGGCCACAGCCGCCGTCCTCACCGCCTCGACCGCCACGGTCCTCGCCCAGGCCGGCCCCGCCTTCGCCGCCGGAACGACGCTCTACGCAGCACCGAACGGCTCCGGCACCGCCTGCTCCGCGAGCCGGCCGTGCTCCCTCACCCAGGCCAAGGCCCAAGTGCGGGCGAGCAACGACGCCATGACAGGTGACATCACCGTCGAGCTCGCCGACGGCACCTACCGGCTCTCCTCGCCACTCGCCTTCACCTCGGCGGACTCCGGCACAGGCGGCCACACAGTGCGCTGGAAGGCCGCGCTGGGCGCCCGTCCCGTCATCACGGGAGCGCAGAAGGCCACCGGCTGGACCGTGCAGGACTCGGCCAAGAACATCTGGAAGAGCAACGTCGGCACCGGCTTCGACACGCGCCATCTGTTCGTCGACGGCGTCCTGGCCACCAGGGCGCGCTCCTCGGTCCCCCGCTCCCACCTGACCGCGACCACCAGCGGCTACACCTTCACCAACAGCTCGCTGAGCTATCTCAACAGCCTCGCGCAGCCCGGCCGTACCGAAATCCACGGCATCGGATCCTTCACCGACCGCTATGCCCCGGTGACCGGCATCAGCAGCGGCACCATCACCATGGCCCGGCCCTCGTGGGACAACAACACGTTCGGCTACGACACCCTGACGAGCCCCTTCCGTGCCGGCCCGCTCTACATCGAGAACGCCTACGAGTTCCTCGACACGGCCGGCGAGTGGTACCTCGACACCGCCGCCGGCACCCTGTACTACAAGCCGCTCACCGGGCAGGACATGAGTGAGGCCGACGTCGAGGTGCCGAAGCTGGAGTCACTCATCGGCGTCGGAGGGACGTACTCCTCCCCCGCCACCCACATCGCCTTCTCAGGGCTGCAGTTCTCGGGCACCAGTTGGCTGGACCCCACCACCCACGGCTACGCCAGCCAGCAGACCGGCGCGTACATCTCCGGTACCTGGGACCGCCCGTCGGACGCGCTGACCTCGTGCCAGAGCGGCTGTCCGCTCTTCGAGGCGACACGCCCCCACTGGGACCAGATGCCCTCCGCGATCCAAGTCTCGGCCGCCGACCACATCACGTTCACCGGTAACCGGTTCACCCAGCTCGGCCAGAACGGCCTCGGTATCGGAAACGACGCCAACGCCCACACCACCGGCGTGGGACTCGGCGCCGACACCATCACCGCGACGGGCAACGTCTTCACTCAGGACGCGGGCGGCGGCATCGCCGTCGGCGGCGTTCAGGCGGACGCGCACCACCCCAGTGACAGGCGGATGACCAACCGGAACATCAAGCTGAGCAACAACCTCATCCATGACGTGGCGCTGGAATACCGCGACATGTCGGCCATCCTCGTCACCTACGTGAACGGCGCGACCGTCTCGCACAACGAGGTGTACGACCTGCCCTACTCCGGCATCACCATCGGCTACGGCTGGGGTGCCAACGACATCGGCGGCAGCCAGGACTACGTCAACCGGGGCCTGTACGACTACCAGCCCACTTACACGACCGCGACCACCGCCGCGAACAACCACGTCACCGACAACTACATCCACGACCTCATGCAGCAGATGACCGACGGCGGCTGCATGTACACCCTGTCGGCGTCACCGGGCAGCACCTTCGAACGCAACTACTGCCACAGCAACAACGGTTGGTTCGGCTTCTACCACGACGAGGGCTCCCGGAACTTCACGGACACCAACAACGCCTTCAGGAACACCGGCGAATGGGGCCACGAGAACAGCAACGCGACCAACAACACCGGCGCCCTGACCCTGACCGACAACTGGACGAACAACAGTTCCGCGAACATCACCAACACCAACGGCCGCGGCGACGTGGTCAGCGGCACCGTCGTCGTCAGCGACGGCAACTGGCCCTCAGCCGCCAAGACCGTCATGAACAACGCCGGTATCCAGCCCCGGTACCGTCCGCTGACCACCGACCCCGTCAGCTCCCCCTACAGCGCCTACTCCTCCACCCCCGCCAACACCGGTCAGAGCGGCGGCCACTTCACCATCACCGACGCGGGCGAGGACATCTGGGGTGCCGGCGGACAGCACGACGACGAGTACGGCACCGTCTTCCGAAACGCGTCAGCTGTCAACGGCACGTCGGTGACCGCGCGGGTCGACAACCTGGACAACACCAACGACTGGGCCAAGGCCGGCGTCGTCCTGCGCAACGACCTCACGGGCGACGGCTCCTCCGCCGGATACGCGGCTGTGGTCGTGACCCCGAACAACGGCGTCAGCTTCCAGCGGGACTCCAACGCCGACGGTTACCTCGACAAGCTCACGTCCACCGCTGCCACCGTCAAGGCACCGGTCTGGTTGCGGCTCACCCGCACTGCCACCCGGGTGTCCGCCTACTACTCCACCGACGGATCCACCTTCACTCAGGTCGGCTCGACAGTGACCCTGCCTTCCATGGCGACCACCCAGGATGCCGGTGTCATCCACACCGCCCACAGCACCACCGCCGGCAGTGCGACATTCAGCGACCTGCGCATCGTCACCTCTCCCTACAAGGCATACAGTTCGATTCCGGCCGCCGTCAGCCAAAGCGGCTCAGTGACCTCCCTGACCAGCGCGGGCATCGACGTATGGCGCTCCGGCACGGCGTACGACGACGAGTATTCCGCCGCCTACCGGACGGGGGCCGCCGGAACGTCCTCGACCGTCACCGCCCGCGTCGCCAGTCAGGACAAGACCAACAGCTGGGCCAAAGCCGGCCTGATGCTGCGAAACAACATCGCCTCCGCAGGCTCGTCCACCGGGTACCTCGTCCTCGCCACCACCCCCGGCAACGGAATCGCCCTGTCCTCGGACTCCAACGGTGACGGCTACCTCGACACCAACACCGTCAAGACCGGAAGCGCCACCGTCGTCCCTGTCTGGCTCCGTCTGGTCAGGAGCGGCACGTCGGTCACCGGCTCCTACTCCGCCGACGGCACCACCTGGACCACGGTCGGAACCGCGACACTGACCGGGGCGAACAGCACCCTGGACGCGGGCATGTTCTCCACGGCCCATGCCGGAAGTAGCGGCACCGCGACCTTCAGCCAGTTCTCCGTCAGCTGACGAGCGCCTGGCGGGCATCGGCCCTCGGTGAGGTGATAGGGCGGTCTGGGTGGTCTGACGGTTCGGTGCTGGTTCACCGGCGTTCCGAGGAAGGTGTGCGGGGCGGCTTCTTCTGGCCGGTGACGATGACTGCGGGAAGGAGAGCAAGTGCGAAGGCGGCGCCGGTGAGGGCGAGGAGGGGGTAGCTGGCTGCAGCGACGACGATCCCGGAGGTCATGCCGCCGGTGGCCCCGGCGATGGCGATGGCGACGTCGACCGTGCCTTGGGTCTTGGCTCGCGTGGCCAGGGGGACGGCGTCGGTGATGATGGCGGTGCCGCTGACGAGGCCGAAGTTCCATCCGATGCCGAGCAGGATGAGAGCGACGGTGAGCAGGAGGACGGAGTCGGCGGGTGCGGTGGCGGCGAGGATGCCGGCGGCCAGCAGGGTCAGGCCGGAGGCGGCGGCCATCGAGGTGGGGCCGTAGCGGTCGGTGAGTGCGCCGGTCAGAGGCGAGGGCAGGTACATCGCGCCGACGTGCAGGGCTATGACGAGGCCGGAAGCGGCGGTGCCGTGGCCGTGGTCGTGCATGTGCACGGGGGTCATCGTCATGATCGCGACCATGACGAGCTGGCTGAGGACCATCACCAGTACCCCCAGCGGCAGGCTGGGGCGGCGGTGTGTGACGGGCTGCGGGACGGCAGGGGCCGGTCCGGTGCCGGTGCGCTCCGGCGTCTCCGGCTCGGAGGGGAGGGTGCGGGCGAGAAGGAGGGGGTCGGGACGCAGCCAGATCAGCAGGGTCAGTGCGGCCAGGGCGAACGCGGCGCTGGAGATGAGGAACAGACCGCTCAGCGGGGGCAGTTCGAGGGCGACGGCGAGGTGTCCGGCGGGGGCGGTGAGGTTGGGTCCGACGACGCCGCCCAGGGTGGTGGCGACAAGTACGGTGGACAGGGCGCGGGCGCGGTGGCGTGGGGCGGCGAGGTCGGCACCGGCGTAGCGGGCCTGGAGATTGGCGGCGGTGCCGGCGCCGTAGAGGAAGAGGGAGATGAACAGCAGGGCGGGGCTGTCGAGGGCGGCGGCGACGACGACTCCGGCACCGCCGAGGGCGCCTGCGACGTAGCCGGCGGCCAGGCCGGGGCGGCGACCGCGGGTCTGCGAGATGCGGCCGATCGTGACGGCGGCGAGGGCGGAGCCCGCGGTGAGCAGGGCGCTGGGCAGCCCGGCCAGGGTGGTGGAGTGGAGCATGTCCTGAGCCAGCAGGGCGGCGACGGTGACGCCGGCCGCGAGTCCCACGCCGCTGAGCACCTGGGACGCCAGCAGGACGACCAGGATGCGCTGTTGCGTCTCAGATAGAGAAGCGGGAGTGGCCGAAGGGGCTCCTGTCGGCCCCCCGGGTGGAGTGGTCGCGGTGTTGTGCATGGTGTCTCCGATACGAGCCCAGTGGTGGTGGGCGAGGTGTGCGGCGTCTGGCGTGATTGCCTGGCCGACGCTGCGCGACGGGCGGTCCGCGCGAACTGCCCCCCCCCCCCCCCCCCCCGGGGCGTGGCGGGTGCCCTGTCAGCAAGCGGACGCGGGGACCGGCGCGGTGGGCAGGTCGTAAGCGTCGGCGATGAGTTGAGTGGAGCGCAGGAGGGCCTGGGGGCTGTGTCCCACGCTGGCGATCATGATCTCGTCGGGGCGGGCTGACTCGTGCAGGCGGTCGAGGTGCTCGGTGACCTGGTCGGGTGTGCCGTGCAGGACGTTGTCGGTCCAGCGGTCGAGGATGTTCTGCTCGGCGGCGGTGTAGGAGTAAGAGGCGGCCTCGTCGGGCGTGGGGACGAGGTAGGACTTGCCGTGGAGCATGCGCATCATGCTGTGGGCGTAGCTGCGTGCCTGGCGCAGAGCCTCGTGCTCGTCGTCGGCGGCCATGACGGCGAAGCTGACCAGCGCGTACGGTTCGGCGAGGACGGCTGAGGGGGTGAACCGGTCGCGGTAAAGCTGGAGCGCGGCGGCGACGTGATCGGGAGAGAAGTGCGCGGCGAAGGCGAAGGGCAGGCCGAGGTGGGCGGCGAGTTGGGCGGAGTATCCGGAGGAGCCCAGCAACCAGACCGAGGGGCGTCCGGTCGTCGTTGAAAGGCAGTTCTCCTTGTCCTGCCCGGGGCCGGGCACGGCGTAGACGCGCTCGCGGTAGGGGTGTTCTTCGGGGAAATCGTCGTCGAGGAAGTGCAGAAGCTCGATGACCTGCTGCGGGAATTCGTCGTTGTCCGAGCGGCCGCGGCGCAGAGCTGCGGCCGTGGCCTGGTTGGTGCCCGGGGCGCGGCCCAGTCCGAGGTCGATCCGGTCCGGGGCGAGGGCCTGGAGCAGGCCGTACTGTTCGGCGACGATCAGTGGGGGGTGGTTGGGCAGCATCACTCCGCCCGCCCCGAGCCGCAGCCGCGTGGTGTGGGCGGTCAGCCTGGCCAGCAGGACGGCGGGGCTGGAGGAGGACACACCGGGCATGGAGTGGTGTTCGGTCACCCAGTAGCGGGTGAAGCCGCGCGTCTCGGCGAGTTCGGCCAGGGCGATGCTGCCGGACAGGGCGTCGGCGGCACTGATGCCGCGGCCGGCCAGGGCGGTGTCGAGGACGGACAACGGTGCGGGAGCAGATCCGCGGGTCGTGCCCTTGATGGGGTCGTTCACGGGGGATTCCTTGTGCGGTGCGCCGGCCCGGTGCGGGTGGCCGGGCCGGGGAATGGGCCGCTAGCGGTGCGCTGGTGGCGCACCGCAGCGGCCGGGGCGTGCGGGGTCAGGCGAGTTCCACGCGGTCGATCAATCCGGCGGTGGTGAAGGCGTCCACGAGTTGCTCGCGGCCCTCGGTGAAGTGGGCCCAGCTGTCGAAGTGGACCGGCACGATCCGGCGGGCGCCCAGGATGCGGGCGGCCTCGGCGGCCTGAGCGCTGTCCAGGGTGAGCAGCGCGCGATCCAGGAGATCCGTGCGGACGGCGCCGGCGAACAGCACAGCGGTGTCCACCGGGCCGAAGCGGTCGGCGATCTCGCGGACCAGAGAAAGCTGGGCGTTGTCACCGCTGACGTAGACGGTGGGCAGGCCGTCACCGGTCAGAACGAAGCCGACGACCTCACCGACGACCGGTTCGAGGTCCTCGCGCGCCCCGGGGCCGTGCAGGGCCGGGACGCCGGTGACGGTGATCGTGCCGCCGCCGGGGCGGTCCAAGTCGATGGACTCCCAGTCCTTCAGAGGACGTGCGGTGCCGCCCAGCCTGTCCGCGCCGCTGGGCGTGGTCAGGGCCAGAGGGACATCGGCGAGCAGGGTGCGGCCCGAGGCGTCGAGGTTGTCGTCGTGCTCGTCGTGCGACAGCAGCACCACGTCGATGCGGCCCAGATCGGCGGGCGTGGCGGAGGCGGGCGCGGTCTTGGCCAGCCCCGAGGGGTAGCTGCCGGGGGCGTCGAAAGTCGGGTCGGTCAGGAACCGCAGCCCGCCGTACTCGATGAGCGCGGTGGGACCGCCGAAGACGCGGACGGGAACCTGCTCGCTGGACGCGCCGGTTGCTGTCATGACGAGATCACCTCACGGATAGATGGGCTGACATCCGTGACCATAGGCGTTTGTCACGGATGAAAGCAAGCTGTACCGTGAGAATCGTGAGTGAGACCGATACCGCCGCGACCGCCGGCACCGTCGATCCCGGGCTGCCGCCGGCTCCGGGCGCCGAGCACCACCCCGCGCTCGACCTCGCCAACAGCGCCATAGCCCTGCCCGGCGGGCAGTTGCTCGACGTGCTCGGCACCCCGCCCGGCGCGACCCAGTGGCTGGTCGACCACGACCTGGCCCCCGCGGACGCCGGTCTGCAGGAGATCTGCGCGGCCCGCCTGCGCTCCCTGCGCGAACAGGTACGCGCCCTGCTCGCCGCCCAGGTCGGCGGGCACCCCGCCCCCGCCACCGCACTGGCCGCCGTCAACGACGCCCTCACCCGGGTCCCCACCGCCTCCCCGCTCGAATGGGACCCCGTCCGCGGCATGCACCGCACCGCCCCGCACCCCATCGACCAGATCGTCGACCAAGCCCTCGGCATCCTCGCCGCCGACGCCGCCGACCTGCTCACCGGCCCCGATGCCGAACGGCTGACGGCCTGCCCCTCCACCCCCTGCAACCGCTACCTGCTGCGCGCCGGACGCCGCCACTGGTGCTCGGTCCGCTGCGGCGACCGCGCCCGCGCCGCCCGCGCCTACGCCCGCCGCACCCAGTCCACCGCCGACTGAGTTCGGCCGCCCCGCCCCGCCGACGGTTCACGAGGCCCGCGCCGAGGCGCGGCTTCGCACACCCTCAAGCCCCCGGCATGGATGGCCCATCACGCCTTCCATCCGGCCATTTCCCCACAGTCGACGAAGGACCATCACCCCTCATGACGGCCACATTCACCCTGCTGACCACCGGCTACGACAGCCTCGACACACGCAACGCCCACCGCGACGGCCGTGAGAAGCCGTGGCACGTCGCCTCAACCGTCTCCCTCCTGCGCGAGGGCGACACGATCGTCGTCGTTGACCCCGGCATGGTCGAGGACCGCAAACTCATCCTCGACCCGCTCGCCGCCGCCGGAATCAGCCCCGAGCAGGTGACCGACGTGGTCTTCAGCCACCACCACCCCGACCACACCCTCAACGCAGCCCTCTTCCCCCACGCACGCGCCCACGACATCTGGGCCGCCTACCACAACGACCTCTGGTACGACCGGCCCGCCGACGGGTACCGGCTCTCCCCCTCGATCCACCTGCTCGAAACACCCGGCCACACCCCCCAGGACATCTCCACCATCGCGGAAACCGCCGAAGGGACCGTCGTCCTCACCCACGCCTGGTGGAGCGTCCGCGGCCCCGCCGAAGACCCCACCTCCGACGACCATGAGGGCCTGCGAGCCTCCCGCCGCAAGATCCTCGCCCTCAAGCCCGCCCTGGTCGTCCCCGGCCACGGCGACCCCTTCATACCTGACGAGAACATCCCCATCTGAACCACAGAGGCCCCGGGACCGGCTTGGTGCGCCGTCGGACCATGCGGCCCCGGTGGCGCGACCACACCACCGGCACATGACGTGCGGCACCCAGCCCGCACATGGACTGGGTGCCGCACAAGAAGCAGCGCGCAGGGGCGCACGTTGATCGCCTGAGCCTCCCCCGCCGGGAAGAGCACGGCTCCGATGACGCCGCAAACGATCGCAGCCAACACGGCGATGCTGCGGGGCCTGCTGAGGACAGCACTCACATGGGTGCCAGACGACGCCCTGTGTACGCACGCTGCCCGCCGACCCCTTATGCTTACCACCGGTAACAGTCGCCTCGGCACAACCAATGAGGGCGTGTGACGTGCCACAGTTCCCGGCCTTCGATGTCATGACGGCAACCTGCCCGTCCCGTACCTCGCTCGCCCGCATTGCCAACAAGTGGACGGCCATGGTGGTCATCTCGCTAACCGTCGGCCCTATGCGCTTCCGCGACCTGCGCACCAGCGTCGACGGCATCAGCGCCAAGGTCCTCACCGAGACGCTCCGGGACCTGGAACGCGACGGACTCGTCACCCGGCACGTGTACGGCGAGGTCCCGCCGCGGGTCGAGTACGAGTTGACCGCACTGGGGCGCACTCTGCATGCCCCGCTTCAGGCACTGGCCCTCTGGGCCCAGGAACACTTCTCCGAGGTACTCGCGGCACGCGAGAGCTACGACGCCCGCCAGCGACCGTGAACGGTTACGTTCAAACAGGGCGGATCCTGATCGTCGGCAGCGGATCCGTCAGCGCCGAGACGGCCGCCACGGCCCGCGCGCCCGGGGTTTGCCGCACGACTTTCACCTGGGAAGGGTGCGGGCGGCCTACTGCCCCCAGAAGGCGTCCTCGGCCGTCTGGTCGCCGGAGAACAGCCACATCTCGACGATCTTGCCGTCCTTGAGGCGCAGGACATCCACGCCGTCCATGCTCATGGACGCGTCCTCGCGCCGCCCGGCGAAGTGGATCGAGGCGGCCACCATGTCGCCGTTGCCCATGAGAGCGTGGATCGTGTCGATGGCGAAGGATCCCTGACTGGCCTCCATCATCCCGCCGAGCATCGCGAAGACGGCATCGCGCCCCTTGTGTTCACCGGAGAACCGGTTGGCACCCGGCTGGTGCCAGACGATCTCCTCGGCCAGAAGCTCGCCCACCTTGGGCAGGTCACCGTTCTGAACGGCCTGGAAGTACTCACGCGCGATGTCGACGTTCTTGCTGGTCATGACAACACTCCTTACGCCTCTGGCATGGAGGCAGTACGACTTACTGTTACAGGTTGGTTGCGGGGCGCGACGAACGCGACTCGGGAAGGAGACCAGCGAGTTCTCCTGCTGCACCGCAGCAGGTCGACGGCCGTTGGAGTCGGCATGTGCGGCGACCAGCGAGTTCTCCTGCTGCACCTCCATACTCACCATCGGTAACCAGTCACCTCAACGTAACCAATGGGGTGATGTGACGCACATCACTCGACGTTTCCGTGACGCCCGGGAGCTACGCGGCCCGCAGTTCACCGCCTTGCTGTCAGCGGGATCTGTTCGGGCGGCGTTTTCCGGCCGTCGGGTGTCAGGGTTGACGCCCGGAGCATCGACGCCGATGGCTTGGAGTACTCGCCAGCAGCGCCAGGCACCTCCATTCACCCGATCTATCGGACCTTTCACATCAGCCGCTTCGGCAGCTGATCCTCAGGCTTGGGGTAGCTCACCAGCAGTGATCGCGGAGTTTCTGTCGATCCCCTGGACAGACTCCAGCTGAAGCTCCTTAATAGATCCGATGTCACTGCGGCGAAGCACACACCGTGCGGGTGGTCTCTTCCTGCTCGCCGTCCGAGGACGGCTGGTCACTCCAGCCCGGTCGGCGAGCCATTGAGCCACCCCACGACGGCCTGGAGGCCAACCTTGGGCGGTCACCTTCCGCTTGATCCCCCACTGACCGGCAGGTTCCGGCAGAGCACCGTGTCACAGCCACTGTGACGATCCGCGCATGTCCCGGCCCCCAGGGCCGACGTCGACTGCACCAGGGCGTCGTCACCGTGATCAATGCCATCGATCCCCAGGAGAGAGCCATGTCCTCATCAAGGATGAATCGCCGCACGTTTCTCGGCGCCGCGGGGGCCGCGACCGCCGCGACCGCCCTACCGATCGTCCCCGGCTTCTCCGGCCTTCTGCCGCAGGCGGCCGCCGCGGACGCACAGAGCAACCTGAGCAAGATGGTCGACATGCGGTTCGGCATGTTCAACCACTTCAGCCTGGGCACCTTCACCAACCAGGAGTGGGCCGAACCCAACCAGAGCCCCACCCTCTTCGCTCCCCCGAGCGTCAACTGCGCACAGTGGGCCGACGCGGCGGTCGCCGCGAAGATGAACTACGGCATCCTGACCACCAAACACCACGACGGCTTCGCCCTGTGGCCGAGCGCCTATGGCACCCAGAACGTCGCGAACAGCTCCTACAAGCACGACGTCGTCCAGGCGTACTGCGACGCCTTCCGGGCGAAAGGGCTGAAGGTCGGGTTCTACTACTCGATCTGGGACCGCACCTTCGGTGTCGAGGCATGGGAGAGCCGGCACAAAGTGACCGGGCTCGAAGTCACCGATGCCATCAAGCCCGACCACATGACCTTCGTCCTCGGTCAGATTCGCGAGCTGCTCACCAACTACGGCACCATCGACATGTTTATGACCGATGGTTACGCATGGCAGATGGGGCAGCAGGCCGTCTCCTACCAGAGGGTCCGTTCGCTGGTGAAGCAGCTGCAGCCGGACTGCGTCATGATCGACATCGGCGGACTGTCGGAGCCCTTCCTCAGCGACGCGATCTTCTTCGAGGAGCCGTTGGGGGTCACGGCGCCGGCGGGCAACACCTATGCCGGAATGCAGGGGCAGACCATCAGCAACGGCTGGTTCTGGCACCCCTCCACTCCGACCGAGGGCCTCATGAGCAAAACCGCGATCCTGTCGCACCTGGCCGACCTGGAGCCGAAGTACACCTCGTTCATCCTCAACTGCCCGCCCAACCGCAACGGCCTGCTGGACACCAACGTCGTCAACCGGCTCGCCGAGGTCGGCGCGGCCTGGAGCCCGAACACCTCCCGGCCGCCGCTGCCCACCCAACTGCTGCGCGCCGAGCACCCCGTCACACCGGTCAGCGCGTATGCCACCGGCTTCCACACCGGCGAGGGGCCGCTCCACGCCATCGACGGACTCAGCGACGTCCGTTACGAAACCTGCTGGTCGACCTGGAGCCTGCCGCTGCCGCAGTCCATCACCATCGACCTGGGCGGCGTGTGGAGCAACGTCTCCACCCTGGAGTACCTGCCCAAGCAGTGGAACCGCACCAACTCCACCGACGGCGACATCACCTCGTACACCATCCTGACCAGCACCGACGGTGTCACCTTCACTCAGGTCGCCACCGGCACCTGGGCCGGCAACCGCAAGACCAAGCTGGCCGAGTGGCCCAACCGGAACGTGGGCTTCATACGGATCCAGGTCGACGCGGCCACCGGCGACTACGCCAACATCAGCGGCATCAGAATCGGCGGCCGCTCGGTCAAGCCCACGCTGGTGTCCATCACACTCCCCGGCGACGGCACCGTCTACCGGCTGGTCGCCCGGCACAGCGGCAAGATCGCCGACGTGGAGGGCGCGCGCACCACCAACGGCACCAACGTCCATCAGTGGCCATGGCTCAACCGGGCGAACCAGAAGTGGACCTTCACCCGCACCGGCGACGGCTACTACACGATCAAGGGTGTGGGCAGCGGCAAGCTCCTGGAGGTCGCGGGCCTCTCTCGCACCGACGGCGGCAACGTCGCCATCTGGGCAGATGCCAGCGCCCCCCAGCAGCACTGGGCCGTCACGCCCACCGGTGACGGACACTACTTCCTCATCAACCGCTACAGCGGGCTTTGCCTCGGCGCCGACGAGGGAAGCACCGCTGATGGAGCCAACATCGAACAGCAGCCATACGCATCACAGACGCGGCAGCAATGGCGGATCATCCCGTCCTGACCTGGCCTCGGCCCCTCTCCTTCGCTACGGCCTGCTGGACGCGAACGGCAAGCCGAGCTTGCCGAGGGCTTCGTCGCGGTCCGGCTTGGTGGTGGTGCCGATGACGGTGGCCCCGCTCAGCTTGGCCAGTTGTGCGCAGGCGATGGCCATCCCGCCGCTGGCGCCGGTGACGACCACGGTGTCGCCGGGACCGACGGGTGCCTGCCGCGCGCAGTTGAGGGGGGTGGTGTAGGTCCACATGGTGGCTGCGGCCGTCTCGAAGTCGACGCCGTCGGGGATGGGCAGGATCGCGTCCTGGCGGCGCACGACGTACTGGGCGTAGCCGCCGAAGACCTGGTGTCCGGGGTAGGCGGTGTCGACGCACAGGTTTTCCAGGCCGCGCACGCAGATGGCGCAGGTACGGCACGGCGGGTGCGGGAGCTGCACGGCCCTGTCGCCGGGGCGCCACCGGGTGACGTTCTCGCCGGTGGCGACGATCTCCCCGGCCGCGTCCCGGCCGAGCACGAAGGGGAATGACGACCACTCACCGATTCCGGCCTGCCGTTCGCCACGCACACGACGTGTGGCGAACGGCAATCCCTGGGTGGCGGACGGCTCGCGCCGATGACGCCGATCTGTTCCCTCTGACCGACGGGCCGGGACTCGAATCGCTGGTCCGTTGGTCGGGACGGGTCGACGGCGATGGCGGTACCTGGAGTTGTTCCCCAGGTGCCGCCGGAAGGCCGGCAGGGCAGCTTTGGCTCCCCCAGGGGAAGCGGGAGCATCACCGCAACGTCGTCGACTCGCCCTGTCACACCGCCTCGACGGATCCTGCCTTGCCGCGGACGACATCCCGCAGACGCTTCTTGTCGATCTCGCCGACCTTCGTCAGCGGAAGTTCGTCCATGACCAGCAGGTCTTCAGGGAGTTTGTAGCGGGCCACCTGCATCGCGGTGAGGGCGGAGCGGACCGAATCGAGGGTCAGGTCGGCACCCGGTACCGCGACGCTGCCGATGAACGGACCGACCGCGCGCCTGGCGCTGGACACGCTCGGCCTACCGGACAGACCGTCGCGATCACCGGCGCCGCCGGCTGGTCGGCGGATACGCCGACCAGCCGGCCAAGGCGGACGGACTGCGGGTGGTGGCCGACGCCTCGGAGCAGGACGAGGCACTGATCAAGGCTTTGGGTGCCGACGTCATACTCCGTCGCGGCGCGCCGATGCCATAGGACGATCAGGCCGCGCCCCCTGCCGCCACGAGAGCACGCTGGGCCGCACTCACTCACGGCCTAGCCAAACGCAGACGCCCCGGACCGGGCCCCGACGGCCTCCTACCGCCATCTCATCACGTGCCCCGCCCCGCTCGTGCCAGTGCACAACCAGTGCACACTCGGCCGGGAACTCCCGGGAAAACCAGGGACGTGGAGGGAGGTATTCCGCAACCCCCAGCACAATTGCCCAGGCAAGCAGCAGTACAGGTCACCCCCAGGCAGCCACCGGCACGAACGAACTGTCCTGCCGGAACAGCTCCGTCCCGTTCGGGCGTTCCACGCGGAGCTGGTAGGCGTAGTGGCGCAGGTAGTACCCGGGGTAGTTGTACGACTCGAAGCGGACGGAGCCCGATGACGTGCCGGTCCGGAGGATGAACGTGGCGTCCTTGGCGAACGTGCTCGTGCCGTCGTTCGGGTCGAAGCGGGCGCGGAAGTCCCAGTGGCGCAGGTAGTTGCCGGCCGCGTCGCGGAAGGAGTAGCCGCTGCCGTCGGCCAGGCCGGCGACGACGGTGAAGGTGGCGGCCTGCTTCTCGGCGGTGGTGCTGGAGCCGCTGACCACGGGCAGGTTGAGGAGCGAGGACTGCTGCTGCCAGTAGCGGGTCGAGTAGTTGGCCGACCGGAAGGAGCGGGTGGTGTTCCGGGGCAGGCTCGGGCCGCCCGCGACCGTCTCCTTGACGACCGTGAAGTGCCGGGCCGTGCCGGAGATCCCGGGCAGCGCCGCCGGTGCCGTCCAGGTGGCGAAGGTGTCGTAGCTGTCGCTGTAGTAGTAGGTGCCGTCGCCGTAGCCGTCGAAGAAGATGCGCCAGCCGCCGTTGTCGAGCCGCACCAGCGCCGGGCCCTCGCGGTAGCTGCCCCAGCCCGCCCAGTCGCCCGTCCTGCGGATCGTGTACGGGCCGGTGAGGTTCGAGGCGGTGGCGTACTCGATGTACTTCGTCGTCTCGTTCTTCGGGAAGGCGTGGTACGTCGAGCCGATCTTCACGATGAACGTGTCGATGTGGTTGGCGCCGATGCCCGCGAGCGCCACCGGTGAACTCCACGCGGTCAAGGCCGAGTTGGTGGCCCTGAGCAGGTACGGCGTGAAGATCCACTCGTCGTTCGTGGTGGAGCAGGACACGATGACGCTGACGCTGCCGTCGCTGTCGACGAACCACTCGGGCGCCCAGGCGCGGGAGAGGTTGGCGACGGGGACCGTGTAGTCGTACAGGAACGTCCAGTTGACGCGGTCGGAGCTGCGGGCGAAGCCGATGGTCCTGGTGGTGTCCTGCCAGGTGCGCGTGGTGTAGGTGACGTAGTAGTAGCCGTCGGTGTGTCTGATGACGCTCGCGTCGCGGATCCGGCCCGCCGGCGGCGTGTACGCGGAGGAGCGCAGCAGCCGGAAGTCGGTGGCGTCGTCCGACTGGTAGACGTTGACCGTTCCGTCGTCGCTGTTGAGGAACGGCACGATCGTGTACCGGGTGGCGGAGCCGTTCGGCGGCGCGGCGGCCAGGGCGCCGCCGAGCAGTCCGGGCGCCTCGCCCAGCAGCACCGCGGAGGCGGGCAGGGCGGCCAGGGCGCGCAGCAGCGTACGGCGGGACGGGGCGACGGGGTGTGAGGTCACGGGCGGCTCTCCCTGAGACACAAGGGGTCGATATACCGAACGAGGTTCGGCAACTCGATCAGAAGTGAGGGATCAGAAAGTAAGGGCGGGGCAGTGGGGCGTCAATGGTTTGAACAGGAGCCGATGAGCCCAGTGAGGAAGATGTGGCCCGTGGGTGGATTTCCACTCGTGCCGTCGGCGTTCCACCCCCGGCCACCGGACGTTACCGTTCGGTAGACAAGCTGCTTCCGGAGGTGTCCGTATGACGCTCGACCGTTCCGCAGGCCTGGCGGAGACCGCCCGTGCGCTGGCCGCCGGGGACGTGACGTCCCGGACGCTGGTAGAGCGGACGCTGGCGCGGATCGAGGCGGCGCAGGGCGGTATCAACGCCTTCCGGATCGTCCGGGCCGAGGCGGCGCTCGCCGAGGCCGAGGCCGCCGACCGGGAGCTGGCCGCCGGCGTGCGCAAGCCGCTGCTCGGCGTGCCCGTGGCGGTGAAGGACGACATGGACGTGGCCGGCGAGCCGACCGCCTTCGGCTGCTGCGGGGAGTTCCCGCCGGTCACCGAGGACGGCGAGGCGGTCCGGCGGCTGCGCGCGGCCGGAGCCGTGATCGTCGGCAAGACCAACACCTGCGAGTTCGGGCAGTGGCCCTTCACCGAGGGGCCGGCCTTCGGCGCGACCCGCAACCCGTGGAGCCCGGCCCATACGCCCGGTGGTTCCTCGGGCGGCTCGGCCGCCGCGGTCGCCGCCGGTCTGGTGCCCGCCGCGCTCGGATCGGACGGCGCCGGGTCGGTGCGGATCCCGGCCGCGTGGACCCATCTGGTCGGCATCAAGCCGCAGCGCGGCCGCATCTCCACCTGGCCGCGCGGCGAGTCCTTCCAGGGCATCACCGTCAACGGCACCCTGGCCCGGACGGTCGCCGACGCGGCCCTGCTGCTGGACGCGGCGAGCGGCAACCACGCGCTGGACCCGCACCGGCCCCCGGCCGTCGACGTGTCGGCGGCCGTCGGCCGCGACCCCGGGCGGCTGCGCATCGCGCTCGCCCTCAAGCCGCCGTTCACGGCGGTTCCCGCCCGGCTCCTGCCGGAGGTGCGGACCCGGGTCGTCGAACTCGCCGACCGGCTGGCGGCCTTGGGGCACACGGTCGAGGAGGCGGACCCGCCGTACGGGCAGATCGGGCTGACCTTCGTGCCGCGCGCGACCGCCGGGATCGCCGAGCGGGTGGCCGAGGCGCCCTTCCCGGCGCTGCTGGACCGGCGCACCCTGGGGGCGGCCCGGCTGGGCCGGCTGCTCGGCGGGCCACCGCTGCGGGCGGCCCGGCGGGCGGAGAGCGTCCTGCACCACCGCATCGGCGGGTTCTTCACCTCGTACGACGTCGTCCTCGCGCCCACCACCGCCGCTCCCCCGCCCCGGATCGGCGCCCTGCTGGAGCTCAGCGGTTTCGCCACCGACCGGGCGATGATCGCCGCCTGCCCGTACGCCTGGCCGTGGAACGTGCTGGGCTGGCCCGGCGTCAACGTGCCCGCCGGTTTCACGGCGGACGGCCTGCCCGTCGGGGCACAGTTGCTGGGCCCGGCGAACAGCGAACCGCTGCTGGTGCAGGTGGCCGCGCAGCTGGAGGCGGAGCTGCGCTGGCACGAGAAGTGGCCGGCGCCGCCGGTCACGGAGCGTTCCGCCGCCGCCTGAACGGCCGTACGCGGTCCCGCACGGGCGGACGCCGGTGGCCTGGCTCATGGGGAGACCCGGACACCCCCTAGGGTGCCCCAGTGACCGCGATTACCGATGAGAACGTCCCGGGCCGCTCCGGCCCCTCCGCCACCGTCCAGGCCGATCCGCGCGAGGTGGGCCGGGTGCGCACCGAGTACTCGCCCGCGCACGACGGCGACCCCGACCCCGGCGAGATCGTCTGGACGTGGGTGCCCTACGAGGAGAACGACGGGCGCGGCAAGGACCGCCCGGTGCTCGTGGTCGCCCGCGAGCCGGCGGGGACGTTCCTCGCCGTGCAGTTGTCCAGCAAGCGGCACGACGGCCATCGCGAGTGGGTGCCGATCGGCAGCGGCCCGTGGGACCGGTCGGGCCGCGACTCGTGGGTCGACGTCGACCGGGTCCTGCGTCTGCACGAGGACGGCATGCGCCGGGAGGCCTGCGCCCTGGACCGTATGCGCTTCAACCTCGTCAGGCACCGGCTGCGGGAGCGCTACGGCTGGAGCTGAAGGCCTTCCGGAAGGCGTCCCGCACCCCGGAGCACCACGGCCCCCACCGTACGGTGCAACGGGGTTTTCGCCACCGGAGAACATCGGGGAAAGCGCCGGGAAACGTCCGGCCACTCCGGATGACCGCCCCGGAATGCCCCGGTTCGCCCCCTTGTGCCGAACGGGACGAGCGACTTGGGTGGGACGAGTGATCCCGGCCCGGGCCGCCGAAGAGCCCGGACCGGTGGCATGGTGGAATCTCAGGAGGATCCCGACATGTCCGATGCATCTACCGCACCGGCGGGTGGCTGTACCGAGCCGCACCCCGCCCTGTCCGAAGCCGAGGTCGAGGCCCTGGTCCGCGGCATCTGCTTCAAGACCGGCCCGCCGCGCCGCCTCGGTGTCGAGGTGGAGTGGCTCGTCCACGAGCTGCGCGCACCGCAGCTCCCCGTCACACCCGAACGACTCGACGCGGCCTACGCCGCGCTGCGGCCCCTGTCCCTGAGGTCGGCGCTCACCGTGGAGCCCGGCGGCCAGCTGGAGCTGAGCTCGCCCCCCGCCGACTCACTGACGGAAGTCATCGCCACCGTCTCCGCCGACCTCGACGCCGTCCGCGCGGTCCTGCGCGACAACGGCCTCACCCTGGTCGGCCTCGGCCACGACCCCTGGCACGAACCCCGCCGGTTCCTGCGCGAACCGCGCTACGACGCCATGGAGACCTGCCTCGACCGCACCGGCCCCTCCGGCCGCGCCATGATGTGCACCTCGGCCTCCGTACAGGTGTGCGTGGACGCCGGCCACGAGGAGCCGGGGCCTCTCGGCCACGTACGGCGCTGGTGGCTGGCGCATCATCTGGGCCCGGTCCTGGTGGCCGCGTTCGCCAACTCCCCGCTCGCCGGTCACCGGCCGACCGGCTGGCTGTCCACCCGGCAGCTGGTGTGGACCAGGATCGGCCCCGGCCGGGCGGGCGGACCGCCGCTGGACGCCGACCCGCGCGGCGCCTGGTCCCGGCACGTGCTGGACTCGCCCGTGATGTGCGTACGGCGCGACGGCGGGCCCTGGGACGTCCCGGAGGGCCTCACCTTCCGGGAGTGGATCCGCACGGGCGTCCCCCGACCGCCCACGCGGGAGGATCTGGACTACCACGTCACGACGCTGTTCCCACCGGTCCGGCCGCGCGGCCACCTCGAACTGCGCATGATCGACGCGCAGCCCGGCGACGACGGCTGGATCGTGCCGCTGGCCGTGGTGGCGGCGCTGTTCGACGACCCGGAGACCGCCGAGACCGCCTACCGGGCCGTGAAACCGCTGGCCGAGCGGACGCTGGGGCTGCCCGCGCCGCACAACCCGCTGTGGCTCGACGCGGCCCGCAGCGGGCTGGCCGACGCCGAGCTGCGCGAAGTGGCCGTCACATGCTTCACGGCCGCGCTGGACGCCCTGCCCCGGCTCGGCGCCGCGCCCGAGGTGACGGACGCCGTCACGGACTACCTGGACCGCTACGTCGTCCGGGGCCGCTGCCCCGCCGACGACCTGCTCGACCGACAGCGCGGCACGGACGGTCGCGCCCACGGGAAGGACCCGCGCCCATGACCGACACCAGCCCCGATGTCGACGCCGGTACCGCCGACCCCGAGGTTCTCCGCGAGCGCGCGGTCGCCTCGCTGGTCGTCGCCCGCGACCGCACCACCCTGCTGACGAGCTGTGTCGAGGAACCCGACCTGACCGCGCAGCACTCGCCGCTGATGTCGCCGCTCGTGTGGGACCTGGCGCACATCGGCAACCAGGAGGAGCAGTGGCTGCTGCGGGCCGTCGCCGGGCACGAGGCGATACGGCCCGAGATCGACGGCCTCTACGACGCGTTCGAGCACCCGCGGGCCGAGCGGCCCAAGCTGCCCCTGCTGTCGCCCGCCGAGGCCCGCACGTACGCGGCCGATGTGCGTGGCCGCGCGCTGGACGTGCTGGAGAGGGCCGCGTTCCACGGGACGCGGCTGACGGAGGCGGGGTTCGCCTTCGGGATGATCGCGCAGCACGAACAGCAGCACGACGAGACCATGCTGATCACCCATCAGCTCCGCCGGGGCCCGCAGGCGCTGACCGCGCCCGACCCGGATCCGGTGCCGCTGTTCACCGGCCCGTCCGAAGTCCTCGTGCCGGGCGGCCCGTTCACGATGGGCACCTCCGACGAGCCGTGGGCCCTGGACAACGAACGGCCCGCCCACCGGCGCGAGGTCGCGCCCTTCCGGATCGACACCACACCGGTGACGAACGGCGCGTACCAGGCGTTCATCGAGGACGGTGGCTACGACGACCCGCGCTGGTGGACGGCGGACGGCTGGGCCCACATCCGCCGGAACTCCATCTCGGCCCCGCTGTTCTGGCGGCGGGACGGCAGGCAGTGGCTGCGGCGGCGCTTCGGCGTCACCGAGGTCGTACCGCCGGACGAGCCGGTGCTGCACGTGTGCTGGTACGAGGCCGACGCCTACGCCCGCTGGGCGGGACGCCGGCTGCCCACGGAGGCCGAGTGGGAGAAGGCGGCCCGGTACGACCCGGCCGGCGACCGCTCCATGCGCTACCCGTGGGGCGACGCCGACCCGGGGCCGGAGCACGCCAACCTCGGCCAGCGGCATCTGCGTCCGGCGCCCGCCGGGAGCTATCCGGCCGGTGAGTCGCCGCTGGGCGTACGGCAGTTGATCGGTGACGTGTGGGAGTGGACGGCGAGCGACTTCCTGCCGTATCCGGGGTTCAGGGCGTTCCCGTACAAGGAGTACTCGGAAGTCTTCTTCGGGTCCGACCACAAGGTGCTGCGCGGCGGTTCGTTCGCCGTGGACGCGGTGGCCTGCCGGGGCACGTTCCGCAACTGGGACTACCCGATCCGGCGGCAGATCTTCTCCGGGTTCCGCACGGCCCGCTCGGAGGACGTCTGATGTGCCGTCATGTGGCGTACGTGGGACCGGCCGAGCCGCTCGGCCGGCTCCTCGTGGAGCCCCCGCACAGCCTGTACCGGCAGTCCTGGGCGCCCCGGCGGCAGCGGTACGGGACGGTCAACGCCGACGGATTCGGCGTCGGCTGGTACGCCGAGGGCGACCCGGTGCCGGCCCGTTACCGCCGGGCCGGGCCGATCTGGGCGGACCTGTCGTTCGCCGATCTCGCCCGGGTCGTACGGTCCACCGCGCTGCTCGCCGCGGTGCGGGACGCGACGCTGTCGGGCGCGGACGCGGAGGCCGCGGCGGCGCCGTTCGCCGCGAGGACCTGGCTGTTCAGCCACAACGGGGCGGTCAAGGGCTGGCCCGGCTCGCTCGGGCCGGTGTCCCGCGGCCTGCCGCCGGAGGACCTGCTGTCGCTGGAGGCCCGCAACGACTCGGCGCTCGTGTGGGCCCTGGTCCTGGCCCGGCTGAGGAACGGCGACGAGCAGGGCCAGGCACTGGCCGACACGGTCCTGGAGGTCGCCGCCGCGGCCCCCGGTTCCCGGCTCAATCTCCTGCTCACCGACGGTGACACCGTCACCGCGACCGCCTGGGGCGACACCCTCTGGTACCTCACCCGGCCCGGCGGCGGCACCGTCGTGGCCTCCGAGCCCTACGACGACGATCCGCACTGGCAGGAGGTGCCCGACCGCACCCTGCTCGCGGCGAGCCGCACGGACGTGCTGCTCACGCCGCTCAAGGAGCCGACCGACGCCTTCGTGCCAACACTCCCCGAGGAGCCCCGTACGTGAGCCCGTTCCGTCTCACCCGCACCCTGCCCGAGGACGCCACGGACGCCGCGCTGCGCGCCGACGTCCACCGGGGTCTGACCGGCCGTCCCAAGACGCTGCCGCCGAAGTGGTTCTACGACGCGCACGGTAGCGACCTCTTCGAGAAGATCACCGAACTGCCCGAGTACTACCCGACGCGCGCCGAACGGGAGATCCTCGTCGCGCGGTCCGGCGACATCGCCGCGGCGACGCGGGCCCGCACCCTGGTCGAGCTCGGCTCCGGCTCGTCGGAGAAGACGCGGCACCTGCTCGACGCCATGACGGACCTGCACACCTACGTCCCCGTCGACGTCAGCGAGAGCGCCCTCACCCAGGCCGGGCAGGCGCTCGCCGCCGAGCGGCCGGGGCTCGACGTGCACGCGCTGATCGCCGACTTCACCGCGGAACTGACGTTGCCGGAGACGCCTGGGCCCCGGTTGGTGGCGTTCCTCGGCGGCACGATCGGCAACCTGCTGCCCGCCGAACGCGCCGCGTTCCTGGCGTCCGTGCGTGCCCTGCTCGCCCCGGGCGACGCCCTGCTGCTGGGCACGGACCTGGTCAAGGACGAGGAGGTGCTGGTCCGGGCGTACGACGACGCGGCCGGGGTGACGGCCGCGTTCAACAAGAACGTGCTCACCGTGATCGACCGCGAGCTCGGCGCCGACTTCGAGCCCGCCGCGTTCGACCACGTGGCCCTGTGGGACGCCGAGCACGAGTGGATCGAGATGCGGCTGCGCTCCCGTACGGCGCAGACGGTGAAGGTGCCGGCGCTCGGCCTCGCCGTCGACTTCGCGGCGGGCGAGGAACTGCGCACCGAGGTGTCGGCGAAGTTCCGGCAGGAGGGTGTGCGCGCCGAACTGTCCGCGGCGGGGCTGGACCTGACCCACTGGTGGACGGACGAGGCCGGCCGCTTCGCGCTGTCGCTGAGCGTGGCGCGCTGACACCGGCATCACCCCTGGACGGCGGCGGGGCGGGAGAGGACGTCTCGCGCTTCGCCGCCGTTTGGGGCACGGTGGAGTGACACGCGGCACATCCGTCACAGAATCAGGAGCAGCGGCATGTCGAACCACACCTACCGGGTCACGGAGATCGTCGGCACCTCCCCCGACGGCGTCGACCAGGCCATCCGCAACGGCATCGACCGGGCATCGGCGACCCTGCGCAACCTGGACTGGTTCGAGGTGACCCAGGTGCGCGGACAGCTCGAGGACGGGCAGATCGCGCACTGGCAGGTGGGACTCAAGGTGGGCTTCCGGCTGGAGGAGTCCGAGTAGTCAGCAGTCGGGCGTCCTCCGAACTGCCGGCTCAGTCCGGCAGGGGCGCCGAGCTGGAACGGCCCGGCCGCTCGCCCTCGGGCGGGTAGTCGCAGTCGATGCTGCTCACCTCCCGGTCGCCGTCCTCCGAGTCGACGATCGCCACGCCCGTGCAGGCCCGGCCGTGTTCGTCGGTCCAGGTGACGATCTCGCTCCGGTCGGGCTTCGCACAGCCGGTGAGCAGCACGGCGCCGACGAGCGCCGCTGCCGCGAGCACTCCCCTACGATGTCCTTTCATGGCATCCCCCGTATGTCCACTGTCCGCCGTCCGGGCGCGAGTGCGCCGGGGCGGCTTGGTTCCTGGTTCCTGGTTCCTGGTCCCTGGGCAAGGAGATACCCGCCGGAGGTAAACGCTCCGCCAACTCGTGCTCTCAGGTGCGCCCTTCCCGCTCCTGCGCCACCTTCAGCTCGGCGGACCTGGCCGCCCAGTCGGCCCGTACGACGGTGAAGCCCGCCCGCCGGGCGTCCTCGCAGACCAGTTCGTCGTCGTCCACGAGGACACGGACCTCGCGCGTGCGGCCCAGCCGCCGCAGGATCTCCAGCTTGGTGAACCGGGCGGGCCGGCGATCGGCGTCGCGCCGCATGTACACCCGTCCCTCGGGCAGCTCCTGCGCGGCGAGCCAGTCGAGCGTGTCGCGCCGGCAGCGCTCGGGCCGCCCGGTGAGGTAGACGATCTCGCACTCCCGCGCGCTCTCCTTGACCAGCGCGATGCCCTCCGGGAGCGGCGGGTCCTGCGGCGCCGCCGAGAAGAAGCCGTCCCAGTCCCGCGGCCTGCGCTCCAGGAAGCGCTGCCGGTGCGCGGTGTCGGCGAGGGTGTTGTCCAGGTCGAACACGGCCAGCGGGGCCTTACTACGGTCGTCATTCACGCTGCCCACCCTAGGGCGTGTCCGCAAAGTCCCGCCTGCCCCGCGACGCCCGGCACGCCCTCTCGCCGCACCGGGCGAACACCCACGTACAACCAGTACGCGGGCGTCCGCCCGGCACGCCGAGAGCACGCACCGG
>NZ_JARVKU010000044.1:0-38084 GCF_029813805.1 Streptomyces sp. DH10
ACGGTCTGGCGCTGACCCGTCAGGGTGTGCCGACCTACGAGCCCAACGACGACGCCGCCAAGGGCGGTTACGTCCTGTTCGAGGCCGATGGCGGCGAGCCCGAGGTCATCCTCATCGCCACCGGCTCCGAGGTGCACGTCGCCGTCGAGGCGCGCGAGCAGCTCCAGGGCGCCGGCGTGCCCACCCGCGTGGTGTCCATGCCGTCCGTGGAGTGGTTCGAGCAGCAGGACCAGGGGTACCGGGACAGCGTCCTTCCGCCCAGCGTGAAGGCGCGCGTCGCGGTGGAGGCCGGGGTGGGTCTCACCTGGCACAAGTACGTGGGGGACGCCGGCCGCATCGTTTCCCTGGAGCACTTCGGTGCTTCGGCCGACGGCAAGGTCCTCTTCCGCGAGTTCGGCTTCACTGCCGAGAACGTGGCCGCCGCCGCCCGGGAATCGATCGCCGCAGCTCAGCGCTGACCCTCATATACGACACGTAGGAGATGGAATTTCCATGACAGACGCACTCAAGCGCCTCTCCGAGGAAGGCGTGGCGATCTGGCTGGACGACCTGTCGCGCAAGCGGATCACGTCCGGCAACCTCGCCGAGCTGATCGACCAGCAGCACGTCGTGGGCGTCACCACCAACCCGTCGATCTTCCAGAAGGCGATCTCGCAGGGCGACGGCTACGACACGCAGCTGACCGACCTCGCCGCCCGCAAGGTCACCGTCGAAGAGGCCATCCGCATGATCACCACGGCGGACGTCCGCGACGCCGCCGATGTCCTGCGCCCCGTCTTCGACGCCACCGGCGGCAAGGACGGCCGGGTGTCGATCGAGGTCGACCCGCGCCTGGCCCACAACACGCGGGCGACGGTCGCCGAGGCCAAGCAGCTCGCCTGGCTGGTGGACCGGCCCAACACCCTCATCAAGATCCCGGCGACCGAGGCGGGTATCCCGGCCATCGCCGAGACCATCGGCCTGGGCATCAGCGTCAACGTCACGCTGATCTTCTCGCTGGAGCGCTACCGCCTGGTCATGGACGCGTTCCTGACCGGCCTGGAGAAGGCCAAGGAGCGCGGCCTGGACCTGTCGCAGATCCACTCGGTGGCGTCGTTCTTCGTCTCCCGCGTGGACACCGAGATCGACAAGCGGATCGACGCGCTCGGCACCGACGAGGCCAAGGCGCTGCGCGGCAAGGCCGCCATCGCCAACGCCCGTCTGGCCTACCAGGCGTACGAGGAGGTCTTCTCCTCGGACCGCTGGAACGCCCTGGAGAAGGCGGGCGCCAACAAGCAGCGTCCGCTGTGGGCGTCCACCGGCGTGAAGGACAAGGCGTACAAGGACACGATGTACGTCACCGAGCTGGTCGCGCCGAACACGGTGAACACCATGCCGGAGGCGACCCTGTTCGCCACCGAGGAGCACGGCGAGATCACCGGCAACACCGTCGCCGGCACGTACGAGCAGGCCCGCGCCGACCTCGACGCCGTCGAGAGGCTCGGGATCAAGTACGACGACGTGGTGCAGCTGCTGGAGGAGGAGGGCGTCGAGAAGTTCGAGGCGTCCTGGACCGACCTGCTGAAGTCGACCGAGGCCGAGCTTCAGCGCCTCGCCCCCTCGGAGGGCTGAACAGGTGTCGAGCAGCAACCCGCTGCGTGACCCCGCGGACCGACGGCTCCCGCGTATCGCGGGGCCGTCGGGCCTGGTCATCTTCGGCGTCACGGGCGACCTGTCCCGCAAGAAGCTCATGCCCGCCGTGTACGACCTCGCCAACCGGGGTCTGCTGCCGCCGGGCTTCTCGCTGGTGGGCTTCGCCCGCCGCGAGTGGGCGCACGAGGACTTCGCCCAGGAGGTCCACGACGCGGTCAAGGAACACGCCCGCACCCCCTTCCGCGAGGAGGTCTGGCAGCAGCTCATCCAGGGCATGCGCTTCGTGCAGGGCACGTTCGACGACGACGATGCGTTCGAGCGGCTGCGCTCCACGATCGAGGAACTCGACAAGGCACAGGGCACGGGCGGCAACTTCGCCTTCTACCTGTCCGTGCCGCCGAAGTCCTTCCCGGTGGTCATCCAGCAGCTGAAGAAGCACGGGCTGGCCGACCAGAAGGGCGGCTCCTGGCGGCGCGCGGTCATCGAGAAGCCGTTCGGGCACGACCTGAAGTCGGCCGAGGAGCTCAACAAGGTCGTCCACGAGGTCTTCGCCCCGGACCAGGTCTTCCGCATCGACCACTACCTGGGCAAGGAGACCGTCCAGAACATCCTGGCGCTGCGCTTCGCCAACACGATGTTCGAACCGATCTGGAACCGGTCCCTCGTCGACCACGTGCAGATCACGATGGCCGAGGACATCGGCATCGGCGGCCGGGCCGGGTACTACGACGGCATCGGCGCCGCCCGTGACGTCATCCAGAACCACCTCCTCCAGCTCTTGGCGCTCACCGCCATGGAGGAGCCCGCCTCCTTCGACGCGGACGCGCTGGCCGCCGAGAAGACCAAGGTGCTCGGCGCGGTGAAGCTGCCCAGGGACATGGGCCGGGACACCGTGCGCGGCCAGTACGCGGCCGGGTGGCAGGGCGGCACGAAGGTGCGCGGTTATCTGGAGGAGGACGGCATCAACGCCTCCTCGAAGACCGACACCTACGCCGCCATCAAGCTGGAGATCGACAACCGCCGCTGGGCGGGCGTCCCCTTCTATCTGCGCACCGGCAAGCGCCTGGGCCGCCGTGTCACGGAGATCGCGGTCGTCTTCCAGCGGGCCCCGCACTCCCCCTTCGACACGACGGCCACCGAGGAGCTGGGCTCCAACGCGATCGTCATCCGCGTCCAGCCGGACGAGGGCGTCACGGTCCGCTTCGGCTCGAAGGTGCCGGGCACCTCGATGGAGATCCGGGACGTGTCGATGGACTTCGCGTACGGCGAGTCCTTCACGGAGTCCAGTCCGGAGGCGTACGAGCGTCTCATCCTGGACGTCCTCCTCGGGGACTCGAACCTCTTCCCGCGTACCGAGGAGGTCGAGCTGTCCTGGAAGATCCTCGACCCGATCGAGGAGTACTGGGACACCAACGGCAAGCCCGCCCAGTACCCGGCCGGTACCTGGGGGCCCGTCGAGGCGGACGAAATGCTCGAGCGACACGGACGGAGCTGGCGCCGGCCATGAAGATAGACCTCACGGACACCACGGCCAGCAAGATCAACAAGGCGCTGGTGCAGGGCCGCCGGGCGATCGGCACCCCGGCGGTCGGGATGGTGCTCACGCTGGTCATCGTGACGGACGAGGAGAACGCCTACGACGCGCTGAAGGCCGCGAGCGACGCCTCGCACGAGCATCCCTCGCGCACCCTCGTGGTCATCAGGCGCGTCTCCCGCTCGCCCCGCGACCGTACGCAGTCCCGCCTGGACGCGGAGGTCCGGGTCGGCGCCGACGCCGGCACCGGAGAGACGGTCGTGCTCCGGCTGTACGGCGAGGTCGCCGAGCACGCCCAGTCGGTGGTGCTGCCGCTGCTGCTGCCGGACGCCCCGGTGGTGGTGTGGTGGCCGGTGAGCGCGCCGCTCGACCCGGCGAAGGACCCCCTGGGTGCCCTCGCCCAGCGCCGCGTCACCGACACCTACGCCTCCGAGCAGCCGGTACGGGACCTGGCCACCCGCTCCGGGACCTACACCCCCGGCGACACGGACCTGTCCTGGACCCGCATCACGCCCTGGCGTTCCATGCTGGCGGCCGCCCTCGACCAGGTCACCTGCGAGGTCAGGGCCGTCGAGGTGGAGGGCGAGGAGTTCAACCCGAGCTGCGAGCTGCTGGCGATGTGGCTCGCGGACCGGCTGGACGTCCCGGTGAAGCGCTCGCTGTCCGGCGGCCCCGGTCTGACGGCGGTCCGCATGGACACCACCTGCGGCGCGATCACCCTGGACCGTGCCGACGGGTCCCTCGCGACCCTCTCCATCGAGGGCCAGCCGGCCCGCGGGGTGGCGCTCAAGCGCCGGGAGACGGCCGAGCTGATCGCGGAGGAGCTGCGGCGGCTGGACCCGGACGACACGTACGCGTCGGCGCTGCGGTACGGGGTGGACCGGCTGAAGGCGTCCTGGCCGGCTCCGGCGAAGGAAGAGCCGGTGGCCGACAAGGAAGAGCCGGTGGCCAAAGGGGAGCCCAAAAGTGACGGCCGGGGGCGGCTCGCCCTCCCCGCTCCCGTCGAAACGGCTGCGAAAGCTCCCGCTGCGGAAGCGGCGGCGCAGGCACCGGTGAAGCAGGAACCGCCCAGGTTGGAACCGGTAAGGAAGGCACCGACGAAGTGAGTACGGCACCGCAGCTGGTCGTCCACCGCGACAAGGAGCTGATGGCCCAGGCCGCGGCGGCCCGGCTGATCACCAGGATCGTGGACGCACAGGCCTCCCGGGGCTCGGCGTCCGTGGTCCTGACGGGCGGCCGCAACGGCAACGGCCTGCTGGCCGCCATGGCCGCGGCGCCCGCCCGGGACGCCGTCGACTGGAGCCGGCTCGACCTCTGGTGGGGTGACGAGCGGTTCCTGCCCGAGGGCGACCCGGAGCGCAACGTCACGCAGGCGCGGCAGGCACTGCTGGACTCGGTGCCGCTCGATCCGAAGCGGGTGCACGCGATGCCCGCGTCGGACGGCCCCTACGGCACCGACGTGGACGCGGCGGCGGCCGCGTACGCCGAGGAACTGGAGCGGGCGGCGGGCCCGGAGAACCACGGGCCCGTGCCGACGTTCGACGTGCTGATGCTGGGGGTCGGGCCGGACACGCACGTCGCGTCGCTGTTCCCGGAGCTGCCGGCGGTGCGGGAGGCCGACCGTACGGTCGTCGGTGTCCATGGTGCGCCGAAGCCGCCGCCGACCCGGGTGACGCTGACGTTGCCGGCGATTCGGGCGGCTCGTGAGGTGTGGCTCCTGGCCGCGGGCGAGGACAAGGCCCAAGCCGCGGCGATCGCGCTCTCGGGCGCGGGCGAGATCCAGGCACCGGCGGCGGGGGCGTACGGCCGCAGCCGGACGCTGTGGCTGCTGGACGCGGCGGCGGCTTCGCAACTGCCGCGGTCGCTGTATCCGCCGGCTTCGGCCTGAGGTACCAGGGGGCTCCGCCCCCTGGACTCCCGTGCCTTCGCCCCCCAGTTGCCCCTGTCAAGGGCAGTTTTCGCGTGGTGGGTGGGCATAGGCGGGGGTCCAGGGGGCGGAGCCCCCTGGTATCGCGAACAGGCAGCGGCTACTTGACCGACCCGGCCATCACACCCTGCACAAAGTGCCTCTGGAACGCGAAGAACACGACGACAGGCACGACCAGGGACACGAACGCCCCGGGCGCCAGGACATCGATGTTGCTGCCGAACTGCCTTATCTGCGACTGGAGTTCCACCGTCAGCGGCTGTGAGGCACTGTCCGCGAACAGCAGCGCCACCAGCATGTCGTTCCAGACCCACAGGAACTGGAAGATGGCCAGGGAGGCGATCGCCGGCCGCCCCACGGGCAGCACGAGCCGCGTGAAGATACGCCATTCGCTGCCACCGTCCATCCGAGCCGCCTCCAGCATCTCCTTCGGCATCTCGGCGAAGTAGTTCCGCAGCAGGAACACCGCGAACGGCAGGCCGTAGGCCACGTGGAAGAGGACGACCCCGGGGATCGTGCCGAACAGCCCCAGCTGCCCGAAGAGTTTGGCCACCGGCAGCAGCCCGATCTGCACGGGCACCACCAGCAGCGCGACCACGACGAGGAAGATCGTCTCCCGCCCGGGGAAGTCCAGCCACGCGAACGCGTATCCCGCGAGCGCCGCGATCACCACGACCAGCACCGTCGTAGGCACCGATATCAGCACCGTGTTCCAGAACGCCTGCGTGATGCCCGAGTTCTGCAACAGCGAGGAGTAGTTGTCGAAGGACAGCTGCCCGGGGCTGGAGAACACCGTCCACCAGCCGCCCTTCGCCGTGTCCTCGGCGGACCGCAGCGAGGACAGGAACAGCCCGGCCAGCGGCGTCATCCACACCAGGCCGACCACCACGAGGAAGGCCTGGACGACCCCGTTGCCCAACCCGCGCCGAACCGCGTTCATCGCTGACCCCTTCGGAAACGGCGGACGTTGAACACCATGGCCGGAACCACCAGCAGCAGGAGCAGCACACCGAGCGCGCTGCCGAGGCCCTGGTTGTTGCCGCCGCCGAACGACACCAGCCACATCTGCGTCGCGAGCACGGTCGCGTCCTCCTGCACCGGACCGGGCGCGATGATGTAGACGAGGTCGAAGACCTTCATCACGTTGATGACGAGGGTGATGAACACGACCGTCAGCACCGGTGCCAGCAGCGGCACCGTGATCCGCCGGAAGATCTGCCACTCGTTCGCGCCGTCCATCCGCGCCGCCTCCAGCGCGTCCCGCGGCAGCGTCGACAGGCCCGCCCCGATCAGCACCATGGCGAAGCCGGTCCAGATCCACAGGTAGGCCCCGATGATCGCCGGTGTGACGAGCGCCGGTCCGAGCCAGGAGACACCCTCGTAGGGCGGGGCGAAGTTGGACGACGGCAGCTTCACCGCGTACGAGCCCGCTTGGAGTCCCTCGAAGCGGAAGGAACCGTCGGACGCGGTGGTCGCCGTGGCGACGGCCTTGCCGTCCCGGACCGCCTCGACCTTCATCTGCGGCAATCCGCTCTCCCGCCGGTCGACCTTGCCCTGCTCCCCTCCCCCGCCGGGCGTGAAGTCCAGGTAGACCACGCCGCGCAGTTCGTCGGGGGCGGCCTTCTGCCCGGCGGCCGCGTACGCGGGCCGGGTCCCGCCGGGCAGGTCGCCGGGCAGCACCCCGACCAGGCCCAGCGTCACCGCGTCACCCGGGGACACGCTCTTGCTCGTGCGGTACGAGCCGTCCTTGTCCTTCGTCAGGCCCTGTCCGTCACGCGCCCGGGCCGTCGGGTACGAGGACTCCGCCTTGAAGGCGTCGTGGACGGAGACGACGGCGGCGTTCAGGACGCCCTTGTCCGGGTCCTCGTCGTAGGCGAGCCGGAAGATGATGCCGGCGGCGAGGAAGGAGACCGCCATCGGCATGAAGAGGAGCAGCTTGAAGGCGGTGGCCCAGCGGACCTTCTCCACCAGGACGGCCAGGATCAGTCCGAGGCCGGTCAGCAGGGTTGGGGCCACGACGACCCAGATGGCCGTGTTGCGGACGGCCGTGAGGGTCGCCGGGTCGCGGAACATCTCGGCGTAGTTGTCACCGCCGACGAAGGTCGTCCCGGAGGCGTCGAAGAAGCTGCGGCCGACGCTGAACAGCACGGGGTAGACGACGAGCGCGCCGAGCAGCAGCAGTGCGGGCAGCACGAACAGCAGGGCGACGATCTTCCCGCGCCGGCGCAGACGCCGTGTGCGATCGGCGACCGTGACGGGCGGTGGGGGGTTCGTCTCTTTGACGAGGGTCGCTGTCATGGCGGATCAGTCCTGGTACGCCTTGGCCGCAGCGGCCTCCAGCTTCGCAGCGGTGCCCTTCGGGTCGGACGGGTCGCGCAGGAAGTCCTGGAGCAGCTTCCACTCGCCGGTGCCCTTGGTGCCGCCGAAGGACGCCGGGGCCTGGTCGGACATGTCGAAGCGGACCGAGTCCCCGGCGTCGACGAGTGACTTGGCGGTGGCGCGGGTGACGTCGTCGCCGTAGGAGGCGAGGTCGAGCTTCTTGTTCGGGGAGAGGAAGCCGCCCGCCTCCGCCCACACGGCCGAGGCCTCCGGGGTCGCCAGGAACTCCAGGAGGGCCTGGGCGGCCTTCTGATTCTTGCCGTCCTTGAGGACGACGGCCGCGTCACCGCCGCTGACGACCGGCGCCTCGCCACCGGCGACCGCCGGGAAGGGGAAGAAGTTGGCGTCCTCGCCGACCTTCTTGCCGAACTGGTCCTTGGCGACGCCGGCGACGAAGTCGCCCTCGTAGACCATGCCGGCCTCGGGCTCCGGCCCGAAGACCTTCTCCACCGAGCCGGGGAAGTCGGTGTTCAGGGCGCCCTTCTGGCCGCCGGCGATGAGCTGCTTGTCCTTGAAGAGCTTGCCGAGCGTGGTGAGGGCGTCGACGACGGACGCGTCGGTCCACTTCAGCTTGTGCGCGGCGAGGGCGTCGTACTTCTCGGGTCCGGCCTGGGAGAGGTAGACGTTCTCGAACCAGTCGGTGAGGGTCCAGCCGTCCTGCCCGGCGACGGAGAACGCGGCGAGGCCGGAGTCGGACACGGTCTGCCCGGCCTTCAGCATCTCGTCGTAGGTCTTCGGGGGCTTCACCCCGGCCTGGGCGAGGGCGTCGGGGCTGTACCAGACGGTCGACTTGTGGGCGGCCTTGAAGTACAGGCCGTAGAGGGTGCCGTCGACGCTGCCGTACTCCTTCCACACGGGGGCGTAGCCGGCGTCCACGGACTGCTCGGTCTTCTTCGACAGCGGCTTGAGCCAGCCCTTCTGGGCGAACTGCTTGAGCACGCCGACCTGCGGGACCATCACGACGTCGGGAGCGTTGCCGCCCTCGATCTTGCTGCCGACGACGGTGGAGACGTTGTCGCCGGTGGACACGAACTGCGTCTTGGCGCCGGTCTTGTCGGTGAAGGCGTCCAGCACCTTCTGGAAGTTCTTCTGCTCGGTGCCGGACCAGACACCGGCCACGGTGATGGTCTGGCCGTCGAGTGCCTTGTCGCCGCCGCCGGCCGCGACGGGGCCGCCGCCGCAGGCGGTCGTGCCGAGCGCCAGGACGAGGGCGGTGCAGCCGGTGATGAGGGTGGTACGTCGTCGCATCATCGTTGATGTCCCTTCGGGGAGTTGACTTGCGGGGCGTTCAGGAACGGATCCACCAGGCGGCCGTCGAGCCGGAGAGCACTCCGGGCGGGCAGGGGCCGCTGGCGAGCAGGGGGGTGCCGGAGACCGGCGCGGGGGTGGGGGCCGTACCGAAGTTGACGGCGCACACCAGGTCGTCACCGCGGGTGAAGGCCAGGACGCCGGGCGGGGAGTCCAGCCAGCGCAGTGTTCCTTCGCCCAACTGGGGCAGGGCGGCGCGCAGTTGGAGACCGTCGCGGTACAGGTGCCAGAAGGAGCGGGTGTCGGCGAGGGCCCGGTCGGTGGCGTACTCGGCGAAGTACTCCGGCTGGGGCAGCCACGGCTTGGCGCTCTCCACGCCCGGGGTGAAGCCGAACGGCGAGGCCTGCCCCGACCAGGGCAGCGGCACCCGGCAGCCGTCGCGGATGCGGGCCCGGCTGCCGGTGCGGCGGAAGATCGGGTCGGTGAGCACGTCGTCGGGCAGGTCCACGACCTCGGGCAGGCCGAGCTCCTCGCCCTGGTAGATGTAGGCGGCTCCGGGCAGCGCCAGCATCAGCAGCGCGGCGGCTCGGGCGCGGGCGGCGCCCAGGCCGCTGCCCTCGGTGGCGGGCTCGCCGTAGCGGGTGACGGTGCGGACCTGGTCGTGGTTGTTGAGGACCCAGGTGACGGTCGAGCCGGTCCCGGCGATGTCCTGCATGGCCTCGGAGATGACCTTCTGGAAGGCGTCCGGGTCCCAGGGGGCGCTGAGCAGGTCGAAGAAGAAGGCCTGGTGCAGTTCGTCGGGGCGGACGTACTGGGCGTGCTCGCGGGCGGTCGGGACGGAGACCTCGCCGACGAGCAGGCGTTCGCAGCCGTCGCGCTCGGTGTACTCCTCGCATATGGAGCGCCAGCGCCGCCACACGTCGTGGACCTCGGGCTGGTTCCAGGCGAGCGGGTTGACCGAGTCGCGGGTGCGGGCGTCGGCCTCCGGGTCGTCGGAGTCGGGCAGCTCCGGGTGCTTGAAGAGGCCGGCCGCGACGTCGATGCGGAAGCCGTCGATGCCCCGGTCCAGCCAGAAGCGGAGGATCCGGTCGAACTCGGCGGCGATCTCCGGGTTGCGCCAGTTCCAGTCGGGCTGCTCGGGCGCGAACATGTGCAGGTACCACTGGCCGGGCCGTCCGTCGGCCTCGGTCACCCGGCTCCAGGCGGGGCCGCCGAACATGGAGTGCCAGTTGTTGGGCGGCTCGCAGCCGTCCGGGCCGCGGCCGTCGGCGAAGTGGAAGCGGGCGCGGGCCGCGCTGCCGGGCGGGGCCGCGAGCGCCTCACGGAACCAGGGGTGCTCGCTGGAGCAGTGGTTCGGGACGATGTCGAGCAGCACCTTGATGCCGAGCCGCCGCGCGGCCCCCATCAGCAGGTCGAACTCGGCGAGGTCGCCGAAGAGCGGGTCGACGTCGCAGTAGTCGGCCACGTCGTAGCCGTGGTCGTGCTGCGGCGAGGGATAGAAGGGGCTCAGCCAGATCCCGTCGACGCCGAGCTTCTTCAGATAGGGCAGCCCGGCCCGGACTCCGGCGAGATCGCCGACGCCGTCGCCGGTGCTGTCCAGGAAGCTGCGGACGTACACCTGATAGATCACTGCGTCACGCCACCAGTGGTGCCTGTTCAACCCATCGACCTGTCTCTGAGGAGGGCAGCGGTTATGCATGCATGTTAAGTAGGGGTGTCGAGAGGGTGTCAATGAAAAGGCAGAAGCTACCGGGGAGTTGATATGGCGGAATTGGGTACTTTTCGGACACATCTCAGTCAGATGAGACGTCCGCGTTACCTAACAAGTAAGTAGAAGTACTACCGACGTGAGATGAGGGCGAGCTCCCGCGCCAGACGGCGCACCGCCGCCGTGGGCGTCTCGTGCCCGGCCATCGCGTCGTGCACGACCGCCTGCACCACCAGACTGACCTGGTCGTACCGTGGGCTCTTGGGGCGCGGCTCGGCCGTGCGCACGCTCTCGCGCAGGGTCGGCAGGTAGGGGAAGCTGCGGATGAGCGCGGGATCCTCGTAGAGATCGGCCCGGACGGGCGGCAGCGCGCCGCGCGTGAGGACCTGGCGCTGGACGCGCTCGCTGGTGAGGTAGGCGATCAGGCGGGCGGCCGAGTCGGGGTGCCGCGCGTGCGCGCTGACGGCCAGGTTGGAGCCGCCGAGGACACTCGTCCCCGGCCCGTCCGGCCCCGGCAGGGGTACGGCGCCGACCTTCCCGGCGACCTCGGAGCCCGGGGCGGAGGCGCCGACGTAGGCGTACGGCCAGTTCCGCAGGAAGAGCAGCCGGCCGTCCTGGAAGGCCTGCTTGGACTCCTCCTCCTTGTACGTCAGCGCTTCTTTCGGGATCCAGCCCTCGCGCACGCCGCGCGCCAGGAAGCCGATGCCCTCACGGGCCGCCGCCGAGTCGACGGTGACGCGCTCGCCCTCGTCGCCGAGGATCGAGCCGCCCGCCGAGTAGACGGCCTCGGCCGCGTTGACGGTGAGGCCCTCGTACGGCAGGAACTGCCCGGCGTAGCCGTCGAGGCCGTACTTCGGGGCGATGGTCTTCGCGTACCGCTCCAGCTCCGCCCAGGTGCGCGGCGGCTGCACGCCCTCCTTCGCGAGGAGGTCCTTGCGGTACAGGAGCAGGCCGGCGTTGGTGACGTACGGGACGGCATACAGCTGTCCGTCGTAGGTCGCGGTGTCCACGACCGGCGGGAGGAAGGTCTTCAGGGGGAAGCGATCACGGGGCAGCGGCCGGATCCAGCCCGCCGCGGCGAACTCCGAGGTCCAGTTGACGTCGATGTTGAGCACGTCGAACCGGCTGCGGTCGCCGTCACGCAGATCGGTGGCCATCTGGGCCTGGGTCTCGTCGGCGGAGTCCGGCAGCTCGACGAGGGTCACCTTCTCGCCGGGGTGGGTGCGGTTCCAGCCCTCCAGCAGGGGACCGAGGTAGCCGGTAAGGTCTCCGGCGGTGGCCAGCGTGAGCGGTCCACGGCCGCCGTCGGCGGGCTCGCCCGCCTGCGCCCCGGCGGCAACGTAACCGGTCAGGACCACGACGAGAACGAGAAGGCCCCTACCCGCGGCATGGATCCACCGCATAGGTTCCTCCCTGTACACCGGCGACGGGCACCTTCGCCCGGAACAGAGGCCATGTATACCTGTTAGGTATGGGCGATACTAGGGCCTGGAGCACATTGGACCGGACTGGAGGACTGCACGCGTGCGCCTGCCCCTCCTGGCCCTCCTCGCCCGCGGGCCCGCCCACGGCTACGAGCTCAAGCAGGACCTTGAGCAACTGCTGGGCTCCGCGTACCCTCAGCCGAACGTCGGCCAGATCTATGTGACCCTCGGCCGCCTCGAGAAGTCGGGACTGATCGAGGGCGAGGACGTGGCGCAGTCCAGCCGGCCCAACAAAAAGGTCTACCACCTCACCGACGCCGGGCGGGAGGCGCTGCGCGCCTGGTTCGAGGAGCCCGAGGACGAGCCGCGGGTGCGGGACGAGTTCTTCATGAAGCTGGCGCTCGCTCCGCAGAGCGGTCTCGCCGACCAGATCTCCCTGATCAACCAGCAGCGGCGCCAGTACCTGAACACCATGCGGCAGCTGTCGAAGCTGGCCGCCGCCGAAGACCGCGACAACCGCATCGCCCACCTGCTGATAGAGGGCGCGATGCTGCACCTGCAAGCCGATCTCGACTGGCTGGAGCGGTGCCAGGAAGAGCTGGAGGAACTGGAGTGAGCGACGACCGTCCCGCTCCTGTGCTGCGCGCCGAGGGGCTGGTGAAGACGCACCACGGCGAGGGCGCGCCCGCCCATGCCGTGCGCGGGGTCGACCTGTGCGTACGGCCCGGCGAGTTCGTGGCGATCACCGGTCCGTCCGGTGCCGGGAAGTCGACACTGCTGCATCTGCTCGGCGGCCTCCAGCGGCCGGACGCGGGCAGGATCTGGCTCGACGGCGAGTCCACCGACACCTACAGCGAGGCCCGCTGGGCGGTGGAGCGCCGGAAGCGGATCGGGATCGTCTTCCAGTTCTTCAACCTCGTGTCCAACCTGTCCGTCGCCGACAACGTGGAGCTGCCCGCCCTGCTCGCCGGGACCTCGCCGAAGCGGGCCCGGGCCGAGCGGGAGCAGCTGCTGGCCGAGCTGGGCCTGACGGGCAAGGAGCGCAGCATGCCGGGCGAGCTGTCCGGCGGCGAGCAGCAGCGGGTCGCCCTGGCCCGGGCCCTGGTCAACCATCCCCCGCTGCTGCTGGCCGACGAACCCGCGGGCAGCCTCGACAGCAAGGGCACCCGCGAGGTGATGCGGCTGCTGACCCGCTTCCACCAGCGCGGCCAGACGATCCTGCTGGTCACCCATGACGCCCGGCTGGCGAGCGCCGCGGACCGGGTGATCAGCTTCTTCGACGGCCGGATCGCCGACGACGCGGAACTCGACGGCGGCACACCGCCGCGCCGGGCCGGGATATCCGGTGTGCTGGAACTCAGGGACTGACATGCGGGTGAAGGACTGACATGCGGGTGTACGACCGTTGCCCGGTGTCCGGGCCGAGGGGCTGAGGCCTGTGCGAGCCACCCTGCGCTGGGCGCACTCCGATCTGCGCACGCACCGCGGCGAGGCGCTGTTCCTCGTCCTCGCCACCGCGGGCATCGTCGCCTCCCTGCTGCTGGCCACGGCCCTGTTCGGTTACGCCACCAATCCCTGGCAGCGGGTGTTCACGCAGTCGCACGGCGCGCACGTGTGGCTGCACACCGACACCGCGGCCGACACCGGGAAGCTGGCCGAGCTGGACGGTGTCGACTCCGTCGCCGGTCCCTACCCCACCGCCGCCACCACGGTCGCCTCGCGCGGCAGCCGCGCCGCCGTCGAGCTGCGCAGCACTCCGGAACGCCCGTCCGTCGGCCGCCCGCCGGTCGTCTCCGGCCACTGGCTGGACCCCGCGACCCCGAACGGTGTGGTCCTGGAGAGCCGCCTCGCCCGCGCGCTGCTGGCCGAGCCCGGCGACACCCTCACCGTGCCCGGCACCGCCCGGGAACTGACCGTCGTGGGCCTCGCCGACAGCGCCGAGCCGCGCTACCGGCCCGGTGAGCAGCCGGGCCTGGTGTGGGCGCTGCCGTCGGCCGTGCCAGATCCCGGCGGCCAGGTGATCGGGCTGCGGCTGACGGACCCCGGTGACACGTCCTACGTCGTCCAGCGCGCCGTGACCGTACTGGGCGCCGGGGCGATCGGGGAGGTGTCCACCTGGCAGCAGGCCCGGGCCGAGGCGCAGGGCGACAACCGGCTCCTCGGTCAGGTGCTGGGCCTGTTCGGGCTGGGCGCGCTGGTCGCCGCCGGGCTCGCCGTGCACGGGGCGATCGGCACCCGTATCCGCGGCCACCTGCGGGACCTCTCCGTGCTGAAGGCGATCGGCTTCACCCCCGGTCAGGTGGTCCGCATCTTCCTGCTCCAGCACCTCGCCTACGCCCTCCTCGGTGCCGTGGCCGCCGCCGCGCTGGCCGAGGCCCTGGGCAGCCGGATCCCGGGGCGCCTCGGGGACGCGGTCGGGGTGTGGCAGGGACTGCCCGGACACACCGTGGCACTGTTCGTGATCCCGGTGGGCGCGGTGCTGTTCATCGGCGCGACCACCGGACTGGCCGCCTGGCGGGCGGGACGTGTGCCGCCGGTACCGGTGCAGCGGCCGACGGCGGCGTTCGGCGGGCTGTTGTCCGGGGCGAACCCGGGCCGGGCGTTCGGACCGGGCCCCGCGGCGGCTACGCCTGGCATGCAGCCGACCGGGACAACGTCCCAAGTCCTCCGGCCCGCTCCCACACCGCCCGGCAGGCGCCTGGCCGACGGCCTGCGCCGGGTGCTCGGACTGCGGCCCACACCGGCCGCACCTGACCGGCAGCCGACCGGGACAACGGCCCAGGCCCTGCGACCACAGCCCGCGCCGGCTCCGCCTGGCGGGCGGCCGACCGGCGGGCTGCGCCGCGCTCTCGGGCTGCGGCCCGCGGCCCCCCGGACCGGGCAGCTCTCCGACCTGGCCCGCCGCGCCCTCGGAGCGGGAATTCCGCCCGCCCTGGTGCTGGGCTGGCACAAGGCGTTCACCCGCCGCCCCCGGTCCCTCGCCACCGTCGCCCGTCTCACGCTGCCGCTGCTGCTGATCGTCGTGGCGATGAGCGCGTGGACCACCATCGACCGCTTCCACAGCACACCCGAGCAGGTCGGCCTCCCGACCGCCCTCAGCGTCCGAGCCGACGCCGGCCTGAACGAGCGGCAGACCCGCGCTCTCCTGGAACGCGACCCTGGGGTGGCCGCCGCCTACCCCGGCGTCGAGACCGCCGCCCTCGTCCCGGGCCAGACGGCGACCATCGCCCTGCGCGGCCTCGGCACCGACCGGGACCCCTACCCGTACACCCTCGCCGAGGGCCGCCCCGCCACTGGCGCCGACGAGGCCGTGGCCGGGCAGGGACTGCTCGACCTGCTGGACGTGCGCGTCGGCGACTGGGTGCGGATGACCGTCGGCGACCAGCCGCAGATCCTGCACATCGTGGGCCGCAGCATCGAGCCGGACAACGCCGGCCGGGTCATCTCCACGTCCCTCGACACCCTCCGCGCCAACGACCCCGGCCTCCGCCCGACCCTTTACGAGCTGCGTCTGGATCCCGGTGCCGACCCGGGGGAGGTCGCGGACCGGCTGGCCACGGCCGGGCGCGGCCACCTGGACGTGCACACCGTGACCAACCCCGCCGACGGGCTCTCCCCGCTGCGCGCGGTCGTCGCCGGGCTGATCGCCGTCCTCGCCCTCATCGGGCTCATCGAGCTGCTGACCGCGATCGGCGGCACCGTCCGCGAGAGCGAACGGGACCTGCTCGCGCTGAAAGCCATCGGCCTGTCCCCCCGGCAGATCACGGCCATCACGGTCACCGCCACCGGCTGTACGGCACTGGCCGCCGTACTCGCCGCCACCGCCCTGGGCCTGCCGCTCGCCCACTGGCTGATCGACGCCCAGGGCCGGTCGAGCGGCATCGGCGCCGGGATCGCCCAGGGCCCGTCCGCCCCGCTGATGCTGCTGCTCGGGACGGCGGCGGTACTCTGCGCGGCCGCCCTGGCCGCCCTGCCCGCGGCCCGCGCGGCCCGCCGCCGGCTCGCGGACACGCTGAGCGCGGTCGCCTGACGTCCTGACCGCTCGGGGTCAGCCCCCGTAGGGGCGCTGCGGGTTGTACGGAGGCTGCGGATGCGGGTGCGGGGCGTACGGGTGCTGCCCGCCCGGCGCGTAGGGATGGCCGTAGGGGTTGCCCTGCGGCGGCAGGTACGGCGATCCCGCCGAGGGCGTCCCCGGAGGCATCGGCGGAACCGGTCCGGGCGCCGGGGCCGGTGTCGGGGCCGGTGTCAGAGTCGCCGGATGGGCCTTCAGCCGGATTCCGTACCGCCGCTTCAGCCGCCCCATCTCCAGCAGGGCGATGGCGGTGACCGTCACCGGAGCGCCCAGGATGAAGACGATCCCCAGGGTGAGGCTCAGCCCGTGCAGATCACCGGTGACGAGGTCCGGAACGGCCACGAGCCAGCTGGTCACCATGGCGAGCAGCGGCGGCAGACAGCGGTGCGTGGCGGCCGTGCCGAAGAAGTTGCCGGAGACCCGCACCGCCCCGTAGGCCGTGAAGATGAGCATCCACATCATCGTCAGACCGACCCCGATGATCACGGCGGCGTTCGCCGACCCGTTCACCGTCTGCACCAGCAGCAGCACAGCGGCCACGCACCCGACGAACAGCAGGAGCAGCAGCAGGGAGTTGAGCAGCGGCCCCCGCAGCTGCCGCACCGTGCCGCCGCGCCGCCAGACCCAGAGCATCGCCCCGACCGTCAGCGGCGTGAGGAAGAGCAGGACGACGGAGGCCGTCATCGCGTTCTCCAGCAGCTCCGTGAAGTCGAAGCCGCCCTCGATGAAGGTGTAGACCCCGAGGGACGCGACCGCCCCGGCGATGACCCGGACTTTCTTCAGCCGCTCCACGGACGGATCGAGCGGCTGCGGTATCCACGCGGGGTGGAACACCGCCCGCGCCACGTCCTGGGGCTTCAGGACGGACCGGACCGTCAGCGCGCCGCCTGTCCAACTACCGCGTGTGCGTGCCACTTCGCGCTCCCCCGAGCACTCGCCATGATGATCGCCCGGGAGTCTACGGGAAGCGGAGGGGGCGCCGCCGGGCGGTGCGCGGAATCAACGCGCCGCCGGACAGGGGCGGACAGCACGCCGCCGTCCGCCTCCCGCCCGGTGCTCGTCACTGCCGGCCGCGCAGCTCCCGGTACGTGGAGACCAGGGCCTTGGTCGAGGCATCCAGGCCCTCGACCTCGGCGCCCTCGGTCAGCGCGGGCTCGACGCGCTTGGCGAGGACCTTGCCCAGCTCCACACCCCACTGGTCGAAGGAGTCGATGTTCCACACCGCGCCCTGCACGAACACCTTGTGCTCGTAGAGGGCGACCAGCTGGCCGAGGACCGACGGCGTCAGTTCGGGCGCCAGGATCGTGGTCGTCGGGTGGTTGCCCTTGAACGTCTTGTGCGGGACCAGCTCCTCCGGCACACCCTCGGCCCGCACCTCCTCCGGGGTCTTGCCGAAGGCGAGCGCCTGCGTCTGGGCGAAGAAGTTGGCCATCAGCAGGTCGTGCTGCGCCTTCAGTTCGTCGCTCAGCTCGGCGACCGGCCGCGCGAAGCCGATGAAGTCCGCCGGAATGAGCTTCGTGCCCTGGTGGATCAACTGGTAGTAGGCGTGCTGCCCGTTGGTGCCCGGAGTGCCCCACACCACCGGCCCGGTCTGCCACTCCACCTCGCGCCCGTCCCTGCCGACGTACTTGCCGTTGGACTCCATGTCGAGCTGCTGGAGGTAGGCGGTGAACTTGGACAGGTAGTGGCTGTAGGGCAGCACCGCGTGCGACTGGGCGTCGTGGAAGTTGCCGTACCAGATGCCCAGCAGGCCCAGCAGCAGCGGCACGTTGGACTCGGCGGGCGCGGTCCGGAAGTGCTCGTCGACGATCCGGAAGCCGTCGAGCATCTCCCGGAAGTTGTCCGGGCCGATCGCGATCATCAGGGACAGGCCGATCGCGGAGTCGTACGAGTAGCGGCCGCCGACCCAGTCCCAGAACTCGAACATGTTGGCCGTGTCGATACCGAACTCGGCGACCTTCTCGGCGTTCGCTGACAGCGCCACGAAGTGCCTGGCGACCGCCTTGTCGTCGCCCCCGAAGCCGTCCAGCAGCCAGGAGCGCGCCGAGGTCGCGTTGGTGATGGTCTCGATCGTGGTGAAGGTCTTGGAGGCGACGATGAACAGCGTCTCCGCCGGGTCCAGGTCCTGGATGGCCTCGTGCAGGTCCGAGCCGTCCACGTTCGACACGAAGCGGACCGTCAGGTCGCGGTCGGTGAAGGCGCGCAGCACCTCGTACGCCATAGCGGGACCCAGGTCGGAACCGCCGATGCCGACGTTGACCACGTTCCTGATGCGCTTGCCGGTGTGCCCGGTCCACGCGCCGGAGCGGACACGCTCGGCGAAGTCGGCCATCTTGTCGAGCACCGCGTGCACGCCCGGTACCACGTTCTCACCGTCGACCTCGACGACCGCGTCCCGCGGCGCCCGCAGCGCGGTGTGCAGCACGGCCCGGTTCTCGGTGGTGTTGATCTTCTCGCCGCGGAACATGGCGTCCCGGAGCCCGAACACGTCGGTGGCGGCGGCCAGTTCGCGCAGCAGCCGCAGGGTGTCGTCGGTGACGAGGTGCTTGGAGTAGTCGACGTACAGGTCACCGACCCGGAGGGTGTACGCGGTGCCGCGGCCGGAGTCGGCGGCGAACAGTTCGCGCAGCTGGACGTCGCCCAGCTCCTCACGGTGCTTGGCCAGCGCCGTCCACTCGGACGTCTGGTTGAGCCTGGTACGGCCGTCTGCGTTCATCTCGGACTTCAGCCTTCTTTCCTGTCCTGCCTGTGCTGCTGCGTACCTGCCCCGCTGCCGGTCCCAACCTAATTGATCAGCGGTTGCCGTGGCCTGTCGTCGTACCGTCCTGCGGCACAACAACAGGTACGTCCGGGCGGCGCCCGGGTATCAGCGCGATGACGGACAGGACGAAGAAGGCCGCCGCGAGCAGGGCCGGGGTGTTCTCGCCCCAGGCGGTGGCCACGGCCCCGCCCAGCAGCGCGCCCAGGGGCGCGCCCGCGACCGCGAGCGTCCGGTAGGCGGAACTCACGCGGCCCAGCAACCCGGTGGGGCTGCGCTGCTGCATCAGCGTCGTGGTGTTGACGTTCCACACCATGCCCATGAACCCGAACACGGCCAGGGCGGCCGTCAGGGCGATCAGGCTGCGCACCGATCCCATGACGAGGAGCGCACCGGTCTGCACGGTGCCCGCGGCGAGCACCATGCGCATCCGTCCGAAGCGGGTGACGAGCCGCCCGCCCGCCACTCCCCCGGCCAGGCTGCCGGCCGTGTACGCGGTCATCGCCGCCGCGTATCCCGCGTTCCCGGCGTCGAGCCAGCCGGTCACCAGGACCACGAGGGTGGCGACGAGGGCACCCATGCCGACGTTGCACAGGGCGGTGGCGGCGCACAGGCCGCGCAGGGCCTTGTCGCGGGCCAGTGTGCGGAGTCCTTCGGCGATCTCGCGGCGCAGCGTGCTGCCCGCCGGTCTCGGCTTCCGCTCGGACGCGGCGGCCGGCAGGGAGGCGATCAGGGCGGCCGCCACCAGGAACGTCACGGCGTCGGCGGCGAACGGCACGGCCGCCCCGGCCATCAGCAGCAGCGGCACGGCCGGCCCGCCGAGCAGCCCGCCCGCGATGCGCTGGCCGGTCATCAGCCGGGTGTTGGCACTGCCGAGGGCCTCCCGGTCGACCAGGGCGGGCAGCAGCGCCGTGGCGGCGTTGTCGAAGAGGGTCTGGAGGGTGGTCAGGGCGAAGGCCAGCACGATGAGCAGGCCGATCGAGGCGTGACCGAGGGCGACGGCCACCGCAAAGGCGGCGACCAGCAGCCCGCGTAAGGCGTCGACCATCCACATGGCGCGCCGCTGGTCCACGCGGTCGGCGACGGCCCCGCCGAGCAGGCCGAAGACGATCCAGGGCAGATAGCCGCAGGCCGTGACGGAGGCGATGAGCAGCGGGTTGTCGGTCAGTGTGACGGCGAGCAGGGGCAGCGCGGCCGTGCGCAGCGCGTCACCGAAACTGGACAGCACGGCGGCGCTCCACAGCCGTCCGAAGCCCCCGCGCCACGCGGGCCCGCACCTGCTCGCCGCCTCGACCGTCGCCACTGCTCCCCCTCACGGTTCACCCGATGCGACAAACCGTAGAGGGCACCACTGACAATCGGTCCGCGAGCGGCTGTCCGCCGGTGCGGAAAGCGGCGCCGGCCGGGCACCTGTTGGTGCCCGGCCGGTCTCGACTTCTAGATCTCGCCCCGCAGTTTGGCGAGCGCCTCGGCGAGGATCGCCTCGCCGTCCGCGTCGCTGCGCCGCTCCCGCACGTACGCCAGGTGCGTCTTGTAGGGCTCGGTGCGCGGCGGGTCCGGCGGGTTGTCCCGGTCCTGGCCGGCCGGGAATCCGCAGCGGGGACAGTCCCAGGTTTCGGGCACCTGCGCGTCGCTGGCGAAGCTCGGCTGGGTCTCGTGTCCGTTGGAGCACCAGAAGGAGATGCGCAGCCGCGGCGCGGACTCGCCGCGCTCGGCCTCGCCCATCGGCCCCGCCCCGACCCGGCTTCCCCGGATCGCGTTGCCACTTGCCACGGTCGTAACTCCCTGCGTGATGGTGCCGCGAAGCGAGTCGGCGTTCCGCTTCGCTGCGAGCGCCTCAGTCTACGTAAGGCCCAACGCGCGTCCAGTGATTGGAGTTACAACCCTCACACCTAGACGCAAGCCCCATGATAGGCCGCGCTTTGCCGCGCGTACCGAACATGGGGCCTTACGTACGTATCGCGTGGGTACGTCTTGCGTGCGTACGTATTGCGTGCGGAATGCGGGCCGGTCAGTTGTTCACCTTCATCAGGATGCCGAGCACGATAATGCACGCGAACCAGAGCAGACCGACCACGACGGTGATCCGGTCGAGGTTGCGTTCGGCGACCGAGGAGCCGCCGACGGAGGACTGCATGCCGCCACCGAACATGTCGGAGAGGCCGCCGCCCTTCCCCTTGTGCATCAGCACCAGCAGCATCATCAGCAGGCTGAAGACGATCAGGGCGATCGAGAACCCCAAAACCACGGCTGGACCAACTTCCTCGGATTCGGATGGACGACGCGGGGCCCAGCACAGTGCTGGACCCCGCAAGGGTACGACGGATCGCGCCTACCGCATACTCACTGGTCGCGGAAGCGCACGATCTTGACGAACTCGTCGGCGTCCAGCGAGGCGCCGCCGACCAGGGCGCCGTCGATGTCGGCCTGCGCCATGATCTCGGCGACGTTACCGGACTTCACGGAGCCGCCGTACTGGATGCGGACCTTGTCGGCCACGTCCTGCGAGTACAGCTCGGCGATCTTCCCGCGGATCGCCGCGCAGACCTCCTGGGCGTCCTCGGCACCGCAGACCTTGCCGGTGCCGATGGCCCAGACCGGCTCGTAGGCGATCACGATGGTCTCGGCCTGCTCGGCGGGGAGGTCCTTCAGACCGCCCTCGACCTGGGCGAGGGTGTGGGAGACGTGGTTGCCCGCCTCGCGGACGTCCAGCTCCTCGCCGACGCACAGGATGGGGGTCAGGCCGTGCTTGTAGGCGGCCTTGACCTTGGCGTTCACCAGCTCGTCGGTCTCGGCGTGGTACTGGCGGCGCTCGCTGTGGCCGATGGCGACGAACGTGCACTTCAGCTTGGCCAGCATGGGGCCGGAGATCTCGCCGGTGAAGGCACCGCCGTCGTGGGCCGAGATGTCCTGGGCGCCGTACTTGATCTTGAGCTTGTCGCCGTCGACCAGGGTCTGCACGGAGCGCAGGTCGGTGAAGGGCGGCAGGACGGCGACCTCGACGGCCTCGTAGTCCTTGTCGGCCAGGGCGAAGGCGAGCTTCTGGACGTGGGCGATGGCCTCGAGGTGGTTGAGGTTCATCTTCCAGTTGCCCGCCATCAGCGGCGTGCGCGTGCTCATAAGGGTCAGTCCTCCAGTGCGGCGAGGCCGGGGAGCGTCTTGCCCTCGAGGTATTCGAGGGAGGCGCCGCCACCGGTCGAGATGTGGCCGAATGCCGTCTCGTCGAAGCCGAGGGTGCGCACGGCGGCGGCGGAGTCGCCGCCGCCGACCACGGTGAAGCCCTTGGATTCGACGAGGGCCTGGGCGACCGCCTTGGTGCCCTCGGCGTAGTCGGGGTGCTCGAAGACGCCCATGGGTCCGTTCCAGAAGACGGTGGCGGCGTCGGCGAGCTTGGACGCGTACAGCTTGCAGGTCTCGGGCCCGATGTCGAGGCCCATCTGGTCGGCCGGGATGGCGTCCGCGGCGACGGTCGTGGGGTGGGCGGGAGCCTTGGTCTTCAGGTCCGGGAACTCGGTCGCGGTCAGGGCGTCGACGGGCACGACCAGCTCGACGCCGGTCTTCTCGGCCCGCTCGAGGTACTCCTGGACGGCCGGGATCTGGTCCTCCTGGAGGAGGGACTTGCCGACCTCGTAGCCCTTGGCCTTGAGGAAGGTGTAGGCCATGCCGCCGCCGATGAGGATGCGGTCGGCCTTGCCGAGCAGCTGGTCGATGACGGCGAGCTTGTCGGAGACCTTGGCGCCGCCGAGGGCCACGACGTAGGGCCGCTGGAGGTCCTCCGTCAGCTTCTTCAGGACGGCGACCTCCTTGGCGATGAGGTAGCCGGCGGCGTGCGGCAGCCGGGCCGGGAGGTCGTAGACGGAGGCGTGCTTGCGGTGCACGGCCCCGAAGCCGTCGCCGATGTAGAGGTCCGCGAGGGCGGCGAGCTGGTCGGCGAAGGCGCCGCGCTCGGCGTCGTCCTTGCTGGTCTCACCGGCGTTGAAGCGCAGGTTCTCGACGACCGCGACCTGGCCGTCGGCGAGGGCGGCGACGATGGACCGGGCGGACTCGCCGACCGTGTCGGTGGCGAACCGAACGTCCGTGCCGAGGAGTTCACCGAGGCGCGTGGCGGCCGGGGCGAGGGAGAAGGCCGGGTCCGGGGCACCCTTGGGGCGGCCCAGGTGCGAGGCGACGATCACCCGGGCACCCGCGTCGGCGAGGGCCTTGACCGTGGGCAGCACGGCGCGGATGCGGCCGTCGTCGGTGATGGTCGTACCGTCCAGCGGCACGTTCAGGTCGGCGCGGACGAAGACCCGCTTGCCGGATACCCCTTCGGAGAGGAGTTCGTCGATCGTCTTCATGAGGGGACTCCTGGAAGAGCTCGTGATCGCTCGAAAGCGCTCGTGATCGAACAGCTCTGATCTGTACGTGAGTCAGGGCTCGGACAGCGCATTCTCGCGCTGCCCGAGCCCTGTTCTCACATGGACGTGCCTGCTCCGTGGATCAGAGCTGGTTGCCGACGAAGACCGTCAGGTCGACGAGGCGGTTGGAGTAGCCCCACTCGTTGTCGTACCAGCCGATGACCTTCACGTTCTTGCCCTCCTGGACCATGGTCAGGGAGGAGTCGAAGGTGCAGGACGCCGGGGCGTTGACGATGTCGGACGAGACGATCGCGTCCTCGGTGTACTCGAGGATGCCCTTCAGCTCGCCCTCGGCGGCCTTCTGGAAGGCGGCGTTGACCTCTTCCTTCGTGACCTCGCGGCCCAGCTCGATGACCAGGTCGGTGACCGAACCGGTCGGGACCGGAACGCGCATGGCCATGCCGTCCAGCTTGCCCTTGAGCTGCGGGAGGACCAGCGCGGTGGCCTTGGCGGCACCCGTGGTGGTCGGGATGATGTTCTCGGCGGCGGCACGGGCGCGGCGCAGGTCCTTGTGCGGGAAGTCCAGGATGCGCTGGTCGTTCGTGTACGCGTGCACCGTCGTCATCAGGCCCTTGACGATGCCGAAGTTCTCGTCGAGGACCTTGGCCATCGGCGCCACGCAGTTGGTGGTGCAGGAGGCGTTGGAGATGACGTGGTGGTTCGCCGGGTCGTACGTGTCCTGGTTGACGCCCATCACGATGGTGACGTCCTCGTCCTTGGCCGGAGCCGAGATGAGGACCTTCTTGGCGCCGCCCGCGATGTGCTTCTCGGCGTCGGCCTTCTTGGTGAAGATGCCGGTCGACTCGATGACGATGTCGACGCCCAGCTCGCCCCACGGGATGTCGGCGGGGTTGCGCTCGGCGAGGACCTTGATGGTCTTGTCGCCGACGGTGATGGTGTCCTCGGTGTGCGAGACCTCCTGCTTGAGGCGGCCGAGGATGGTGTCGTACTTCAGCAGGTGAGCGGTGGTCGCGGTGTCACCCAGGTCGTTGACAGCCACGATCTCGATGTCTGCACCCTGCTCCAGCAGCGCGCGGAAGTAGTTACGACCGATGCGGCCGAAGCCGTTGATGCCTACGCGGATCGTCACGAACCGATCTCCTCGTTGGTACGCCGGCCATGAAGAGCCGGCGAGCTCTGTTTGGGATGTCCCCGACCGCCTACGACCCTACCTCCCTGAGGCTGCGGTGGTGACATCCAGATGCCCCATACACGGCAGGGCGGTCCGTACCGGCCAGTAGGGTACGGACCGCCCGCCACCGAGAGCCAAGTCACTCGATTTCGCTACCCGGTGTGGTGCCTGTTGACGGAGAGTTCCCAGCGCCCTGGGGGTCACACGTCGAGGGAGGCGAGCGCCTTTCTCATCAGTGCCGCCCGGTCGGCCGCGGTGGCGACGTGCTCCAGGCCGAAGCCCAGCAGCACGGTGTCGTCCATGGTGACCGCTCCGTAGGTCTGGAACAGGGCCCCGGTGCGGGTCCAGTCCTTCAGGACGGCCGGGCTGCCCGCGGGCGGTCCGGCCGCCTTCCAGGCGCCGAGCGAGGTCTCGAAGCCCTCGGTCTCCTTCGCCGTGCCGCCGACCACGAGCGACGCGTCGTCGGCGAGAACGCCGCGCCCGCCGGTGCCCGGGTCGGTGACGTAGCTGATCGAGACCTCGACCGTCTTGCCGGCGTACGCGCTCAGGTCGAAGTCCACCCGCTGCCAGCCGCCGGAGGAACCGGTGAGGCTGTTCCACGACCCGGTGCTGCCGGTCGCGGTGCAGTCGTCGTCCGACAGCGTCAGGTAGTGCTTCAGCCAGGGGTGCTCACGGACGTAGAAGCCGCCGCCGCACTCGGCCGGGACGGTGGCCTTGGTGGCGCCCCCCTTCTCGGGCAGGGTCGTCCAGTCGTCGGCGCCCGTGGTGTGGGCCTCGACGAGGACGTTGTCGTAGCCGGACTCGGTGTCCCACATCAGCTGGGTGCGCAGGGTGGGCTTGTCGGCCGCGGCGACGCCGGTGAGGTCAACGGTGCGGGTGAGGCGCTTGTAGGCGTCGTCGGTGTGGACGGCGGCGGCCATCGAGGAGCCGGCGTACGGGCCGTACGGGTTGACCGCGCCGGCGAACTGTCCGGCGCCCTTGCTCGCGAACTGCGGGAACTCGCCGGCAGGCAGTTCGTCGGAGGTGACGCCGTACCGGCCCGCCTTGTCCAGGGGGTTTCCGGGCGCGGCGGCGAGCGGGCCCGTGAAGCCGCCCAGCTCTCCGGAGCCGGTGAAGCCGGTGGCTCCGTCGGCCGAGGTACGGCTGTAGGCGCCCAGGTAGTACTGGCTGAAGTCGTTCGACAGGGTGCCGCCGCCGAGGTCGACGCTGCCGCCGGCCTGCTCGCCGGCCTCGATCAGCCTGCCGCCCTCGTTGAGGTGGGCGCGCAGCTGGAGCTGGGTGGCGTTGCCCGGGACACTCGCTCCCGTGTAGTGGACGACGGTGTCGAAGTGGCTCAGCACGCCCAGCGCGTCCGGCGCGCCGCGCTCGGCGACGTCCCAGACGAGCGCCTTGCGGCCGTTGGCCTTGAGGGCGTCCACGTACTTCCGTGCCTGCGTGGCGGTCGCGCCCTCCTCGGCGACGACGAGAGTGTCCGCCTTGGGCCGTTCGGCGACGGTGTAGGTGAAGCGCTTGCTGGAGACCTTCTTGCCGTTCCTCGTCTCCGCGGTGAACCACACCTCGACCTTGTCGCCGGGATCGCCGTCCTTGACCTTCGCCCGGTACTCGTCGAAGTAGAGGTTGTCGTCACCGCCGTAGGTCTCGCCGCCCTTCCAGGGCTTGAGCGCCATGTCCTCGGTGCGGCCGCCGTTGACGCGGTACTTCAGCTCCTTGTCGCGCAGCGACTTGCGTGCGACGACGGAGACCTCCTGGTCGGCGCCGCGCGAGTACGACACCGGGAACGCGGCCGGGGTGAAGTCGGCGGCGCTCAGTCCGACCGACGAGGACGGCCGGTCGGGGTGGGAGGCGGACTCGGCGACGGAGAGCGCGAACGGGACGTTCTTGGCGAACTCCTGCTGGATCAGCTTCTCGTCGTCCGGGAAGGTGAAGATCGACCGGCAGTCGGACGCCTTCCACTCGTCGTTCGGGTCGGCGTTGGAGGCCGACTGACAGGTCGACATCTCCGGGGTGAACATCGCCAGGCCGTTGACGTTCGCCGCGTGGCCGTCGGCCTCGCCGTTGGTGGTGTACAGCTCGGAGGAGACCTGCGGGTGGTAGCCGGGGATCGCGGGGTTCTCGGGCGTGCCGGCGAGTGCCTCGTACAGGACGTCGTCGGGGGTGTGCGTGGCCACCTGCCAGCCGACTCCGTAGAGGATGAGTTCGGCTGCGGAGTGGTAGTTGATGCCGTACGTGAAGCCGATCCGCTTCTGGAAGGCGTCCAGGGCCTTGGTCTCCGGCTCCGAGTTGGGTCCGGCGCCGCGGTAGGTCTCGCTGGTGGGGTTGGGGGACGAGCCCTCGTTGTCGTAGCCCCACTTGTAGGCGAAGTTGCGGTTGAGGTCGACGCCGTCGCCGGTGCCGATGACGCCGTCTCCGTTGACGTCGCGCAGGTTCTTGCGCCACAGGCGGTTGGCGTCACCGGCGTGGGTGTGGTCGTAGCCGTCGGGGTTGGCCGAGATGACGAACCACAGTTCGGTGGAGTCGACGATCTTCTTGACGCGCCGGTCCTTCTTGTAGTTGTCCAGGTAGTGGTGCATCAGGCGCCGGGTCATCTCCGGCGTGATCCACTCACGCGCGTGCTGGTTGGACAGGTAGAGGACCGAGGGCTTGGAGCCGTCCTTCGTCTTCTTCGCGCCCTTGGTGAGCTTCAGCGCGAGGATGTCCTGGCCCCTGACCGTCTTGCCGATGGAGACGACCTTGGTGAGGCCGGGGTTGTCCTGTGCGGCCTTGAGGATCTCCTCCTTGATTCCGCCCTTGCCGCTGTACGGGCGGAACACGCCCTCGGCGGCATCCTCGACGCGGGCTTCCGCCTTGGTGGAGAGGTCGTGCTCGGTGAGGTCGACGCCCTGCTTCGCCAGCTTCTTCGCCTGCTGGTCGGTCAGGATGACCTCGATGGTGGCGGTGCCCTTCTCGGGCACCTGCTCGCTGAGTTCGTGGCCGTCCTGGCCGGCCGCGAGCAGCAGGGGTACCTGCTCGTGGGTGACGTCGGCGCGGAAGACCTTGACTTCGTCCGGGTCGGACGGGGGTGAACTGTCAGGTTGTGCCTGGGCGATGGGTGCGATGCTCGCTCCGCCGATCAGGAGCGTGCCGACAGCGAGGATCGATCTCGCTCTTTGTCTCATGAACCCCCCTAGCGTGGGTTCGCCACAGCAGCGAACAGATGCCAGGCTCATGACAGTCCATGATCGAGTCAAGAGTGCCCCAGCGACACGCGAAAGCCGGTGCCGACCACCCAAGTGGAGTCCGGCACCGGCTTTTTGACGGACTGTGTGATCAGCCTACGAGGTTGTCGGCCAGCTCCTCGGAGAGGTTGGCGTCCGTGCCCGGGATGCCCAGGTCGGAGGCGCGCTTGTCGGCCATGGCCAGCAGGCGGCGGATCCGGCCGGCGACGGCGTCCTTGGTCAGCGGCGGGTCGGCGAGCGCGCCCAGCTCCTCCAGGGAGGCCTGCTTGTGCTCCATGCGCAGCCGGCCGGCCGCGGCGAGGTGCTCGGGCACGTCCTCGCCGAGGATCTCCAGGGCGCGCTGGACCCGGGCACCGGCGGCGACCGCCGCGCGGGCCGAGCGGCGCAGGTTGGCGTCGTCGAAGTTGGCGAGCCGGTTCGCCGTGGCCCGCACCTCGCGGCGCATCCGGCGCTCCTCCCAGGCCAGCACCGACTCGTGGGCGCCGAGCCGGGTGAGCAGGGCGCCGATCGCGTCGCCGTCGCGGACGACGACGCGGTCCACGCCGCGCACCTCACGGGCCTTGGCTGCGATCGACAGGCGGCGGGCGGCGCCGACCAGGGCGAGCGCGGCCTCGGGGCCCGGGCAGGTCACCTCCAGGGAGGAGGAGCGGCCGGGCTCGGTGAGCGAGCCGTGCGCCAGAAAAGCGCCCCGCCAGGCGGCCTCGGCGTCGCAGGTGGCCCCCGAGACCACCTGCGGGGGCAGGCCGCGGATCGGGCGGCCCCGCCCGTCGACCAGGCCGGTCTGGCGGGCCAGCTGGTCACCGCCCGCGACGACGCGCACCACGTAGCGCGAGCCGCGGCGCAGTCCGCCCGGTGCCATCACGATCAGCTCCGAGCTGTGGCCGAAGATCTCCAGGATGTCCCGCTTGAGGCGGCGGGCCGCCATCGCCGTGTCCAGCTCCGCCTCGATCACAATCCGACCGCTCACCAGGTGAAGGCCGCCGGCGAACCGCAGAATGGCGGAGACCTCCGCCTTTCTGCAGCAGGTCCGGGTGACGGGGAGCCGGGAGATCTCGTCCTTCACCGCTGCCGTCATCGCCATGGGCCGATCCTTCCATGCATCCGAAAAATACGGTCGTACGCGGCGGCCAACAGCTCCGGGTCATGCCTCGGGGTCCCGTCGGGCCGGGCCACCGGCGCCAGCTCGACCGCGGCCCCGAACCGTTTGGCGGCATCGGTGAGGGAGTCGCGGTCGGGCACGGCGGCCTCGTCGGCCAGCACCACGTCCAGGGCGAGTTTAGGGGCGTGTCGTCCCAAAACCTCCAAATGACGCTGCGGAGAGAAGCCCTCGGTTTCTCCGGGCTGCGGGGCGAGGTTCAGGGAGAGTATCCGGCGGGCCTTGGTCTGCGTGAGCGCGTCCAGCAGGTCGGGCACGAGCAGATGCGGGATGACCGAGGAGAACCAGGAGCCGGGGCCGAGCACCACCCAGTCCGCGTCCAGGACGGCCTGGACCGCCTCGGGCACGGCCGGCGGGTCGTGCGGCACGACCTGCACGGACTGCACCTCGCCCGGGGTGAGGGCGACGGTGGCCTGGCCGCGGACCGTGTCCACCTCGTCCGGGCGCGCCGGGTCGTGGCCCTTGACCAGGGCCTGGAGCTCCAGCGGGACGGCGGACATGGGCAGCACGCGCCCCTGCGCGCCGAGCAGCCGTCCGACCAGGTCGAGGGCCTGGACGTGGTCGCCGAGCTGTTCCCACAGGGCGACGATCAGCAGGTTGCCGACCGCGTGTTCGTGCAGGTCGCCCTTGGACTGGAAGCGGTGCTGGATGACGCGCGCCCAGGTCTGGCCCCAGTCGTCGTCACCGCACAGGGCGGCCAGTGCCTTGCGCAGGTCGCCGGGCGGCAGCACGCCCAGTTCGTCGCGCAGCCGGCCGCTGGAGCCGCCGTCGTCGGCCACGGTGACGACGGCGGTGAGGTCGCCGGTGATCCGGCGCAGCGCGGCGAGCGAGGCGGACAGGCCCATGCCGCCGCCGAGGGCGACGACCTTGGGCTGGGTGCCCCGGCGGCGGGGTCTGCCGCCGCGGGCCTCGGCGGGCCGGCCGCCCTTTCCGTCGGTGCTGCCGTCGGGCACCACCCGGCGCAGCCGGCTCAGCCGCGGAGTACGTCGTGTCATTCGCGTCCCATGTCCCGGTGTACGACCACCGTCTCCACACCCTCGGCGGCGAGCCGGGCGGCGAGCTTCTCCGACATGGCGACCGAGCGGTGCTTGCCGCCCGTGCAGCCCACGGCGATGGTCACGTAGCGCTTGCCCTCACGGCGGTAGCCCGTGGCGACGAGCTGGAGGAGCTCCGTGTAGCGGTCGAGGAACTCCTTGGCGCCGGGCTGGTTGAAGACGTACCCGGACACCTCCTCGTTGAGGCCCGTGTACGGGCGCAGCTCCGGGACCCAGTGCGGGTTCGGCAGGAAGCGGCAGTCGACGACCAGGTCGGCGTCGACCGGCAGGCCGTACTTGTAGCCGAAGGACATGACCGTGGCCCGCAGCTCCGGCTCCTCCTCGCCGGCGAACTGGGCGTCCATCTTGGCGCGCAGCTCGTGCACGTTGAGGCTGGAGGTGTCGATCACCAGGTCGGCGTCGCCGCGCAGCTCGCGCAGCAGCTCTCGCTCGGCGGCGATGCCGTCGACGATCCGCCCGTCGCCCTGGAGGGGGTGCGGGCGGCGCACCGACTCGAAGCGGCGCACCAGGGCGTCGTCGGAGGACTCCAGGAAGACGATCCTCCGGGTGACGTTCTTCGCCTCCAGGTCGGCCAGCGACTCGCGGAGGTTGTCGAAGAAGCGGCGGCCGCGGACGTCGACGACGACGGCGATCCGGGCCACGTTGCCCTGGGAGCGGGCGCCGAGCTCCACCATGGTGGGGATCAGCGCGGGCGGCAGGTTGTCGACGACGAACCAGCCGAGGTCCTCCAGACACTTCGCGGCCGTCGAGCGGCCCGCCCCGGACATGCCGGAGATGATCACCAGCTCGGGGATGGCCGCGTCCGGGACTGCGGCCTTGTCGTTGGACGTGCCCGTACTCACCTGTGCTCCGTCTCCGGCTTGCTCTTCTTGCCCGTCGTGCTCGTTCACATTCATGTCTCCTGCCCCCGTCGTTCGTCCGGGGCGCCCGTCCGCACGGGCTCCCCACCGGTACCCATGGTGCCGGTTTCCTCTTCCATGATCTCTCCAGTCGCCGTGTTGACGGCGGGTGCGGCCGGGGCCGCCTGGGCGAGGGCCACCGCGATCGTCTCGGCGGTCTTGCGGCCTATGCCGGGAACCTCGCAGATCTGGTCGATGGTGGCGGATCGCAGTTTCTTCAACGAACCGAAGTGCTTCAGGAGTGCCTGCTTGCGCGTGTCCCCGAGTCCGGGGACGTCGTCCAGGGGGCTGGACCGGAAGCGCTTGGACCGCTTGGTGCGCTGGTAGGTGATCGCGAAGCGGTGGGCCTCGTCACGGACCCGCTGGAGCAGGTACAGGCCCTCGCTGGTGCGGGGCAGGACCACCGGGTCGTCGTCGCCGGGCACCCAGACCTCCTCCAGGCGCTTGGCGAGGCCGCACACGGCGATGTCGTCGATCCCGAGGTCGTCCAGGGCCCGCCTGGCGGCCGCGACCTGCGGGGCGCCGCCGTCGACGACCACGAGCTGCGGCGGATAGGCGAACTTCTTGGGGCGGCCGTCGTCCTCGGTGAGGCTCGTTCCGATGATCTCGCCGGTCTCAGCGGCCTCGCCGTTCTCGGTGGTCGCGCCGTTCCCCGTAACCACACCGCTCTCAGTGGTCACGCCGTTCTCAGCGGTCTCGCCGTCCTCAGTGGTCGCGCCGTCCGCCCACTCGCCCGTCTTCTCCTTCTCGGCGAGGTAGCGGCGGAAGCGGCGGGTGATCACCTCGTGCATGGAGCGGACGTCGTCCTGTCCGGCGAAGCCCTTGATCTGGAAGCGCCGGTACTCGCTCTTGCGGGCCAGGCCGTCCTCGAAGACGACCATGGAGGCCACCACGTCGTCGCCCTGGAGGTGGGAGATGTCGTAGCACTCGATCCGCAGCGGGGCGCTGTCCAAGTCGAGCGCGTCGGCGATCTCCTCCAGGGCGCGCGAGCGCGTGGTCAGGTCGGAGGCGCGCTTGGTCTTGTGCAGGACGAGCGCCTGCTGCGCGTTGCGCTGCACCGTCTCCATGAGGGCCTTCTTGTCGCCGCGCTGCGGGATGCGCAGGGAGACGCCCGAGCCGCGCCGGCCGGTGAGCCACTCCTGGACGGGCTCCACCGGGTCGGGCAGGGCGGGGACCAGGACCTCCTTGGGGACGGCGTCGCCCGTCTCCTCGCCGTACAGCTGCTGGAGGGCGTGCTCCACGAGGGCGCCGGTGGTGATCTCCTCCACCTTGTCGGTGACCCAGCCGCGCTGGCCGCGCACGCGTCCGCCGCGCACGTGGAAGATCTGGACGGCCGCCTCCAGTTCGTCCTCGGCGACCGCGATCAGATCGGCGTCGGTCGCGTCGGCGAGCACGACCGCGTTCTTCTCCATGGCCTTCTTCAGGGCCCCGATGTCGTCGCGCAGCCGGGCCGCCCGCTCGTACTCCATCTCCTCGGCCGCCTCGCCCATCTGCTTCTCCAGGCGGCGGATGTACGTGTTCGTACGGCCGGTCATGAAGTCGCAGAACTCGTCCGCCAGTTCGCGGTGTTCCTCGGCGGAGACCCGGTCCACGCAAGGAGCCGAGCACTTCTCGATGTAACCGAGGAGGCAGGGGCGGCCCGTGCGGGCGGCGTTCTTGAAGACGCCGGCCGAACAGGTGCGCACGGGGAAGACGCGCAGCAGGAGGTCGACCGTGTCGCGGATCGCCCACGCGTGCGCGTACGGCCCGAAGTAGCGGACGCCCTTCTTCTTGTGACCGCGCATCACCTGCACGCGCGGGAACTCCTCGTTCATCGTCACCGCGAGGTACGGGTAGCTCTTGTCGTCGCGGTACTTGACGTTGAACCGGGGGTCGTACTCCTTGATCCAGGAGTACTCCAGCTGGAGCGCCTCGACCTCCGTGGACACCACCGTCCATTCCACGGACGCGGCCGTGGTGACCATGGAGCGGGTGCGCGGGTGGAGGCCCGCCAGGTCCTGGAAGTAGTTCGCCAGGCGCTGGCGCAGGCTTTTCGCCTTTCCGACGTAGATCACCCGGCGGTGCTCGTCACGGAACCTGTAGACCCCCGGCGAGTCGGGGATCTCACCCGGTTTGGGGCGGTAGCTGGAGGGGTCGGCCATGTCTCACACCCTACTGGCGGGCACCGACAGTCCGGCGGGGCGGCGGGGCACGATCAGGGTCCGGCGGCAGGCGATTTCCCGTGGCATGTCCCGCACCGGGGTTACGGCAGGCCGGGAGCGGGAATGCAGGCTTCCCATGGAGACACGGCGACGTCCGGCGGACGGAGGCCGTGTGGGTGCAGACACACGTTGTCAGGCGGACCGGCCGCTCCCGGAGCGGAACGGGCCACGGGTCGGAGGGCTGCGCAGATGAAGCGGATGCGGATCGAGAAGAGCCGGCGGGCCGCCCGAGCCCGCCGGTACGCGGACGAGCCGTTCGCGCTGCGCGACGCGATGGACCCCCGGGACCCCGACATAGTGCGGGCCAAGCGCCTGGCCCTCGAGGAGCCGGGCGGAGGCGAACGGTCCTAGAAGCTGACTCTCTGTCGCGAACGCCCGGGGCGCGTGCCCCGGGCGTTCGCATGTCCGGACCCGCCCGGCCGGGAGTACGTCACTGTCCGGCATCAGGTGTTGTCGGGACCAGATCAACACGCTTCAATGCGGAGGAACTCGGGCCCTGAACGGCGGCGTACGGATGTGAAGACCTCCCCTGCGCCGGCGGGACGGCCCCGGGCGGCCCGCGCGCACGGTCTGACCAGCCGTCGCCGACTCACAGAGAGGCCCCTGCATGCCGCACGCCCCACAGCACGCGGACGTCGCCACCGCGGAACTGGACTCGGTTCTGCGAGGCGGCCCCTTCCACGTCGCCCTGCGTGCCGCGATAGCCGCCCGCGGGCTGCCGCTGCAACGCGTGCAGCACCACCTCTCCCGTCACGGGGTGAAGGTCGGCGTGACCAGCCTGAGTTACTGGCAGCAGGGGGCCAGGCGCCCGCAGCGCCCCGAGTCGCTGCGGGCCGTGCGCGCGCTGGAGGAGATCCTGGAGCTTCCCGAGGAGTCGCTGATCCGGCTGCTCGCCGAGTCCGGCGGCGGCACGTCCGGGCAGCGGTCCGCGGCCCGCTCCTACCGCTCCCTCGTCGAGGCCTCCGGGGCCCTGGACCAGCTGCTGGCCGAGCTGGACTGCCCGCCGGACGGCGGTCTGCACACCCTCGGGCACCACGAGCGGCTGCGGATGGGAGCCCGGCGCGAGCTGGCCGAGCGGGAGTCGCACCACATCGTGCGCGCCCACCGGGACGGTGTCGACCGGTTCGTGGCCGTCCACCACGGCGACCGGGGGGCCGTACCGGAGCGCATGAGGGTGCACGCGCTGGAGAACTGCCGTACGGGACGCGTCCGTCGGCACGACGACACGGGACTGCTCGCGGCCGAGCTGCTCTTCGACACCCGTCTGCGGGCCGGCGACACGTTCCTGTTCCGCTTCGGCGTCGAGGACGGCACGGCGGGTGTGTCGCACGAGTACCTCCGCGGCTTCGACTCCCCGGGCGGCCAGTACGCGCTCCAGGTGTGCTTCGACGCGGCGGCCCTGCCCGTGCGCTGCCACCGTTTCGCCCAGCAGTCGGCGGTGGCCCCGCGCACCGGCTGCCAGGACCTGGCGCTGAGCGGACGGCACCGGTCGGTGCACCTGGTCGAGCCACGGGTGCGCACCGGGTTCCTGGGGATCGGCTGGGACTGGGAGTAGCGCGAGCATCACCTGTGCCCGCCGCCGGACCGGCGGCGGGACCGTTTCCGGCTCATGTCCGCGGTCGGACGTGCTCGTGGCTGTTGTCAGACGTGCTCGCATCCGGCGCCAAACGTAAACGATTGCGCAAGCGTTTACGTCCGGCGCCGGATGCGATACGTTCCCCGCCGGAAGAGGAGGAGGGAACGCCATGGCGACCATGGCCGATGTCGCACGGAGCGCCGGTGTCTCCGTGGCGACCGTCTCGCACGTCCTGAACGGCACCCGGCCGGTGCTGCCGCACACCCGCCAGGCGGTTCTGGACGCCGTGGAGGAGTTGGGCTACACCACGAACACGCTGGCTCGTTCCCTGGTGACCGCCCGCACCCGGTCCATCGGGCTGGCGGTGTCGGCGATCAGCAACCCGTACTTCACGGAGATCCTCCAAGGCGTCGAGGCCGGTGCCCTTGAGCACGGCTACAGCCTCCTCATCGCCGATCCGCACGACGACCCGGAGCACGAGCGCAAGGTCGTCCAGCTGCTGCACGAACGCCGGGTGGACGGCATGATCGTCGCGCCCTCCGCGGATCCGCGGGGACTGCTCGCCTACCTGGGGCGGCACGAAGTACCGGCCGTGTTCCTCGACCGGCTGGTGGACGCGCCGGACGGCGGACCGCGTTTCGACCAGGTCTGCGCCGACAACGCCGAACCGATGTCCCGGCTGGTCACCCATCTCGCCGGTCGCGGCCACCGGCGGATCGGGCTGGTGGCGGGACGGCCGGGGCTCAGCACCACGAGCGAGCGGATCACCGGCTACCGGACCGGCCTCGCGTTCGCGGGGCTGCCGTACGACGAGCGGCTCGTGGTGCACGGCGACTCGGAGTCGGCCGGCGCCGAACAGGCCACCGCCGCCCTGCTGTCCCTCGCCGTGCCGCCCACCGCGCTGGTCACCGGCAACAACGCCATGACCATCGGGGCGCTGCGGGCCCTGCGCGCACAGGGGCTGTCCGTGCCCGGCGACATCGCGCTGTGCTGCTTCGACGACTTCGCCTGGGCGGACCTGTTCTCGCCCCGGCTCACCGCCGTCGCGCAGCCCAGCAGGGACATCGGCGCCCGGGCCGTACGCGTGCTCCTGGAACGTCTCGCCGAGCCGGACCGGCCCGCCCGGACCGTGCGGCTCCCCTGCACCTTCGTCCACCGCACGTCGTGCGGCTGCCCCGAGGAGCCGGGCCAGTCCGTGCGGCTTGAGCATCCTGAGCAGTCCGCGCAGTCCGCGCAGTCCGAGAGAGGAACCGTCGCATGATCGTCGTCGCCGGTGAGGCACTGATCGACCTGGTACCGCGGGGCACGGGTGCCCTGGCGGCACTCCAGCCGGCGCTCGGCGGCGGCCCGTACAACACGGCGGTGGCGCTGGGCCGTCTCGGCTCCCCCGCCGCCTTCTGCTCCCGGGTGTCGTACGACGCCTTCGGGGAGGCCCTGCTGGACCGGCTGCGGGAGACCGGGGTGGACGTGTCGTCGGTGCAGCGCGGCACCGAGCCCACGACCCTCGCCGTCGCCACGGTCGGCGCGGACGGCTCGGCGGCCTACTCGTTCTACGTCGACGGGACGGCGGACCGGTTGTTCACGGCGCCCTCAGCACTGCCGCCCGGCACCCGGGCCGTCTCCTTCGGGACCTGCTCGCTGGTTCTGGAGCCGGGGGCGAGCGCCTACGAGGAGCTGATGCGTGCGGCGGCCGCGCAAGGCGTGTTCACCGCGCTGGACCCGAACATCAGGGCCGGGCTGATCCCGGACGCGGACGCCTACCGGGCGCGGTTCAAGAGCTGGCTGCCGTCGGTGTCGCTGCTGAAGCTGTCCGAGGAGGACGCCCAGTGGCTCGGCGGCACGCCCCAGGAGTGGCTGGCGGCCGGCCCCGCGGCGGTCGTGATCACCCGGGGCGGCGACGGGCTGACCGCCTTCACCGCCGGCGGCGAGTACGCGGTGCCGGGCGAGCGGGTGGAGGTCGTGGACACGATCGGCGCGGGCGACACGGTGAACGCGGCGCTGCTGCACGGGCTCGCGGCACGCGACGCGCTCAGCGCGCGGGCGCTGGCCGCGCTGGGGCCGGAAGGCTGGACGGGGCTGCTGGGCTTCGCGGCCCGTGCGGCGGCGGTCACCTGCTCCCGGGCCGGTGCGGAGCCGCCGTACGCGCACGAGCTGGAGGGCTGACGCCTCCCGCGATCAGGGCGGACGAGGTGGCACGCGTCCCGGGCGCGTCGCTCAGCCGGCCGCCACGGCCCGCAGCGCGCCGGGACGACGGCCGTTGAGGCGGTCCAGGGCGGTGGCCGTGGCCTCGTCCGCGGGCAGGTGGACGATCACGCGCTGGCCTTCGTCGGGCAGTGCCAACGTCTCGTGGAGCAGTCGCAGCGATCCCGCCTCGGGGTGCTCGATGTGCTGGGTGCCCGTCCGCCGCGGTGCCGCGGCCAGGTCGGCGAACCGGTCGGTGAAGTCCGCCCCGGCCGTCACCGTCAGCTCGTCGGCCAGCTCGGCGAGGTGCGGGTCCCGCAGCGGGACGCCGTGCCGGAGCCGGGCGACGAGGTCGTCGGCCACCCGGTCCCAGTCACGGTAGGCGCTGCGGGCCCGCTCGTCGGTGAACAGGTACCGCAGCAGGTTGGGGCGCTCGTCGTCGAGCAGGCCGATGGGGCCGACCAGTCGTTCGTAACCGGCCGTGTGGGCGAGGACGTCGCCGATCCAGTTGACCACCAGCGCGGGAGCCGGCTCCAGGTGGTCCAGCACGGCCCGTACGGTGGGGCGCGCCGTGTGGCTGAGCGACGGGGCCGCCGCGCAGACCAGCGGGTCGCCGCCGTCGGCCTCCTTGGTGATGCGGCGCAGCAGCATCCGGTCGGTGAGGGAGAGGTTCAGGGCGTCGGCGAGGGCGCCGAGCACCTGGGCCGAGGGGTTGCGGTCACGTCCCTGTTCCAGCCGGGTGAGGTACTCGACGCTGATGCCCGCGAGGGTGGCCAGCTCGGCGCGCCGCAGACCCGGGGTGCGGCGGCGGGGGCCTGCGGGCAAGCCCGCCTCGGCCGGGGTGACGGCTTCGCGCCAGGTGCGCAGGAACGTGCCCAACTCGTTGTCGCTCACCCGCCGAACGTACAGCGCCCGCGGGCGCGGAGGGTGGCCCCGTCACTACCAGGCTCGGGCCGGTCTCCCTCAGGGCCCGCGCAGCCTTCAGGGTGGAGGGCATGACGAATGACACCGCCACCACCGCCCTGCCGCTGGTCCCGGGACACTGGGCCCTCGACCCGTTCCACTCCTCCGTGGGCTTCACCGTCCGTCACCTGGGCATCGCCAAGGTGCGGGGGCGCTTCGAGCGGTTGGAGGCCGAACTGTTCGTCGGGGAACGCGTCGAGGACGTGCGGGTCTCCGCGACCGTCGACCTGGCCTCGATCGACACCGGCAACGCCGACCGGGACGCGCATGTCCGCGCCTCCGACCTGCTCGACGTCGAGAAGCGCCCGACGATGACGTACCGCTCGACCCGTGTGTCGGGTGCGGGTGAGGACTGGACGATGGAGGGCGAGCTGACCATCGGCGAGGTGACCCGCCCGGTGACGCTCGCCGTGGAGTTCGGCGGGCTGGTCGATGTGCCCATGGACGGCAGCCGGCATGCCGGTTTCGAGGCGACGGGCGAGATCCGGCGCAGCGAGTTCGGGCTCGACTTCGCTCCCGGGCTGCTCGGGGAAGTGGTGAAGATCCAGCTCGACATGCAGTTCGTGGAGCCGAAGAACGCCTGACCGCACAACGACGCGCCGTGGCCCACAGGGAGTCCCTGTGGGC
>NZ_JARVKU010000045.1:0-36268 GCF_029813805.1 Streptomyces sp. DH10
CCCCCCACACCCCCACTGTCGGAGTGGTCAGCTCTTGCCGAGGAGGTCGTTCATCTGGGTGATCTCGGCGGTCTGCGAGGTGATGATGGCGTCGGCCATCTTCTTGGCGTCCGGGAAGGCGCCTTCGGTCTTCTCTGTCTTGGCCATCGACACCGCGCCTTCGTGATGCTTGATCATCATTTCCATGAAGGCGGTGTCGAACGCCGTGCCGGACGCCTTCTCCAGCTCGTTCATCTCCTCGGCTGTCATCATCCCGCCCGCGCCGTGAGCGGTGTGGTCCATGGCGCCCTCGGCGGGCACCTGCTCGCCCCAGGAGGTCAGCCACCCGGACAGGGTCTTGATCTCCGGGTCCTGGGCCTTCTTGATCTGTTCGGCGAGCTTCTTCACCTCAGCGGACTTGGCACGGGACGGGGCGAGGTCGGCCATCTCCACGGCCTGGCGGTGGTGGGGGATCATCCCCTGGGCGAAGGTGACGTCGGCGGCATTGTGCTTCTCCTGTGCCGTGGGCGTCGAGGCGGCAGCGGAGGGGGAGGTGCCCGTGTGGCTGACGTGCCCGGCCGCGCTGTCGCCGCTGCCGCCGCATGCGGCCAGGACGAGAGCGGCCGTGCCGGCGGCGGCCACGGCGGCGCTGCGGCGGATCAGGGAAGTCTTGCGGATCATGGTGGTGCAACTCCTTCACACGCGCCCGTCTCGGGCGCGCGGGATCAGGGGGATGAGAGCAGGCGAAAGCACGGCACCCGGCCCGGACAGGGCATGCGGGGGTGCCGTGCGGGCCGCTCTATATCCGCAGGAGTTGCAGCTCGGAAAGGTCAGGCGGCGCCCGGCCCTGCACGACCGACGCCGGCGCGGTGATCGAAACACCGGCAGAGGCCAGGGCGTCGGACAGGGCGCCGGCCAGCGCAGGCGGCGCGTATGCGGAGCCGATACCGGCCGCCGCGCACGTACCGTCCGCGTGCGCGAGGTGCCCGGAGCCGCCGTCGGTGTGCGAGCACGCCGCGCTCGCCTGCTCCGTGGCAGAAGCATGGGCCATGGTCATGGCGTGTTCGGGTGCCGGCGCTCCGCTGGGAGCCAGTGCGTGCATGCCCAGGATCCCGGACAGCACCGTGAGCACCAGCAGCGCGAACAGCGGCCCAGCGGGGCGGCGGCTCGATCGGGTGCTGCTGGTCATGCCCGCCATCGTACGGATCCACACGCACCAGCGTGACGTTGAGGGACCCGCGCGATGCCTGGCCTGCTCGGTGGGCACGGACTCATCACGCGAGGCATCCCATGCTGAGCAGGCCCAGTTGCCCGTACCGCCCTGCCTCGACCTGCGGCCCCATCCGTGGCGGGCTCCTCGTCGTGGGCTGTTGGTGCTACGCCCCGCCGCCGGTCTCGGGGACCGGTGTGCCCGGGGGCGTGAAGGCGGCGAGCACCGTGGCGATGATGTGGTCGGCGGCATGGTCGGGAGTGAGATGGCCGGCGCGGATCTCCTCTGCCGCGCTGTGCATGACCGTGTGCAGGACATTGACCATCCACGCGATCGGCAGGTCGGTACGGAAGGCGCCCTCGGCGCGGCCGCGGGCGACCAGCGTCTCGACCCGGGCGGCGGGCCCGGCATGCAGTTCGCGGATGCGTCCAGCGGAAAGTTCCCGTTGCGCGGCGGCGAGCAGTGCCCGTGCCTGGTCCACCAGGCGCCAGCCGGCCTCGATGTACCGGGCCAGGGCGAGCAGCGGGTCACCGGTCAGGTCGACCGTGTCCAGTACCTCGTTGCCCCGGTCGATGGCACGGCTCATCGCCGCGTCGACGACCTCCGCCCGGGAGTTGAAGTGCGCATACAGCGTCACCCGGCCCACGCCCGCGGCCCGCGCGATCTCGCTCAGGCTCGCCTCCGGGTTGCGTCCGAGGCATTCGGCGGCGGCCTGCACGATCGCCTCGATGCTGCGCAGAGCGTCGGCACGCTTGGCGGCCGTGGAGTTCTTGCTGCCCATGCGCCCACAGTACCCCAGCAAGTCGTACAACCCTGTTTGGTTTATACCCCCAGGGCGTATAACGTGAACAGCCTTGTACGACTTAGCGATGAGGTGTGAGCGTCATGAGCGACACGGAAACCACCACCACACGCGCACCGGATGCACCGCATCCGCTGCGCTGGACGGCCCTGGGACTACTGGGACTGGCCCAGCTGATGCTGATCCTCGACATCACCGTGGTCGCGATCGCCCTGCCCGACATGGGCGTGGAACTGGACCTGGACCGCGCGGCACTGACCTGGGTGGTCAGCGGATACGCCCTCACGTTCGGCAGCCTGATGCTGCTCGGCGGCCGGGCCGCAGACCTGTTCGGTCCCAAGCGGGTCGTCCTGGCCGGGCTCGCCGTGTTCACCGCCGCGTCCCTGGCCGCCGGACTCGCCACCGGCGCCCCATTGCTGCTCGCCGCGCGGATCGCCCAAGGGGTGGGCGCCGCGATGCTCTCGCCCGCCGCACTGTCCGTGGTGGTGCGGCTGTTCGACGGCGACGAACGCAACCGCGCGCTGGGTATCTGGTCGGCGCTCGGCGGAGGGGGTGCCGCGCTCGGTGTACTGCTGGGCGGGCTGATCACGGCAGGTCCGGGCTGGGCCTGGGTCTTTTTCGTCAACGTCCCCGTCGGCCTGGTCGTCCTCGTCTCACTCGCCCAGATCCTTCCCAGCCTGCCCCGCGCGGCCAGCGGTTCCCTCGACGTACCTGGCGCCGTCCTGGTCGCCGTCGCGACCGGCGCCCTCATCTACGCCCTGATCCGTGCCGGTGACCACGGCTGGCTCGACATCGTCACCGTGGCCCTGGTCGCCGCCTCGGCAGCCGCCTACGCGGCGTTCGCCCTCTGGCAACGCCGTGCGACGGCACCGCTGATGGACCTGCGCCTGCTCGGTCGGCGCCCGGTGGTGGCGGGCACCTTTGTCATCGCCGTCACCACGGCGCTGATGGTGGGGGCCTTCTTCCTCGGCTCCTTCTACCTCCAGAACCACCAGGGCCACGGGGCTCTGATGACCGGCGTGCTGTTCCTGCCGGTGGCGCTGCTGACCATGGCCGCCGCCGCAGCCGCCGGCCGCGTGATCGGCCGTCTGGGAGCACGGCTGCTGGCTGTGCTCGCCCTGGCTGTCGCGGCCGCCGGGTTCCTCGTTCCGGTGCTGTGGTCCGGAACCACGGCGATGGTCACCGGCGTGAGCGTCGCCGCGGCAGGACTGGGCGCCCTGTTCGTCGTCGCCGCCGCCACCGCCCTCGCCAGCGTCGCCCCCTGTGAGGCCGGTGTGACGTCGGGCATCGTCAGCACCTTCCACGAGTTCGGCGCCTCAGCCGGCGCCGCGGCCGTCTCCAGCGCCGCCGCCAGCAGCATCGCCGCCCACACCGGTGCCCGGAGCGCCTCCGGCTTCGACGACGCGTTCCTCGTCGCCACGGGCATGGCGGCGGTATCCGCCGTCATCGTCCTGTGGCTGATCCCCGCCAAGCAGCAGTAAGCCCAATTTCTACGGCCAGTTGGGGCGGGCCGGGCTAGCACTTCCACAGCCGCGGCGCGGCCGAAGACTCGTCCCAGGCGCCCTGCCGGCCACGGCACCGGGGCGATCCCATTCACCACGGAGCGGGCGTACCGCCCTCGAAGTGCTCACGGAGGCACTGGATGAAGTACAGCAAGCGCCGGCTGCTGACGGTCGGCATCACCGCGGCGAGTGTCGGCGCGGCGCTGGGCGCAGTTCTCCTGATCGGCGGCCCTCAGCAGGACGGCGACAACGGGCAAACCGGCAGGCAGGAGGCGGTCGCCGAACGCGGCCGGACTGTGATGCCCTTCGATCTCGAAGCAACCACCCACCGCTTCACCCCGGCCGAGACGGGCGGGGTCCAGGACGTCGTCGCCGACCAGCCCGACGACGCCAAGCAGGCCAGTCTCATACGCACCCACCTCCAAGAGGAGGCCAAGGCGTTCGGTCGGGGCGACTTCGGCGACCCTGCCCAGATCCATGGCGATGGCATGCCGGGCCTGGCGGAACTTGAAGACGGCTACGAGCGCATTGAGGTGCGCTACCGGGAGCGTCCCGACGGGGCCAGCCTCACCTACACCACCGCAGAGCCCGCCCTGGTCGATGCTTTGCACGACTGGTTCGAAGCGCAGCTCAGCGACCACGGCGACCACGCCGAAACCGGCCACTGACCAGCGAGCCGAGCGCCGGAGCAAGCCGTCACCGCGCACATCGCACGATCGGAAGTGGACAGCTTGAACGACCCGTACGAGTTGAGCGTGGGGGTGCCCTCCGTCGAGGTGTTCCGCCGCCTGCGCACCGATGCCGGCCTCTCGGACAAGGCCCCCGAAGCGGTGGCGCTCGCCCTGCCTAACACATGGCACGGGGTAGTCCTTCAGCACGAGGGGGAGCCCGTCGGCATGGGGCGGATCATCGGTGACGGCGGTACCGCGTTCCAGATCGTCGACATGTGCGTACACCCCGCCCACCAAGGACGCGGACTGGGCAAGCGCATCATGGCCGCACTCACCGCCGAGCTGGAGCGCCGGGCACCCGCCACCGCCTACATCTCCCTGATCGCGGACGGCCCCGCCCGCTTCCTCTACGAGAAGTTCGGCTTGGCCGACACCGCCACGCACGACTCGACCGGCATGTGCCGCGTCAAGGACCAATTATCCGTCGTTCCCCACAGGAGGCCCCCCGTGCCGGACGTTGTCAACACCGAGCAGGCACAGGCATGGAACGGCCCAGAAGGCTCCTACTGGGCCCGCAACCAGGACCGCTGGAACGCTGTGAACGAGGGCTTCAACGAGCCACTGCTCGATGCCGCCGGGATCGCCGGGGACCACCGGGTTCTCGACCTTGGTTGTGGCTCCGGGCAGACCACGCGCCTTGCCGCGCTCAGAGCACCCCGAGGGCACGCGCTTGGCCTCGATCTGTCCGGCCCGATGCTGGCCGAGGCGCGGGCTTACGCGGAGAGGGAGGGCATCACGAACGCCTCCTTCGTGCGAGGCGACACCCAGGTGTACCCCTTCGAGGAGGGCTCGTTCGACGCGGCGGTCAGCCGCTACGGGGTGATGTTCTTCGCCGACCCCGTAGCGGCCTTCGGGAACGCCTGTCGGGCACTGCGGCCCGGCGGGCACCTGGCGTTCGTCTGCCCGGCCGATGCCACGCTCAACGGCTGGGTCGCGGCGATAGCGTCGCTGCGCGAGTTCCTACCCGTCGGCGACTTCGGACGGCCGGGGCAGCCCGGCATGTTCTCCCTAGCTGCCCCGGACCGCATCCGCGAAGTGCTCGCCGCGGCCGGATTCACCGGCATCAGCATCAACCAGGCGCAGGCGTACGGGACGTGGGGACACGGAGCCGAGGACGCGGCGGCGTTCCTGCTTGGCACCGGCCCCGGCCGGCACCTGATGGAGCAGGCCGACGCGGCCACGCGATCCCGCGCCCGCCGCACCCTGACGGACCACCTGCGCGCCCAGGAGGTGGCGGACGGCACAGTCCGGCTGCTCAGCACATCGTGGCTGGTCACGGCGGACCGCCCGACCGACCCATCGGACAGGCTTTAGTCAGCCTTCTAGGGTTGGAGCACTGCCAGCACAAGACCCCGGGATCACGACGGCCCGGGGTCTCTGAGTGCAAGTGTGTCCGGCTAATGCCGCGGCTACTGGGCGGCCCAGGGCTCCGATTCGACGCCGGAGCCGTTGTAGCGCCGCCAGCCCATCCGCGGCACGGTGGACATCAGGACGGTCCGCACGCTGCTCATCCCGGTGTCCCAGTCGATCTCCTGGCCCTTGCAATCCTTCTCCGGCCAGAGCTCTTCTGGGATCACAGGCCGCGCTTCACCGCTGGTGTCTACGATCCACGCGATGACGGGTATGGGCCATACGGCCTGAGGAGCGTCTTTCTCCTGCGCCAGGCACCACTCCTGCACCCACCCCTGGCCTGGCACGACACCAGCCTGTTGGCTGCAGCTTTGGAGCCCGACGAAGCCCTCGATGGAGCCTGCGTCCCGCAGCCGTTTGTTGTGCACGACTTGGGGCTCACCTGAAGCGGCGGGGTGTGCGGGCGTCACTGCGGCGGTAGGTCAGCTGCAGTCGGCGGTCAGTGAAGACGGCGTGCCAGCGCTGTCGGTGACGGCGCATGCGAGAAGCCCGCAGTGCCTGTTCGAACCTCGGGCCGGGAGACGGCTGTGACCGAGTGCCGCAAGTCAGCCATTGAGAGACTCAGGTGACTGTGACCGCGCTGTGTGAGGATTACGGCCAGTGCGTCCGTGGTCCGTACTTCGTCGAGGCGATCCTTCACGCCACCATGGTCGGAACCGATCGAGTCGTCGGTTGATTTCTTCCAGAGCAGAGGGCGCGTGTGGACATTCGGCAGCTGGAGTACTTCCTTGCGATTGTTGATCGTGGGGGGTTCAACCGTGCGGCGTCGGCTCTGTACGTGTCGCAGCCGTCACTGTCACAGGCCGTGCGGGCGCTGGAGCGTGATCTCGGCTCCGAGCTGTTCCACCGCATCGGGCGCAGGGCCGTGCTGACGGAGGCGGGAAGGGCCCTGATCGAGCCTGCCCGGGAGGCCGTGCGGAGTCTGGAGACGGCGCGGGCGAGCGTCGCGGCGGTGCATGAGCTGCGTGAGGGGCGCCTGGATGTGGCGGCGATGCCGTCGCAGGCGGTGGAACCGCTGACGAGCATGGTCAGTGCCTTCAGCCATCGCTATCCCGGTGTTTCCGTGGCGATCAAGGCGGCGTTCACGTCGCGTGATGTGATCGACATGGTGCGCACGGGTGCGGTGGAGTTGGGGCTCTTGGCGTCCGCCGGTCCGGTCTCCGACAAGGAGGTCGTCTCCCATGCTCTGGGGCGGCAGCGCTTTGTGCTGGTGGTGCCGGCCGACGGCCCGTTCGCCGACCGGAGGGCGGTGCAGTGCCGGGAGCTTGCGGGACAGCGGCTGATCGTCGGGCAGTCGGGTACCGGGATGCGTGCCTACGTCGACGCGTTGCGGGAGCAGGGCATCGAGTTCGCCATCGCCGTCGAGACCGAGCACCGGGTGTCGCTCATGCCGCTGGTGCTGGCCGGGGTGGGGCTGGCGGTGGTCACGGATTCCTGGCGGGACCTCGCAGAGCGACTGGGCGCCCGTGTCCTGGACATCGAGCCGGAGAACACCTTGAACATCGCCCTCGTCGCCCGCCGCGGCAGCCTGTCACCCGCAGGTGCAGCGTTCGTCACGGCCGCGACCTCGGCCACCGACAGGTGATAGGCACCGCTTATAAGGCAGATCCGCTTTGCGTCTTGGACTCCCCACCGACCACCCTGCTGCAATCGACGCCATGACGACGAACCACCGGATCGCCCTGATCCCCGGAGACGGCATCGGCGCCGAGGTACTGCCTCCGGCGCAGCAGGTGCTCGATGTTCTCGGCGGCCGCCACGGCTTCCGCCTGTCTTACACGCCGTACGACTGGTCGTGCGAGCGGTACCTGCGGGAGGGCGCCATGATGCCCGCCGACGGGATCGACCAGCTGCGCGACAAGGACGCAATCCTGCTGGGCGCGGTGGGATACCCAGGGGTGCCCGACCACGTCTCGCTATGGGGACTGCTGATCCCGATCCGGCGCAGCTTCCGCCAGTACGTCAACCTCCGGCCCATCCGGGTCTTCGAAGGCATCGACAGTCCGGTGCGCGGGGCGCGGCCGGGCGAGGTCGACTTCGTCGTCGTGCGCGAGAACATGGAAGGCGAGTACAGCGAGGTCGGCGGCCGGCTCAACCGCGGCTTCCCGGACGAGATCGCCGTGCAGGAGTCCGTGTTCACCCGGGCTGGCGTCACACGCCTGCTGGACTACGCCTTCACGCTCGCCTCCCAGCGCGGCGGCCGCCTGACCTCCGCGACCAAGTCGAACGGCATCATCCACACCATGCCGTTCTGGGATCAGCTCGTCGCCGAGCGGGCCGCCTCGTTCCCGCAGGTCGTCTGGGACCAGGAGCACATCGACGCGCTCGCGGCCAAGTTCGTCCTCGAGCCGGCCCGCTTCGACGTCGTCGTCGCCTCGAACCTCTTCGGGGACATCCTCAGCGACCTCGCGGCCGCGGTCGCCGGATCCATCGGCGTCGCCCCGGCTGCCAACCTCAACCCCGCGCGGGAGTTCCCCTCGATGTTCGAGCCGGTGCACGGCTCCGCACCCGACATCGCGGGCCAGGGCATCGCCAACCCGCTGGGCGCGATCTGGTCCGCGGCCATGATGCTCGACCACCTCGGCCATCCCGCCGCGGCCAGGAACATCACGGACGCGATCGCGTCGGTCCTGGCCAAGACCGATATCCGCACTCGTGACCTGGGTGGAACCGCGACCACCGCCGAGTTCACCGACAAGCTGATCGATCTCCTCTGAGCCGTCTCTCCCTGCCTCAAGGTAAAGCAAAGCGTGGGTTGACCTGCAGGAATTCCAAGGCCGACATAGAACGCCATCCAACGGGACCCAACTGGAAGAAAAGGAGCGACTCATGAGCATCCCGAAGCGCGTCGCCGTGATCGGTGCCGGCAGTATGGGCAGCCAGGTCATGTGGCGACTGGCCGCCCGTGAAGCCGAGGTCATCGGCTACGACCGGTACGCACCGGGTCACGACCGCGGCGCGGCCGGGGGCGAGAGCCGCATCTACCGAGCCGCCCACCTCGGCGAGCCCGGGTACGTTCCGCTGCTGCGGCTCGCGGACCGAATGTGGGAGCAGCTCCAGGCGGAGACGGGCCGGTCGCTGCGACGCCGCAGCGGCAGCCTGGTGATGGGAGAGACCGCCTCTCCGTCCATGAGCCTCCTCCTTTCCACCAGTGCCGCCCAGGGGCTGGATCACGAGGTACTGAGCCGGGAGGAACTCGCCCGCCGCTACCCGCAGCACCGGCTCCCGGACGGACACACCGCCGTCCTCGACCGGTTGGGCGCCGTCATCAGACCCGAGGCGTCCATCCAGGCCGCCGCCACCCGAGCCGAGCAGCTGGGTGCCCGGCTGCACCGCTACACCCCGGTGCGCGAGGTCGTCCCCGCGGCGGGCGGCGGGGTGCGGATCGCCACCGACCGCGGCACGGACCACGTGGACGCCGCCGTGGTGACCGTGGGCCCCTGGATCAACACCCTGCTCCCGGACCTCCCGCGGACCGTCGACGTCCGCCGGGTGATCTGCTCCTGGCACCTGCCCACCCGCCACGACTGGTTCGCGGGCGGTGCCCCTTCCTTCGTGCGGGCCACACCCCACGACTGCTTCGGAATCCCGTCGCCCGACGGCATCTCCGTCAAGCTCGGTCTCTCCTTCAAATACCATGCGCCGGTGCCCGAGCCCGAACGGCTCGACCGTAGGGTCCGCCCCGATGAACTCGACGTCTTCCGCGAGCTCATCGGTGAACTCATGCCCGACCTGAACCCCGACCCCATCAGGATGTCGGCCTACATGGAGGGCTACACCAAGTCCGGTAACCCGCTCGTCGGTCATCTCCCCGGCGAGGACGACATCATCGTCATGGCCGGGTTCTCCGGCAGCGGCTTCAAGTTCTCGCCCGCGATGGGAGAGATCGCCGCCGACCTGGCGCTCGACGGCACAACGCAGCATCCCGTCGACTTCCTCGCTCCGGCAGGAGTCGGCGCCGCCTGATCCCCGGCGATGGTCGACGTCAGCACCCCCATCCCGACATTCCTGTCATGACCATGCTCAAAAAGGCCGCGCAGGCCCTGCCCCGTCCCCCGAAGCAAGAAAGTGGAGCACTTCCATGCCTATTCCCTCGTTCCAGTTCCGCCCGAAGTACGTCTCGTTCGACTGCTACGGCACGTTGATCGAGTGGCCGATGACCCCCATCACGCGTGAGCTCGTCGGCGACCAGGTCCCCGCCGGGCAGTGGGACCAGTTCGTCCGGGAGTTCCGCGGCTACCGCTACGACCAGGTGCGCGGCGAGTACTACCCCTACGAGCAGGTGCTGCATGACTCCTTCGAGCGGGTCTGCCGCAAGTGGGGTGTGAAGGCCGCCCCGGACGCGGGCAAGCGGTTCGCCGACGGCGTCCGCAGCTGGGGCCCGCACGCGGATGTGCCGGAGCCGCTGAAGAAGATGGGCGAGCACCACAAGCTGGTGATCCTGTCCAACGCCGGCGACGCCTTCCTGGAGGAGAGTGTGCCCCGGCTCGGGGCGGACTTCCACGCGGTCTTCACCGCGGAGCAGGCCGGCTACTACAAGCCCCGGTACGCGGCGTTCGAGTACATGCTCGACCAGCTCGACGCGTCCCCCGAGGACTTCGTGCACGTCTCCTCGCACACCCGCTACGACCTGATGCCGATGCACGACATGGGCTTCCGCAACCTCGTCCTCCTCGACCGCGGCTGCGACCCGGTCACCCACGGCTACGACTACGTGACCGTCAAGTCCCTGAACGAGCTCAACCAGATGCTGGGCATCTGACGCGCACGCGGGACGGGTGGGCCAGTACGGCCAGGAGATCGTCATGGCCGTCGCTCAGGGCTTCGAAGCGCAGCGGGAGCCGGTCGGCAAGCGCATCACCGCTGGCATCGCCCTCCTCGACGACCCCGCCGACGCCTTCGCTGGACGCCGACCCCTGTAGGACGACGCGGGGCTGCCTGCGATCTCTCGGTTTGGTGACAGTGGTGTGAGAGGCAGTGGGCTCCGTCGTGTTGAAGCTGATCGGTGCCTGTTTTCAGGCGGGGAGTCACTGCCATGGGTGTGAGAGACCGCCGCGGAACCACTGTCATGGGCCGGTATCTGTGCAGGTGGTGCACTGACACGAAACCGATGGATCGCAGCCGCAGCTGGACTGCGATGTGCCGGGTTGGTGTCAGTGGGTGGGTGTCAGTGACGGCAGGTCAGGACTACGGACGCCAGTCGGTCGGCCTCAGGCTGAGAGACAGAGGACGATCCTTCTGAACCGATGCCATGGGATCATCCCTCACGTAGGGGCTGTCGGCTGCTGCTCACTGCCGGATGCGTCTGGCTCGTTTTCAGGTGTGTCGGTGGCGTGATGCTTCTGAAGAGCCGCGGGGACGTCACCGATGAGGTTGATGGTGGTGACACGGGGGCGGGTACCGACGCCGTTGAGAGCGATCACCGATGTGATTCCCCAGACGATGGCAGCCAGGCCTGCGGCTGTCGGACGCGCGGTGGCGGGCGCGGCCGCCCACGTCATCCATACTGTCGCGGCTCCCCACAGGGCCCACGTCAGGCGCGCTGCGAAACTGCGGGTTGCGGCGGACAGCAGGGCGATGGCGATGCCGCCCGTCAGCCACAGTGCATGAGCGGTCTGCGCGCTGAGGGGCAGGCCGTCGGGGTGGGTGTTGAGGAAGTAGGTGACGGGCTGGTCGATGGTGGACCATACGCCGCCAGCATGTTCTGTCAGAGGACTGAAGAACCTTTCGAGGGCCGTGCGGGTCTTCTTGAGGAGCCTGCGGAAGAAGCGCCTGGCCACGGCCTTGTTCCGGCGGCTCTGTACGAGGATGTCCAGTACCGTCCCGTCCTGGTCGACGGCCCGCCACAGGTACTGCAACCGCCCGTTGATCTTGATGAAGACCTCGTCCAGGTGCCACTTGTCACCGGGCCGTGGCTGCCTGCGGCGCAGCGCGTTGGCGTAGGTCTGCCCGAACTTGCCGCACCAGCGGTGGATCGTCTCGTAGGAGACGACGATCCCGCGTTCGAGCATGAGCTCTTCGACTTCGCGGAAGCTGAGCGGGAAGCGGTGATACAGCCATACGCAGTGGGAGATGACCTCGACCGGGTACCGATGACCCTTGTACGACGGCGGCGTACTCCCCCACGAACCACCCCTCCAGCATTCCCTCCAGCATCACCAACCCAAAGATCATCCCAAGCCAACAGCCAACGTGACAGCGTCGGCCCGCCAGGCAACTGACGGGCCATCATGCAAGATCGAGACTAACGCCTGCTCGCGGCTACCGCGACGATGCCGCTCAGAGCGGCGAGTGCCATACACAAGGGCGAGTACAGGACGGTGTTCCACCGCTGGAACTCGCTGGCGGCTCCGGGGTTCATGAAGTATCCGCCCAGTCCGCGGGCGAGCAGAACCACAGTCAGACCGTACATGCCCGCCAGCCGCAGCCGGTCCGGGCCGACCGCCGGTATGGACTCATTGACCATGAGGGTGAGTACAGCGCCACCGATCAGTGCCAGACCTACCAGAACGGTGCTCGGTTTTGGCGGCATCTCGCCATCGTCGCTGCCACCGATCGTCTTGGTGAACGTCATTGCATCCTTCATCGGCCAGGGGGAGAACGCCCAGATGAAGTGCAACAAGCCGATTGCCGTGAGGGCAATCGTCAACACCATGGGGACCACGGTGCGGACCATATCCAGTGCCTCTGACTCAGTGGCCTCTTTCAATGGTCCTCGACGTCCCTTGCGTCGGGGCCATGCGCGGCCAGTACGAGCAGCACCCCGACCAGCAGCAAGACCCATGCCGGCGAGGCGGGAAGCAGGGCAGCCAGAACCACACCCCAGGCGGTCATGGCCCAGCCGAACGGGGCGGGCACCCGCTCGCCTCGCCTCGCCGTGCTGAGCACGAAGGCGCCGAGCAGAAGCACCGGCACGCCGAAGCTGCCCGGCGCGACCCAGAAGGCCTCGGAGTAAGCCAGGTTCTCCGGGGTGACGTCCAGTGAGATGGTCTGCCACGGCCCCTGGTCAAAGATGTCCGACCAGACGTCCCGATTGTCCAGCGGCGAGACGACGATGTGAACAGCGCCGAAGGCCACGGCGGTCCAGCCGGCCGCGCGCGTGAGGTTCGGCTTGTTCAGACGGGATGTGCGCGTGGCACGTGTGAGTGGCATGACTGCCCCCTTATCTATACGGCACCGTATAGATGGAAGCCTAGCACCCTTCTATACGATGTCGTATAGAAGGGTGATCGAACGGAACGGAGCAGATCATGGCGGTGGCTCGCACCCCGCGTCACAAGTGGATCGACGAAGGACTGCGTGCGCTCGCCACAGGCGGCCCGGATGCCGTCCAGATCGAGGCGCTGGCGAAGGCTCTCGGCGTGTCCAAGGGTGGCTTCTACGGATACTTCGCCGACCGGAGCGCCCTGCTCGAGGAGATGCTCGACCGCTGGGAACGCGAGGTCACCGACGAAGTAGAAGGACGCGTCGAGAAGGAAGGCGGCGACGCGAAAGCCCGGCTGCGTCACCTGTTCGCGATCGCCGACACCGGCGCCGGGCTGGACACAGACGTCACGACCGACCTGGCGATTCGCGACTGGGCCCGGCGCGATCCGGCCGTCGCCGAGCGCCTTCGGCGCGTCGACAACCGGCACATGGACTACCTGCGTTCGCTGTTCCGCACCTTCTGTGCCGACGACGACGAGGTCGAGGCGCGCTGCCTGATCACCTTCTCGCTGTACATCGCCGACCAGTTCATGTTCGCCGACCACGGCGATCGCAGCCGTGCCAATGTCCAGGAACTGACCACGAGGTGGTTGCTCGACTCTCCGAGCTAGTGCTGTGACCGCATAGGTTCGCCGGGTTGGATCAGGCTGCGGTTGTGAGAGGGCGTCCGCCCCATCGGATGCCTTTCTCGCTGCGGATGCGGGCGCGTTCCTTGCGTTCGGTGGCCAGGACGTCTCGGTGGCGGGCGTGGCGTTGCGCCAACGGAGGTAGGCGTGCAGGGCGCGGGTCTGAACGGTGTGGTTGGGGTGGTGGGAGTTGGCGATGGTGAACTGGCTCAGCGGTCCGAAGTGCGCCTCGATCGGGTTCGCCCAGGAGGCGTAGGTCGGGGTGAAGGACAGCTCGACCCTGTGTTTCTTCGCCCAGCGGCGGATATCGGCGCCCTTGTGGGCGGACAGGTTGTCCAGGATGACGTAGACCGGTGCGCCGTCGGGCCGGGCGGCACGGATCGGCTTCAATGCGGCCAGCGTGTTCCCGGCACCTTTCTTGCGCCGGTTGACGCCCCACAGGCGGTCGTCGCCCACGGAGTAGCAGCCGTGGAAATACCTGACGCCGTGGGTGCGGTGGTAGGTGGCCGGCAGCCGGTCGGGCCGGGTCTGTTCGGCCCAGCAGTTGCTGCCGGTGGGCCGGATCCCGAGCGGGCCGAACTCGTCGAAGGCGAACATCCGGTCCCGGGAAGCGGTCCAGAACGTACTCGATACGGTCCAGCTTCGTCTCGCGGTCGGGGTCCGGGGACTCCTTCCAGGTCTTGGTGCGCTGGAAGGTGACACCACGGCGGGCGAGCAGGCACCGTAACGCCTCGCGGCCGATGCGGATCACCCGGCCGTGCACTTTGCGCAGGTAGGCGACGAGCTTGCGCAGCGACCAGCGGGTGAAGGGCTGGCCGAGCTTGGTCGGGCGGGTGGTGGCCGTCTGGATGACGAAGTCCTCGTCATAGCTTGAGTTGGCGGGGACGGCCTCCCGCCCATTGAGGGTCCAGGCAGGCCAGGCCGATCTCGTTGAACTTGTGGATGACATCGCGGACGGTGTCCTCGTCGGCCGCCACGAGTTGGGCGATCACCGGCATCCGGTTCCCGCCGGCCGAGGCCAGCAGCATCATCGCCCGCCGGTACCTCACCGAACTCGTGCTGCCCCGGCGCACGATCTGCTGCAGCTTTTGCCCTCCTGGTCGGTCAGTCTGCGCACACGGACGGGCTCGGCCACCGCGCCTCCAGCGGTCGGATCGGATGTCACCGCACATCCAACCGCCACGACCGCCGACCCGGCGAACCTATGCGGTCACAGCACTAGCCGCCTACCGCGAGCTGTTCACGATGGGCTCCTACCGTCCCGATTTCACGCCCTGGCCCTGTGCCCCCAAGCTCCGGCCTCACCCGGATCTCACGCACCGTCAGCGGCGACGCCGACGAACTGGGCATCGCCGCACACGGTCCGGACCATCACCCCGTTGACCAGGTCGCCAGCCTGCTGAGCCCGCTGGAGCCAGAAGCGGGCCCGCACCGCCGACTGCGCCACCACCCCGACCCGCCTGCTGCCCGGCTGATCAGGGGCAGTACGCGCGGGCCGGTGTTCGTCACCCACCGCAAGCCCGGCCCCGGAAAGGTTGTCAGCCCGCGTGACGTCTGCCCGGGTACCGGCCTCGTCCCGCAGTCGTGCAGGCAGGACCGTGCCCCGCTCGATGCATACACGACTGTCGGCGGGGTGCCGGGCACGGGCCGGGATCTGCGCGAATACCGCCACGCCGCCCTCACCCGCCTCGGCGAGGCCAGGACCAGCCTGCCGATGCTCATGGCGAAGTCAAGGCACAAGAAGTCGGATAACACACGGCACTACTTCCATCCCTCGGCAGACGCGGTCGCCGAGGTCACCAGTCTCCTCGCGCCCGGCGACAGCAGACGCTGACCGCTGTCGGCCCGGTGAGGGAACCGATGAGGCATCACTGGGGGTAGCGCACGATCAGCAGAGCCTCGACGTCTCCGGACGTGGCTTGGTACAAGTGCGGAACGTCGGCGGCCCAACTGCCATGCATGCCGGGACGGATTAGGGCCGGAGCGGAGAGTCCGCCGACGCGTGCAGTGCCGGCAAGGACGATGATGTGCTCTGTCGTGCCGGGGGTGTGGGCGGCGGACTCCTGCGTCGTTCCGGCGCGGATGCGCACCCGGTAGGTTTCAGTGACCGCAGCAGCAGTCTCGAACCGCTCGGTGAGGACGGCGTCCACGGCATGACCGGAGACGTTGGCGGGAAACGCGAGGTTGTGCAGCGCTGTGCTCAGGGGCACTTTGAGGGCCGTCGTCAGAGCATAGAGCGTTTCCAGAGTGGGATTACGCCGGCCGCTCTCCAACTCGGAGAGCGTCCCCTTGCCGATCTTGGACCTGCGGGCAAGCTCGGACAGGGACATCCCCTGCGCTTCGCGCAAATCCCGCAGGCGCAAACCGACCAGGGCGGCCAAGTCCATGGTGTCCCTCCTCGTCGCCAAGGCCAGTTGATCCGATACCGCGAGAGACCTATCGTTCCACATACGGAACGTTCTGTATATGGAACACGTGATGATGCGACCTCGCATGAAGGAGTCTCATGGGGCCTCAGGAAAACGCGTCTCTGCCCGTTCGCAGCATGCAGGTGGCCCGCGTCCTGGCCGCGGCCGGCGTCGAGGGTCAGGTACGCGAGCTGGCGGAGTCAACGCGCACGGCCGCCGAGGCTGCCTCGGCCCTGGGGTGCGACGTGGGTGCGATTGCCAACAGCCTTGTGTTCATCTCCGATGATGAACCCGTTCTGGTTCTGACCAGCGGTCAGCACAAGGTGAACACCATCGCACTCGCCGCCCGGTGGGGGCGTGGCAAGCTCCGGCGCGCCACCCCCGAGCAGGTACGTCAGGCCACCGGACAAGCGATCGGAGGCGTGGCCCCCGTCGGCCATGACCACGTACTTCCTGCCGTGGTCGATGCAGCCCTGACCGACTACGCCCAGGTCTGGGCCGCAGCCGGGACTCCCCGAACGGTCTTCCCCACCAGCGCCAGCGAACTCGTCCGGCTCACAGGTGGACTCCTGCTCCCCGTCGGCCCATGACGAAGGGGTCCGTCGGCCCGGGGACGGATCTGTCCGGGCAGGTGGCACTGGTCACTGGGGGCTCGGCCGGGCTCGGCCGAGCCATCGCGCTTGGCCTGGCGTCCGCCGGATGCACGACAGTGGTGGCCAGCCGACGGCCAGAGGTGTGCCGTCAGGCGGCGGCCGAGATCGCTGCCCAGACGGGCGGTGCTGCCCTGGGGCTCGCCTGCGACGTAACCGAGGAGGACGAAGTTCACCACCTCGTCGAGGAGATCGTCACCGAGTACGGCCGTGTGGACGTGCTGGTGACCAGTGCCGGGATCCAGGCCCGGGGCGAGCTCGGGGCGCTCGACGCTGTCACGTTGCGTCGCTGCCTGGATGTCAATGTCGTCGGAACCTTCCTCGCTTGCCAGGCGGTCGTGCCAGTGATGCGGAGGGCCGGGTACGGCCGCATCGTCACCTTGGCCAGTGCTCTCGGGCTCGTCGGTGCCGCAGGTCGGGCAGGTTACGCGGCCAGTAAAGGCGCGGTCGTCCAACTCACCCGCAGCCTCGGTGCCGAACTCGCCGCCACCGGCATCTGTGTCAACGCGCTGGCCCCTGGCCCCTTTCGCACGCCACTAAACGACGGCATCGATGACGACCCGCAAGTACGGGACTTCCTCGATCACCAGGTCCCCATGGGGCGCTGGGCCGATCCCGAAGAACTGGTCGGTGCGGCGGTCCTGCTGGCCAGCCCAGCGGCTTCTTACCTCACGGGCGCCGTACTTCCGGTCGACGGAGGCTGGACCGCCCACTGACGGCGACGGTGCCTCGGGGCCGGCACAGGCCCGAGGCGAGGACGATTCGATCTGCCACAGGCATGCCTGTGGCAGGTCACACACCCCGCCCGGCTCCGAAACTAGGAGTGCAGCGATCCTCCACCCCTGGCGCCTCACTGCCCCCTACTCCGACGGCGAACAGCGCCAGCGCGGGGATGCAGGTGCCCTCGGTCACTCGCCCTCGGAGGCATGCGGAGCGCGCAGGGGGCGCAGTCCGCCAAGTATGTCGGGAAGCCGGAAGGAGTCGGTACTCGCAGCGACGCGGCAAGCGCAGTAGTCCAACTCATGGTCCGTGAACGTATAGTCAGCCTCCTGATCCGCACCAGACCGCCTCACCGCCCAACCTCCACGTGACGTCAGTCACATGCGGGTCCGGAAAAGGAACACAATGACTCACGCCAACGCGACACGGCGTCGAGGCTCAGCCCTCCTGTAAAGCGACACGACCTGCGTGGGACACGGCGAGTGCCGCGACACGCGAGTGACAGGTGAGCTGACACTTGCCAGTGATATCCAGCTCCAGGAACTCGGGCACGGCCGGTCGGACAGCGGGCGCCTCAGGGGCGATCGTCATGGTGCGTCTCCTCGTCGTTGGGGGACTTCCTTGCTGACTCCGGCGCGGGGCGATGACTTGCCGTGGGGGATCACGAGTCGGTTCAACTCCCCGCGCCGGGCGTTCTTCCTGCCCGATGTCCGCAGAGCCGGAGTCATGCGGCCATCGGGCAGGGGTCTATGCGGCCAACTCCGCTCGCATCAACTCGTCCAAGGCGAGGACGCGGAAGGAACTGAGTCGCCGGATGAGCTGCGATGCGAGCAGAGTCGCCAGGTTCGGGTGGCCGAAGGGTAGAGGGTTGTCCGGCTGTGCAACGACGTGCACTTCGTTGCTCGCGTTGAGGCCGTAGATCGTGCCGTGAACCCCGTACAGGGGGGCGCTCCGGGCCCGGAAGCCCGACACGATCGAGCTGGTCGTTGAGAACGAGCAGCGCGCCAGAAGGCTGCTGACATGGCTGCTTCCTTCCTACGAACCAGGCGGCGAAGTCCACGGCATGCCGGGACTACGGATCCGGCAGCGCACGCGCAGGGGCGTCGAGCTGCACATCACGGGCCGACGCACCTCCGCCTGGCTAACCGGGCCGGACCCGAAGATCTGGAAACGAACGGAGACAGAGAGCCTCGAGCACGCTGCGGACCTCGGGTCGAAGACCCTGTGGCGCGGGCCAGAGAAGTGGTCAGTGGAAGAGCTGTCGTTCGAGCAGCAGTGGAATACAGGCGAGTGGACAAGACAGTTCCGATCCGGCGCCTGGAGTGCAAGCGGACTCCTACGGCGCATCGGCCTCTTCCACACACTCACAGCCGCCGACGCTGTCACCGGCTACAAGGGGCTGGGCATCAACGGCTACGACGGCAGCGGGCCGGTGCGATGGTGCCTGGACATCATCCACCGCTCCGGTGTCTGCTATCAGAAGCAGGAGCTGGTCAGTGCGGTGACGGATCCGGAATTCGGGCTGCCTGTCGCCCGAGCGGGACATCTGGATGCGATCTACCCACCAGAGACCATGGAGAACTGGATCCGTCTCGACGATGAGGCCCGTACGGGCCTCATCGAACTCCGCTTCACCACCTGCAACTATGAGCAGCTACAGGTGAACTCCTGCGATCCGAAGTACCAGGCGATCGCCGAAGCAGTCGAGCGGCGGGTCAGCACTGCAACTAAGCGCCGCCACAACTCCCACTGACACTCCGCCACCTGGTAGGTCAAGGTCGTACGGCGCTCCCCCAGAGGGCAGCGCCGTACGGTCAGCCGTCCTCGCCCCGGAGCGCCAGGACCGCGTCGCCCAGCCGGACATCCCAGCCACGACGCACCTGCACCGCATCGGCCCCCGCAATGCCCGCCTGCGGATCGGTCAGTGCCCGGGCGACGTCACCGCGAAAAGGGAAGCTGCCCCATGTCAGTTCCCACCAGCCCCCATGCCCCCAAAGACGCCGACCTGGGCCACCTCCCCACTCGCTCGTACGATCCAACGGGTCCATGAACCAGTTGCCCAGCGCCCAGTTCCTCCCCGGATCGCGCAGCCCGATCCGTGACATCAGGCCTGACAAGAGAACCGATGCGTCGTCAGTCATCGGCGGAACATCCGCAAGGGCCTCTTGTTCCGCGGCGGTCAGTTCCTGCTGCACGTTCCACACTCGGTCTCCATCGAAGTCGCCGCCGAAAGAAGAGATCGGTGGGCGATCAGTGACCGTCATCCGTGCACCAATGACTACATGCCGCAGCAGGAACGAGTCCGCCGTTGTTTCCTCCAGACGCAGGCCGGGCAGGCCCATCGGCCTGCCCCGGGGAACCAAGTACTGAAGCACATTGGATGGGGTCGGTGTGATCACCACCAAGTTGTCGGCCCTGGGGGAGAGGACCAGGTCGTAGTGGGTCACGGAGGCCATAGCCCACGTTCCCGGCCATTGCTGCAGGCGCCCTCCGTTGAAGATCCCGAGGGCGAGCAACGCCCGGAGCCGCAGTTGGCCTGGGTCAGGCGTGTCGAAGCCCAAGTGGCCACAGCCGCGGGGAATGCCACGCGCAGCCGCCTGCGTGTGCTCACCGGAGTAGGAGCAACGCGTCGTGCACGCGGAACGACGACGAGAGTGAGGCATGCCAAAGTCCTTGAAGCTGCCCGGCCAGCAGACAGAGACACAGATCAGTGATCACTCAAGACAGGAGCGACGCGGGCGCCCCACACCCTCATCTGCAGATCAGTGACAGCCGGGAATCACAGACATGCGCGCCGGGTCGTCGCCAACCGGCAGGAACGTCACCATACCCGTCATCCGAGCGATCAACTGAGCACCGGCGCGCTGTGTCGCCGACCCCCTGACAACACGGCAGCACACCACCCTGGTCACGGAGCAGGTCGTACGCGGCGAGGGACCACGCGCTTTGAGGGTGGAGTCGTCCGCTGTCAGTTGTTGGGGTGTGTGATGCGTGGATGACTGGTCGCCGCGCAGCATTTGCATGGGCCTGGGGAGCGGCAGACTGCCACCGTGCTCGGGCAGCTGATCGAGGAGATCGAAGCGCGCAAGCAGACTCCGCTGCTCGCGCTCGACTTCACCTTCCGGCCGCAGGCGTCCCTGATCGTGTTGTGGGCGCTGGGAGACGCCAAGACGCGCCGGGTCATCGAGCGGGCGCACGAGCGGGCCATCACCAAGGCGCTGCGCTGGCTGGAGGATGAGGTCGCGGAGACCCGGTGGTCCTCGGGACGCGGACGTGCGGAAGACGCCGGCCTTGGTCGTCGCGGCGTTCCGGCATCTCGACAACCGGGACGGCTTCCCGCTCCTGTTCTTGGGGCGTTTCAGATCTGTCTCATTACCCATCCCTCGGGACAGTGAAGATCAGCTCTGCGGACGGCCGGCGCCTGGTACATCTCGTATCTCATCCCTTCTGAGCGGAGTGGCGGGTGCAGCTGTTCTCGGTTGATCGAGCGGTGGTGGAGCGGTACCTGCAGAGCGACGTCCTGTCTGGCGCCGAGGTGGCTGAGCTTCTGGAGCATCGGGGTATCTCGGATGGCACTCCGATCTACCTGGACGATGAGACGTTGCTGCCGGTCGAGCCCCTGAACTCGTGGGCCAGGTCGTTGTCGTACGTCGACTTGGACGCCTCGACGATGCGCGACTACGGCCGGATCATTGCCCGGTTGGACAGGCATCAGAGTGGCCGCGGGGCGGATCTGCTGAGTGCCACCGAGTCCGACCTGGTGGCCTACAAGAGGTTTCGCACCAGGCACCAGCGGCGGCCGATCGAGGCTGCGGCCTGGGGCAAGGAGTCGGGTCTGATCGACCGGTTCTACGGCTTCCTGGTGGACAACAGGCACCTGGATCGACGTCCCGTTCGTGTGGCCGCTCGCGGCAGGAACGCGCTCAGCCCGCGGCTGCGGCTGGGGATGGACATCCGGCACATGACGTTCGAGCAGTACCGATACTTCCGCGACGTGGGCCTGGGCGGACAGCTTCCAGACGCTCAGGTCAACCGTTCCTTCCGCGGGTCGGCGCCGCACCGCGGCCGTGCTGGTGCCGACCTGGCTCTGGGCGGAAGACCTCCTTCGTAAGACACGCGTGACCATCCGCTTCGGCACCTTGAACAACTGCCTCTACGACGACACCAACCCCTCCGGCGCCGTCTGCCTCGAGCACGCCGTCGTTCCCCCAGGCCACACGGGCCCTCTCCACGACCGATGCCGACCCGACCGATGCGGCAACAGCATGATCGGCATCGAGCACATCCCCATCCACGACTCACACCGGCGAACGCAGCTGAAGCTGCTGCAGACCCCGGGCCTCCCCGCCTGCCGCAAGCAACTGATCACCCGCGAACTCGAACGCGTCGAAGCGATCCTGGACAAAGCCGGCGAGGCTCGCACATGACCGCCGGGGACGAAACGAGAGGACGGGTCAGCACCAAGAGCGGCGCGGCCCTCCGCGCCGCCATGACCAGACTCCTCGCCGGACGACCGGAGAGAACTGATGGGCGCCTGACCAAGGAGAACCTCTGGCGAGAAGCCCAGGTCAGCCGAGCCACCATGAACAGAGCCCAGGACGTCCTCGCCGAGTGGGACGCCCACATTGCCCAACACGGGAAGACAACCCCGCGCGAAGCACAACGCGACACAACCATCGCTGACCCGCGCAAGAAACTGACCGCAAAGACCCAGCAATGCACCCACTTGGAGAAGCAGCTTCAAGCGGCAGCCGTCGCCATCGCAGCCCTCCACCACGACAACGAAGCCCTCCGCGACGAACTCAGCGAACGGGCCACGACCGTCGTCGTTGGAATCGGCTCCCAGCGCAGGAGGCCGAGATGATGATGAGGATCTTTGAAATTGGTCAGGACTGCTCGATGCCTCACGTGTACCGCTTCTCAACTGAGTGAGGAACGGAACGAGCGCCCCACAGGTGGCCAGCAGGAGTCGCCCGCTTGTTCAGCGTGCGTGTCGCGCCGAGCAGCCGTGCCGCCTTTACGTTCCTGAGCGCTCCTTCGCTCGCTGCGTGGTGCTGCGGTGCTTCAGGCGGTGTGGTGCGCTCCGACGAAGGACTGCAGGGCTTCCTGCGTGTGGGGAAGGCCGAGGTCCCGCAGCCGGTCTGCGGACGAGCGGATGAGCCAGGCGTGCCGGTGGCCGGCGAGATCGCCCAACAGTTGCTGCTGCGCCGCTGTCAGGTCGGTGTAGCGGGGCGCGGGGCGTGGCTGTGGAGTGGGGAAAAGCTCCTTGAACGCTCTGCGGGTGCGGGACCCGGAGTAGTCCCAGACGATGCGGGGCAGGCACGCGTCGAGCGCCTCGCGCACGGCGGCCGGGTCCGAGCCGGGCGGCAGGGCGTGCAGGGCGCGCTCGATGTGGCCGAAAAGGTCGCCCTCGCAGTAGTCGGTTACGCGATCGAACGGGCTGCGGGCAGCTGCGGTGAGTTCCGTGACAGCCCGGCTGAGCAGGCCGGGGCCGACAGGGGTTCCGTCGAGGCCGGCGAGGCGGATGAAGGCGGTGGCAGCGGCCCACCGCATCAGCGGATCTGTGGCATCCAGATACGGGGTGATGTCCTCGGCCGTGGAGGAAGGTCCGACGAGGCCTGCGGCAAGCAGTGCGGTGGCTGCGGTGACCGGGTCCTTCTCGTGTGCGGCAAGGGCGAGGAGGCGGGGCAGGGAGGTGGTGGAAAATTCGGGAAACCAGGCTAGAAGGTAGGCGATCCGGGTCCGCAGTCGTGCATCATCGTCGTCGAGCAGGGCGAGAAGGCCGGGGAGTTCGGCCAGGACGGCGTCGTACGACTGGAGTGCCGACCACCGGGAATCGGGCGAGTTGCCGGCGGCCACCCAGTCCCGTATTTCCTGCAGCTGTGCGCGCTGGTCGGCATCCGTCGCGGCGGCCAGCTGCTCCTCGTACCACGGCAGGAGCTCCTCCGGTCCGCCCTCCGCCGCGGCCGCACGCCATCCGGCCACGTTGATGCCGGTGGTCACGTCGTACTCGTCGTGCCAGTCCACGGCCAGGCGGGTGAGCAGCCACATCGTGTCCTCGCGGGCGGCCGCAGGGCCTGCGAGGGCGATCCTCGCGAGGAACGGCACGGCGACCGGAGAGGCCGAATAGCGGCTGCCCTGATGAAAAATGCTGCTGAACAGGCTGCTGAACGCTTGCTTGCGCGCCTCGTCGTCGCTCCCGCACAGGGTGCGTATATGCCCTGGAACGTCATGAGCCGACTCGTAGGCGTGGGACAGGCTGGCCCAGTCCACATCGTCCAGCCCCGCCAGCAGCTTCTCGTACTCGTTGATCATTGAAGAATGATCGCAGGAGGCACTGACACAGCCTCCGCGGCACAGCAACAGCTGATTCCGCCCGAGCGGCACCAGTCCACAACTTGCCGCAGGTGGGGAATCGCGGCGAGCAGGTCGGAGGAACCTCCACGCAGCCGGTGGGGAAAATCATGGAGCCTCATCAATGACCCACTGTCCTGCCGAAGCCGGCGCACGGTTCAGCATCTTGGCGTTGTCTCACCGCCTCACAGGCTCACGCCGCCTGGCGGCGCGCCGCGCGATTCGCTTACCGGCGCGAAGGTCGCGATCAGCTGTCTCATGAGACACCCTGAACGCGAAGAACTCCTGCATGACCACTGCCTGATCCTCAACCGCGTGCAGCGCCTGGGCGACGACGGTGAGCCTGTAGGTTCTCTTTTCCGTTGCCCCTTTCTCACCGACATCGTCCTTTGTCCGGCCCATGGGCCATGTTGGTGGGACAACCACCATGGGCGGGCTGGAAGTTCTCCACAGCGAATATCGGTGGGGGCGGGGCCGTTGGGTGCGGCGTGCAGCGCGCAGGGAGTGGCGCTGAGCGTTCACGACTCCGATGCGTAGGTCACGAGCAATCGGACGTGGCGCAAGCGCGGCTGTGACCGGATCCTGCCGCCGTCGAAGCCCCGTCGGGCGGGTCGACGCTACCCGCGGTGGATCACGGCGCTCTGTGCCGCCTCGAAGGCGACCGGCAGCAGCTCCGCCAGGTGGCGGTCGAGTGCCGCGAGCCTAGGATTGGCCTGGACCGATGTCTCCTCGACGTTGGACGCCACCTGATCCCTCGCAGCGACCGCCAGGAAGAAGCCGGGCAGGTGGGCCTCGGGGCTCCGGCAGACCAGTCGGCTCCAGATGTCCAGCGCCGTCATCGCGGGTTCCAATGCCGTCTCCCAGAGGCCATAGGCGGTCAGTTGGTTCACCGTGCGGGAGAGGAGTTCGGCAATGACGGGCTCGTACTCGGGTGACGCCTCGTCGAGTTGGTGCCAGACCTCCAGTGCACGTCGCAGAGCGGCCAGGAACGCCGACGCGGATCCAGCCTCGGCCTGCCAGCGGCCGAGCTGAAGCGTCTGGAGGACGATGCCGCTATCCGTCTCGCTATCGCCGAGCCCGATCCGTCGCCGGTGCTCCCCGATGGCGATCGCCTGCTGCATGGTGTGGCGCGCCTCGGTGGAACGCCCCACGGTCTTCAGGAGCTTGCTGAGGTTCATGAGCGCGCCGATCAGCATCGGCTCGCGGCTACGCGGGTCGCGATGGGCCAGTCGGCGGTGGCTGTCCACCGAGTCCGCCATGACCTGCAGGGCTTCGTCGTGGTGGCCCGACCGGACCAGGAGCGTTCCGAGGTTGGAGCTCCGGAGGGCGAGCTCGAATTCGTAGGCGGGATCGGTCCTGGCCAGCTGTCGGGTGAGCTCCACGGACCGGCGCAGTGCGCGCGTGGCCTTGTCGTGGTGGCCCAGGTTTCGGAGGAAGTCGGTGAGGAGCTGTAGCTGGAGGGCGACGTCGTCCCGAATATCCTGGTCCGTCCTCGCTAGCCGCTCCATCAGGTCCACGCCTTGTTCGAGGGAGCGCAGCGCCTCCTCGTCGCGCCCTACGGCGCGCAGGTAGGAACTCAGCCCGCACAGCGCGAGGGCGTACTGGTAGTGACGCGTGCTGTCGGTTCTGACTATGTTCCGCCAGATTTGCAGTCGCTCCTGTGCGGTGTGCAGGGCCTTCTCGTGGCGACCTGTGCGGCTGAGTGCGGCACTCAGACCGCTCAGGGCGACCCCGAGGGCGGCCTGTGCGGAGGTGGAACCGTCCTTGGCCTGCTGGCGGGCGGCGGCCACGTAGTCTTCGGCGAGCCGCAGGGCGATGTCGTCCAGGCCGGTGTTCCCGTAGGGCACGACGATCTGGAGTTGCTTGAGCACCTCGATATCGGGGGCGGTGGCTTCCAGGGCGTTCAGCAGCGCCTGCTGGATGCTGGCCGTCCGGACCGTGCGGCCCGCCTGGTGGTGCGCGATGGCGGCCCGTACGAGCACGGTGACCAGTTGCACCCGCTGGTCGGTGGAGGAGCACGCCAACAGGGCGGCCAGCGGGAGTGGCGGATCGAGGTCGAGGAGGGCACGGGAGGCGTGGTATTCGCCGACGCGGTCGGGCTGGAGCGGGCCCCAGAACTGGTCGGGACCGGGCGGGTAGAGGGTACGTAGCCACGCCGCCAAGTCCGCCGCCCGAGCGGGCGGAATCTCGGGGAGCACGCCGACGGCCGTGAGGGCCTCGGCCTGGTCCGCCGCCCCGCACAGCGCGGCGACGGCGACGGCCCGGTGCACGGTTGTCGGATCGAGCGGCCCGAGCCGTTCGGCGGCCCGCGCCCAGTACCGTTGTTCGTGTCGGAGGAGGGTGGCCTCGGCGGGTTCCTCGGGCGCGGTCTCGACCGGCGCCGAGCCGTGCTGCAGCAGGGTGGTGAGGGCAGTCATCTGCATGGTGAGTACGGACTCGTACGCAGGCTCGCCCAGATCCTGCGGGGCGCCCAGGGCGTTGGCGAGCATCGGCCACCCGGCGGGCGGGCGGCCGGGCAGGTCCGGCAGTTCCTCCAGCAGGTCGGCGAGGTCGCCGAGGGCATCGGTGAATAACTCGGTACGGGTCTCGAACGGGCCGTTCCCGGGTGTCAGTGTCGCTAGTTCGATCGTCGGGGCCCTGGCGAGGATCTCGTCGGCGTGGGAGGCGGTGAAGCCGTCGGTCTTCCAGGTGCCGCCGGTGCGGGCGAGGAACAGGAGCCGGGTGCGGTGGCGACAGCTCCGGAGCTGGTCGATGACACGGCGTACCAGGCCCGGCCGGGCATCCGCGTAGTCGACGACCAGCAGGAAGGGGAGCGCGGTCTCCAGGGACCTGAGCTCGGGCAGGGCGAGGTCGCTGTCACGCAGTTCCGCCCGGAGGTGCCCGGTGACCCAGCCCTCCTCACGCAGGATGTCGCTCAGCCGACGGGCGAGGCGGGACTTGCCTTGCCCGCCGGGCCCGGTAATCACCCGCACCGAGAAGCCCTCGACGTCGCGTTGACACCATGCCCGCAGCGCGCGTAGCTCGTCCTCCCGCCCGCGAAACGTCACGGCCTCGGCGTCGGCGCGCAGCAGCATGGCCGGCGACCGCAGGTCCCGCTCGCGGGCCGCCGGTTCGAGCAGGTCCACCGGTTCGGCGGCTTCCAGCAGAAGTTGCCACCCGCCGTGCTCGGCGACCAGCGCCGAAAAGCGTTTGTCCGCCAGAAGTGCCGACGCCGGGGTGGCTGTCAGCCGAGTGCCGCCCACAGCCTGACGGTCCTGGCGGACCACCCCGCACAGCAGGCCGCTCTGGCGGCTCTCGGCCAGCAGGGCGGCGCCAGACATCCCGGACCAGCCAGTGCCGTTCCCCTCGCTCACAGGGACGGTCGCGTCCTTACTGAAGACCTCGTACCGTCCGGCGAGCGAACCGGTCCCCGGCATGATCTCCCCGCTGATCTGGCCGTCGAAGCGGTCGCGGGTGCCTGGATCCTTCTCCATGCGAGGGAACCCGGCGATGGTGACCGGGTGGGGCCGGGTGCCGATGATCCGGCCCCACCGCTGTGGGGGCCGGGTACGCACGTCAATCAGCGACTCGGGCGGCTCCCAGCGCAGGCCGTCGCCACCCGGTGCAGGCGCTGCATCGACCTCGACCAGCGCCGCATCGACTTCGTCATCGATGCGCCACCACAGGACGGCCGCCCGGAACTGGTCCTTCCCCGCATCGGGCCGGCAGACAGTCACCCGCGTCGGGTCCGGCCCCAAGGCCGTCTCGATGACATGGCCGGCCGTCAGCACCAGCCGAGGCGCGACCAGATAGCCGGAACCGAATGCCGTGCCGTTGCGCCGGTGGACCCTAATCTGCACCCGACGGTCGAACTCCACCCTGCCCCCTTCTGCTGTCCCGGACCGCTACCGCACCGGTCTACTCCTCATCGGCGACGATGACCGGCCCGAGGTTTGAACCGTGCGGCTCCAGCCGCACCGTCACCTGGTGGGTGGCCTTGCTCGCCCGCTCCGCCTTGGCGCCCACGCTGACGACCGCGAAACGCAGCCCCCCGTCCAGATTCCGGCTGCCGGTCAACTCGAGCCCTAGCTCCAGCGTGATCTCCCCCAAGGAGAAGAAGACCCCCTTGTCCCCCTCGGCCGAGAGTCGCCGCTGCGCCTCGGCGACCTGGTCCCGCAACAGCGCGATCGCGTCGGCCAGATCCATCCAGTCTTCCCCGCCACCATCACCCACTGATCCCCCAAGAGCGCTTTGTCCTCGGCATGTTCGGGACGACGATCCCACAACCACACGAAGCAGGAAGTCCCTACCGGAAATCACTCCCCGCCCGCGGTCCCACCCGTCACCTTCCGCGGCGTGCTAGGTCTCGTCGAGAAGCTGACCGGTTGGAACGAGCGACAGGACGAGAACCGCGCGCTCTGGTGCTGGGGCGGCAGCCCTTGAGTAGAGGAGCAAAGTCGAAAGCGGTGGGACCGCTTCGGTTACTGCTCCAGGAGCCGAGCAAGGCGACGAGACGTCAGGGGACAAGATCGTGAGACAGAATGCTGTGGTCCGCGAATGAGACAGCCGAGAGGATCCCAGGCCACTGAGCTGGAACGGGACACTCCGAATGCGGTCCTACAGAGCCGGTGGTGTGGGGCGCCCTGGACACCCGCCCCTCTACCGGCACGTCGTGGCGGCCGGAACGCTCTACTCCCTCGCGATGACGACCGAGGTGTGTGAGGAGCTGGGGCTGGCGACGGTGCCCCGGGAGGTGACGCCGGGCCTGCGCCCGGTGATGGAGATAGCCGGTGTCGACTCCGAACTCATCGACTGGTCCTCGACCCGTCGTCGGCGGATCGAGGACGCTCTGGAGGGCCTCACCTACAAGTACGCGGACAAGCACGGGCGGCTGCCCGGCGAGCGCGCCCGCCACGGCCTCGGGTGGTGGGCGGCGCAGGAGACCCGCCCCGAGAAGAAGACCCCGCGCCCGTTGAAGCAGATGCTCGCATGGTGGCGGGCGTCCGCGCTCCTGAAGTTCGGCAAGCAGATGGTCGACGGGCTCCTTGAGCGCTGCCGCACAGCGGGTGCGGCGATCCGGGCTCAGGTGAACCCGCTGGTGGACACCTCGCTCGCCGCCGTCGACGTCGCTGCGGTCGTCTTCACCGTGTGCGGCACCTTCGCCCGCCGCCACGACCTGGCCGAAGCCCGCCGGCACTTGCTGGAGACCCTGCGCGGCCAGGAGTTCACGCGCGGCCTGGACGACTACATCGCGGGCCGCGCTCTGTCCCACCACTGTCGTCAGGTCACCGTTCCCCAGCCCGGCCGCCGCACCCCGGCCCCCGACCTGCTGACCTACACCGCCGACTTCGCCTGGCCCGGCCGCTGGTGGATCGCCGGGACTGACGGCGCCGCGGGCCGCCACTCGCTTCGAGCGGGCCAGGGTGGCCAGCCTCGCCGTGCGGAACGCGATCCGCGCCGCCCGCACCGCGTCGGCCGCCGCGCCCACCGACCACCACACCGAGGCGCCGCACGGCGTCGACCACCCGGGCCGGGGCGCCGGGCTCACCCCGGCGCAGCGGGCCGCCGCCGTCCACGCCCACCAGCAGGCCGCGATGCCGTAGGAGTATCTGGAGGGCCGTACGACCGACCCGGCGACGTGGATGCGCACACCGGGCAACCTGGAGCGGCTCGCCGCCATCACGCGCGCTGCCGACGCCCGCCGTCGCGCCCTCGAGGACCGGGAGCTCCCGGCCCCGGCGGCCGACCCGGTCGACCCGCGCCGCCAGGAGCAGGAGCAGCAGCACCCGCAGCCCGGCCCCGGCCAGGGCATCCAGCCATGACGACGGCCGGGGACCGTCCGGCGGGACGGACGACGAAGTCACCGTGCCAGGCGCCGGGACGCGACTGGCTGCCCGGCCCGGAGCCGGCAGGGAGCGGGGAGGGTGCGGGGGACCGTTCCCCCCTTGAGCGCGGAGGACTCGATGGTTGCCCCGATCCCGCCGTACCTGTCGCCGGAGCGCCTGGAGTACCTCCAGAAGCTCGCGGATGCGTCCCGGCTGCGCACGGCGCTGTTCACGTCGCCGACGCCGCCTCCAGTCCGGCGCCGTTCAAGGCAGTTTCCTGGTGGCCGGCCGAACCCGTGGCGGCTCGCGCGCCTGCGCCGCCGCCGGAGGTGAGTGCAGGACATCCCGGCATCCGGTGCGCGCACCCGATGTCGGCGGTGCCTCGCATCGCTCACCGCGCGGTGACGATGCAGTTCATGGTGCGCACCGTGCGCGCACCGAAAAGAGGTTGTGCACTCGCCACCCTCCACTCCCGCCCCGCTCCATCCGGTGCGCACACGGATCGTGACGAACACCGGATGCCGGCACTCGATGCGCACCCCTTGTCCAGCTCGTCTACCGGGCACACAGGCCGCCCTCGCGGGGGAATGCAAGCCTTGACCAGCCACGAGTTTTCGGCGTTTCCCCTTGACCACGCTCGCCACCGTCCCGGCGATGGCACACAGTGGCCCGCGTGGCGCTTGTCCGGAGGGGAGAACTCTCTCTCCCGCACCGTCACTGTCCGTAGAACCGGCGCGCGGTGCGCAGAGTGGCGTCCACTCCCGCATCACGGTGCGCACCACCGAGTGGGAGTGGACGCCACTCTGCGCACCGGCCGGGGAGGGGACGCCACCGGGTGCGCACCATGTGCGCGGTGGCCTGTACTCGGTGCGCACCATTCGATGGGGGAGTGCGGTGCATCGCGCTGCGCGTGTCCAATGCCGCGCATCGGTGCGCGGGTGCACCGCACCGCCGGACGTTGGCGCGCTCGTGGTGCGCACCGCCGCGCGCCAAGCGCGCACGGCGCGGTGCGCTCGGTGGGTGACCGTGTGCACTGGTCAAGGCCGTGAATTCAGCCGGACAGAAGCGTTTTGCCGCCACGATCAGTGAACGGTCCACCGGGCACCGGGCCTGGCGTTACACAGGCGGTTGGGAGATTCGTGCCTGACGGGGAGGGCTGGCCGGGTGACGCTGACGATCAACGTGGCGGTTCTGCTGGCGGTCATCATCATTGTGAGGCTGCGTCGGCGTACGCAGGCCCGCAGCCGCGCGGACGAGAAGCTGACCGTTGTCATCGTGCTGGTCTTCGGGGTGCTGATCGCTCCCACGGCGTTCGGCCAGGGAATCCTGGACGTTGTCGTCCAGCTGGTGCAGGGCGTCTCCCAGTCGGCTCGTTGAGCTCTCGCGGCTGGCTGCCGCGTGTGGGCCTGGTCACGGACGAACCGGCCGGACAAGGGGCGGTCAAGGGTCGAAACGGACACCATGCGGGCGGGATGAACAGACCGCGGACAAGGGGTCGGTGAGCAGGGTCGCGGGTGCGTGGGACACGCGGTGCGTGTCCGGCGCGAAGTCCGCATCGCCTGCACCAAGGAGACCCCGTCGTGACGACGCCCTCGCCCTGGACCGACCCCTGGGATAACCCCGCCGAACCCGCACCGCCTTCCGTGCCGTCCGCGTATCCGCGCACCCCGTGGCCGGCCCCGTCGCCCGCCGCCCCGGCCGGGCCCGCGGACAGCGCTCCCCGTAGCGGTCACGACCAGGGTCACGACAAGCAGCCCGACACCGGTCCCAACGCCCGTCCCGCACCGCCCGAGGCGCCGAAGGACGACTTCCCAGGCCAGGACCCGTCCGAGCCCGCCGGCGCCGATGCCGACTCCTTTCCTGTAGGCCCACCTGCCGGTTTGCCCACGGAGATCCTGGCCGCGCAGGTGCTGGGCGCACTCGCCTCGATCCGCGTGGCCACCCCCGCGCAGCTCCACCAGCTGCTCACCCCGCACCACCAAGGAAACGACTACGTGCGCCGCGTCCTGCGGCAGCTGCGCAGCGAGGGCCTGGCAGACCGGATCGACCGCAGGGGCCGGGTGAAGTCCCGCTGGTTCCTGACCGAGCCCGGACTCGAGATGGCGCTCGCCCTCGACTTCGCCCTCGATCGCGGCCGCCTGGTCACCGGCGAGAAAGTCGCCTCCTCACTGGCGGCCTGGCACGCCCTGGCCGTCACACAGAGCGCCATCGCCTTCCACCGGCACGGCGTCGGCACGCTGGGGGACTGGGAAGTGGAAGTCGCTCACACCCTGCCCCGCCACCAGAGCCTCGTGGCCGACGCCCTGGTCCACCTGCCCTACACCAACCTGCCGCACGTGTTCGTAGAGGTGGACCGCGCGTCGATGACGTTCGGCAAGCTCACCGCCAAGCTGACCGCCTACGACGAGTACCGCACCAACGTGTGGAAGAGCACCGGCAAGCAGGAGTGGCTGACCCGCTACCCGCGCTCCGAGGGGATCTTCCCGCCCGTGCTCTTCGTGTTCGACGGTGCTGGCGCCACCGCGCTCGACAACCGCATCGCCGTCCTGCTCGCGGCGGCGCACCAGCTGGCTGCCGTCCACACCGGCAAGCTCACCGTTGCCGCAACCACCCTCGCCAAGCTCGACCACCATGGGCCGCGCGCGGAGATCTGGCGCTACCCGCTGCCTCGCCGGGCGGGGCACCTGGGCACATGCACCCTGCCGGACCTCCCCGGGATGGGGAAGCCGACCGCCCGTTCCGGACTGCCCAGCCAGATCAAGTCCTGAGCCCGCACAGCACGGCGACGGGCCCGGCTCCACCCAGGCCGGGCCCGCCGGCCCTGCCCGGTTGTCAGTGGCGGCTGGAAGGCTGATCGGCATGAACGGAGATGAGCAGCTGCTACGCGGCCGGGTCTACGGCCACGACCACGACAACCCCAACCCGGGCCCGCTCCCGCACCAGACGTACGCCGCGCTGATAGGCGGGCCGCTGGACGGACTGCTGCTGGACATCACAGGCTGGCGGCTGGAGGAAGTCGACGACGGCGCGGCCCTGCCCACCGACCTCGGCCAGTTCCCTGGTGGGCGGTCGCTGTACGACCCGCGCCCCGGCGAACCGCGCAAGCCTGGCCCGGGTGTGAGCTGCCGCTTCTACTACGCCGGCGACACGCCCTGACTACAGCCCCGACCATCAGCGCGACCACGGCAGGTCAGCGCGCTGCTCAACCGCCGCCACCGGATTGCTTCGGCCTGCCCTCGGTCAGCTGGCTGGCGGTGTTCTCGATCCCCAGCAGCGTCCACTCGACTCCGGCCTGCCATCCGGGCTCCGCGCCGGCATACCGGCCTTCGGCGTCGGCCCGGATCCTGGCAGCGAGGCTGCGCAGCTCCTCTGGAATCTCTGCAGCAGCTCAGCGGCCATGCGCAGGCGCTTGTTGTAGCCGGGCTGCTGCGGCAGGTAGGGGAAGAAGTGCCGCAGGTAGGCGCGGGCGTAGCGAAGCCATTTGGCCTCGGAGGTGCCTGCATCATCGCGAGCGGGACCAGCTCGGCATCGGTCAGTTGCGGAGCGATCCCGATGGCCGGACGCCGGGGAGCCAGATGGGTGATGTCTTCAGCAGGCCGTCGGTCTTCACAGAGAGTGCGGTGGCGAGGGAGTCCAAGTCTGGCGTCACACACCAAAGTTGGATTCCCTCCTTCCAGATGCGCGACGATTCCTCTGAAGAGATCAGCATTTTGGAGATCGGGGCTCAGGCGCCCACGGTCCCGTCGACACCCTCACGCAGAAAGTCCGCGTGCCCATTGTGGCGGCCGTACTCCAGGAGCACGTGCATCATCACCATCCGTAGTGATACCTCCTCGCCCCATCTTGGCTGGTACCCGGCCAGGTCCAGGGACTCAGCCTCCCGCTCGATGCGGCGCGAGTTCTCCACGTCGGCCTCCCAGGCTGCGAACGCCTCGCCCCTGGTCGAGGCGCTCGCGTCGTACGCCGCTTGGAAGTCGATCTTGTCGGACCAGACCATGGGCGCGTCGTTGTCCTCGAACACTCGACGGAACCAAGCACGCTCCACCTCCGCCATGTGCCGCACCAGACCGAGCAGCGAAAGCGTCGATGGCGGCATCGACTGCTGCCGAAGCTCCTCGTCAGCAAGCCCTTCGCACTTCATGGCGAGCGTTGCACGGTGGTAGTCGAGAAAAGCCCGCAGCGGGCGGTCTGGGCGCTGTTGTCGGCGGCCAGGCGGTGCCTGAGCGTTTCGCATCGTTCGACCAGCTCCCGCAGGAGCGAAGGGTGCGCCGTGATCATGGCTGGCTTCCTTCCGGCGTAGCTCGTGTGGACCAGCCCTTCACCCATACGGTGGCAGCCGTCGGCGCGTGACGCACGTGGAGGCCGTGCTGGGCCGCCGACGCGACGGCGCACCCGCGGCGAGCAGTTCCTGGACCGCGAAGGCGGTTTCGTCATCCGCGGCCGCTACCTCCACCACAGCCAGGCCGGCACGGTCGTTTTGCCCCTTTGCTGCAGCCCCTTTTCCTCCGCCACGGCCTCCCCAGATCCTCAAGGAGTTCCGGGTCGACCACTACGCCCGCCGCATGGTGATGCGCGCGGACAACCGTCGAGTCCACACTGGCCAGGCTGAGATCGACATCGTCGCGGGCCGCTGCCTCGGCGATCATCGCGGCCATGAGGGTCTGGAAGACCGCGTCACGCGCCCACATCCGGAACCGGTCGTAGATCGTCGACCAGGAGCCGTAGCTGTCCGGCACATCCCGCCAGGGGCTGCCGGTACGGAACCGCCACATCACCGCGTTGAAATAGCTACGCAGGTCAGGGATCGGTCCGAACGCCCCCAGCGGCAGGTGCGGCTCGATCAACTCCCACTCGGCATCGGTCAGGTCACCACGAGTCACGCGACCGGTCTACCGCAGCCAGCACCCTCCTGGAGCGGGAATGTGCGGGGAACTGCGCGAGCGGCCACGACGTGGGCGCACTCGTACGAACAAGGCGAACCCCAGGCAGCTGGGCGGGAGGCCGGGCCTACTGGAGCATGCCCCAGATGAGTTCGGTGTCGGCGTCGGTCACACCGGTCGTGGTGACGCCGGACGCCGTGCCGGGGAAGCGCAGCGAGCCGTTGATGGCGCCGACGTAGAGGTCGGCCTTGCCGTCGCGGTTGGTGTCGCGGAGGCGGACCGGCTCGCCGAAGCAGTCGTTCCATGCGACGTCGCCGGGGACGCCGGCGGTGTTGCGGGCGAGCCACTGGGAGTTGGTGCCGGTGATCCCGCTCGCGCTGCCGCGCAGGACGTGGACGCCGCCCTCGGTCGTCTCCTGGCTGATCTTCTCTCCGTAGACGCCGATCGCGAGGTCCTTGTAGCCGTCGCCGTTGATGTCGGCGGCCGAGACGGAGGAGCCGAACAGGTCGCCGGACTCTGGGGTGCCGGCGACGTTGGTGGTGGCCTGCGTGATACGGACGGCGGTAGCGGGGCCGGTGGAGGAGCCGTACCAGATGGACACCCGGCCCTGGTAGTTGTTGTACATCTGGCTGCCCGCCGCGAGGTCCCCGTAGCCGTCCTTGTTGAAGTCGGCGATCACCGCCTCGCTGGGGTCGCCGTAGTTCGTGACGAGGCGCAGGGTCTTGCCCGCGCTGAGCGGGGAGCCGCCCTTGATGAACCACGCGTCCGTGCCGAAGTTGTCGTCGGTGATTCCGATGATCACCAGATCGGTCTTGGAGTCCCCGTTCATGTTGCCCGAGACCAGGGACGTGGGCGCGAATCTCGTCGTCTTGTCGTGGCTGGTGACCGAGCCTGCCACACCGGTGCGCGTGATGCTGCGGTAGACGTAGGCCTTGCTCCCGCTGATCGCGGCCAGGTCCTTCTTGCCGTCCCCGTTGAAATCCCCGGCGGCGAGGTCGCGGCCGAAGCGGGCGTTCGACACCTTGGCGCCGGCGTTGGGGATCGCGGTGCCACCCGAGAGGCCGGTCGCGCTTCCCCACAGGATGACGACGCCGCCCTCGTCCGTGCGTCCGTCGACGTCCTCGCGCGACACCGACACGGCGAGGTCCCCGTATCCGTCGGCGTTGAAGTCGGCGGGCACCCGGACGTCGCCGAACTGGTCCTCCGTCTCGTCGGCGCCGGGGACACCGGGGCTGTCCTGGGTGATCAACTGGGTCTGGGTGCCGGGTCCGGAGGCGGTACCGAAGGTGATCCGGACGCCGCCGCCCTTGCTGTACTGCTCGTAGGTGTAGCTGGCGTAGTCGCGGTAGCCGTCGCCGTTGAAGTCGTCCGCGTACCTGGCCGCCGCCGCGCTGGCGGGAGGTGCCGTGAGGACGGGGGCGAGGGACGCCACGAGGAGTGCCGCGCAGGCTGCGGGGCGAATGCGCATGAAGTGTCTCCTGATGATTCTTTGTGACCGCTCCTGTGCCGATTTTTCTCAGGGACCACAGAGACAGGAGCGGTTGATGATCAGGAGACAGTCGGACGGGGGAAAAGGTTGCAGGCGGATAGCTACGCAGGTCAGGGATCGGTCCGAACGCCCCCAGCGGCAGGTGCGGCTCGATCAACTCCACTCGGCATCGGTCAGATCACCACGAGTCACGCGACCGGTCTACCGCAGCCAGCACCCTCCTGGAGCGGGAATGACCGATCCCGTGATCTCAACTCAGAACACTCCCTACTGATCTTTTCGTAAGTTCGGTGGGTGTGGTGGACGTGTGGGTGGGAGGCTGTCGCGGTGGCATATCAACCTTCCCCTTCGGTTGCCGGCTCCTGTCTTCCTCCTTTGTCTCGGCCTCAGTTGGCGGAGGCGCGTCGTGTTCGGGCAGTCGAGTTGTTCGAGGGTGGCGTCTCGAATGCGGAGATCGCGAGGGCGGTGGGGGTGTGTGCCGAGAGTGTGCGGCGCTG
>NZ_JARVKU010000046.1:0-25265 GCF_029813805.1 Streptomyces sp. DH10
TGGCGTTGACTTTTGGCACGCTGTTGAGTTCTCAAGGAACGGTCGCTTCCTTTGTACTCACCCTCTCGGGCTTTCCTCCGGGCGCTTCCCTTCGGTCTTGCGTTTCCGACTCTATCAGATCTTTTCTTCGACCTGACCCCCAGTCAGCGGGGTCTGTCTTCGCGGCTGTTGGGCCGTTCCGACGTGTCCAACCTTAGCGCGTTCTCTCGGCGATTCTCAAATCGGAGCCGTTCGGCGCCGAATCAAGTCGGTCGAGTCCCAATTCGAATTGAATTCGGGCACGCCGAAATCAACCCCGTTGGGAGTGATCTTGCTAGTGGTTGGGTGCCGCTGGTGCGGCGGAAGTGCTGTCGCAGAACCGTTACGGCTCCGCGGCAACCCGAAGAACTTTACGGATCGGGGAGGGGGCTGTCAAGCGTCCCCTGTCAACATCTTTTGGGAGGGCCTCAGTCCAGGTCGGAGAGGCGGCCGCCGGCGTCCGGCTGGGCGTCTTCCACCCGGCGCAAGAGGCGGGTGAGGACCTCGCCGAGCGCGGTGCGCTCGTGGGGGGACAGGTCCTGGAGCAGGTCCTCCTCGAAGACCGATGCCAGGCGCATCGCCTCCAGCCACTTCTCCCGACCTCCCTGCGTGAGCTCCACGATGACGCGGACCCGGTTGGACTCGTCCCTCTCCCGGGTGACCAGTCCTTCGCCGACCATGCGGTCGATGCGGTGGGTCATGGCGGCCGGGGTCAGGCCGAGGCGCTTCGCGAGGTCGCTGGGACCCAGGCGGTAGGGGGCGCCGGAGAGGACGAGGGCCTTGAGGACCTCCCACTCGGCGTTGCTGATGCCGAGGGCCGCGGTCTGACGGCCGTAGGCGACGTTCATGCGGCGGTTCAGGCGGGACAAGGCGGAGACGATCTGCTCCACCTGGGGGTCGAGGTCCTGGAACTCGCGCTGGTACGCGGCGATCTGCTCTTCGAGGGTCGGCTCGCTGGGGCCGGGGGTGTCGCCCATGGGCGCAGTATGGCACGGCCGTTCTTTGCCTTGAAGTCCTTGGATATGTACTCTTTAGCTTCGAACTTTAGTTTCGAAGTCTTCACTCCTAACTTGTGAGAGAGGTGAACGTGACCAGGGCGATGGGCGCAGCGATGCGCCGGATCCACATGGGCAACGCACTCAGCGCGTTCGGGCTCGGCTTCACCGTCCCCTATCTGTACGTCTATGTGGCGCAGGTACGAGGACTGGGAGCCATGACGGCGGGTCTCGTACTCGCCGTCTTCGCTGCGGCGGCGCTGGTCGTGCTGCCGTTCGCCGGGCGGGCCATCGTCCGGCGCGGACCGTTGCCGGTGTTGCTCACCGCCCTGGTCACCGCCGCCCTGGGTGCGCTGAGTCTGGGGATCGCGAGCAGCGCGGCCGCCGTGCTGGTGTCGGCTTCCCTGCTGGGGGCCGGGCAGGCCGTGATGCAGCCGGCGCTGGCCACGATGATCGTGGACTGCTCGTCGGCGGAGACGCGGTCGCGGGCGTTCGCCACGCAGTTCTTCCTTCAGAACCTCGGGCTCGGGGTCGGTGGCCTCATCGGCGGTCATCTGGTCGACACGTCGAGCGCTGCCTCCTTCACGCTGCTCTTCGCGATCGAGGCGGCGATGTTCCTGCTGCTGGTCGTGGTGATGGCGACCGTGCGGATGCCGCACGCGCCGCGGATCGAGGGCGCGCCTGTGGCGTCGGGGCGGGGCAGCTGGAAGCAGTTGCTGGGCAACCGGGCCATGGTGCAGCTGTGTGTGCTGGGCTTCGTGCTGTTCTTCGCCTGCTACGGGCAGTTCGAGTCGGGGCTGAGCGCGTACGGCGTCGAGGCCGCCGGGATCTCGACGTCCGCGCTGGGGACGGCGCTGGCCGCCAACACGCTGGTGATCGTCGTCGCGCAGTTCGCCGTGCTGCGGTTCGTGGAGCGGCGCCGGCGCTCACGGGTGATCGCCGCTGTCGGGCTGATCTGGGCCGTGGCCTGGGCTGTCGCCGGGTACGCGGGGCTGGGGCACGGGAGCCAGGAGATGGCGACGGCCGCGTTCGTCTCGACGTACGCCTTGTTCGGGCTGGGCGAGGCGATGCTGTCGCCGACGGTCGCCCCGCTGGTCGCCGATCTGGCGCCGGAGGGGATGGCCGGGCAGTACAACTCCGCGTTCGCACTGGTCAAGCAGCTTGCGCTGGCCGTCGGGCCGGCGGTGGGCGGGCCGCTGGGGGCCTCGCTGCACGCGCCGTACATCGTGGCGTTCCTGCTGTTCTCGCTGGGGATCACCTTCCTCGCGGTGCGGCTGGGGCGGCAGCTCACGGAGGCGCAGGACCAGCCGTGGCTCGCGAAGAGCCGGGTCGTGGCGCGGGGTGGGGCGCCCGTTTCCGCGGACGTCTGATCCCCTCCCCCCTTCTCCGCCCCTCCAGTCCCTGCCTCGTGTCTCCGCTATGTCCCCTGCGTGCGCGGGAGCGCGAACTCGCACCAGACGGCCTTGCCGCCGCCCGGTGTGCGGCGGCAGCCCCAGTTCGACGCGATCGTGGCGACGATGGCGATGCCCCGGCCCGATTCGTCGCCCGGTTCCGCGCGGCGTCGCCTGGGGAGGTGGTCGTCGCCGTCGGTGACCTCGATGATCAGGCGGCGGTCGGTGCGGCGCAGGCGCAGGCGCATCGGCGGGGTGCCGTGCTGGAGGGAGTTGGCGACCAGTTCGCTGGTGGCCAGGACGCCCAGGTCGTGCAGGTCGACGGGGAAGCGCCAGCTGGTCAGGACGCCGGAGGCGAAGGCACGCGCGCGTGGGGCCGCCTCCACGCCGCCCAGCAGTTCCAGGGCGGCGTTGCGGAAGAGCTCGCTGTCCGGGCCCGTCCGGGCCGGGTGCTGGAGGACCAGGACGGCCACGTCGTCGTCGTGGTCGGGGGTCACGCCGGCCGAGCGGACCAGCCGGTCGCAGACGACCTGGGGTGTTCCGGTGGCGCCGGCCAGGGCGCGCTCCAGGGCGGCGATGCCCTCGTCGAGGTCGGCGTCGCGGCGCTCCACCAGGCCGTCCGTGTAGAGGACGGCCGTGGAGCCGGGGCCGAGGGGGATCGTTCCCGAGGAGTGCATCCAGCCGCCGGTGCCGAGCGGCGGTCCGGTGGGTTCGTCGGCGCGCAGGACCGTGCCGTTCTCGTCGCGGACGAGGATGGGGAGGTGGCCCGCCGAGGCGTAGACCAGCTTGCCCTCGTTCGGGTCGTGGACCGCGTACGCGCACGTGGCGATCTGGTTGGCGTCGATCTCGGCCGCCAGACCGTCGAGGAGCTGGAGGACCTCGTGCGGGGGCAGGTCGAGGCGGGCGTAGGCGCGGACCGCCGTGCGGAGCTGGCCCATGACCGCTGCCGCGCGGACGCCGCGGCCCATGACGTCGCCGATGACGAGGGCGGTGCGGCCGCCGCCCAGGGTGATGACGTCGTACCAGTCGCCGCCGACCGCGGCCTCGGTGCCGCCGGGGTGGTAGGTGGCGGCGACGCGCAGGTCGTCGGGTTCTTCGAGCTCCTGGGGGAGCAGTGATCTCTGTAGGGTCACCGCCGTTTCGCGCTGGCGGCGTTCGCTGGCGCGCAGGCGTTCGGCGGCTTCGGCGTGGTCGGTGACGTCCGTGGCGAAGACGAGCACTCCGCGGCCGTCGCTGCCGCTCTTGCCGTCTCCTTGGGCGACCGGGGTGCAGGTGAAGGTGTAGGAGCGGCCGTCGGGGGCCTTGCGGGACTTGACCGTGCGGGGCTTGCCGCTGCGCTGGACCTGGTCCAGGAGGGGGAACAGGCCGAGGGCGTCCAGTTCGGGGAGGGCTTCGCGGGCGCGTTCGCCCAGGGGGCGTACGCCGAAGGCGGTCGTGTAGGCGTCGTTGACGTAGGCGATGCGGTGGTCGGGGCCGTGCACCAGGGCGACGAGGGACGGGACGCGGTCGAGGACCTCGCGCACCCGCAGTTCGTCGACGGCGGGTACGGACGGCGGCTCGTCGGTCAGTTGTTCGGCACGGGCGGCGGGTACGGACCCTTCCCCCCGCCGGTCCGGGGAGGCCGTCTGCTCCGTCCGCGCTGCGGCGCGGCGCTGCGTTCCGGGGAGCCGGGCGCTCCAGCGCGTGAAGTTCACGAATCCTTGCCTCGCGTAGTCGTCGGCGGCCGGCACCGGAACCGGCCGGGGCCCCGGGGGCCCGCACCGGGGCGTGTGGGGGCACGACCGCGGTGGTGGACCAGTCTGGCAGTGAGCGGACCGGACCGGCATCCGTCAGACGCCGGTCCGGCCGGTGGAGTTCCTGGGTCCGGTCAGGACGACCCCTTCGGGTTGTGCGGGGGGTCTTGAGAAGACTTTCCACCGGCCGCGAGTTCGAACTCCGCCCGGGGGTGTTCGAGTGAACCCAGGGAGACGATCTCCCGTTTGAACAGGCCGGCCAGGGTCCATTCGGCGAGCACGCGCGCCTTGCGGTTGAAGGTGGGCACGCGGCTGAGGTGGTAGGCGCGGTGCATGAACCAGGCCGGGTATCCCTTGAGCTTGCGTCCGTAGACGTGGGCGACGCCCTTGTGCAGGCCGAGGGAGGCGACCGAGCCGGCGTAGGCGTGTTCGTACGTCTGCAGGGGCTCGTCGCGCAGGGTGTGCACGATGTTGTCGGCGAGGACCTTGGCCTGGCGGAGGGCGTGCTGGGCGTTGGGGGCGCATTCGCGGCCGGGTTCACCGGCCGTGACGTCGGGGACGGCGGCGGCGTCTCCGGCGGCCCACGCGTGCGTGGCGCCGTCGACGGCCAGTTCCGCCGTGCACCTGAGCCGTCCGCGGTCGTTGCGGGGCAGGTCGGTGGCGGCGAGCACCGGGTGGGGTTTGACGCCGGCCGTCCAGACGACCGTACGGGTGGGGAAGCGGGCGCCGTCGCTGAGGACGGCGACCCGGTCCGCGCAGGACTCCAGGCGGGTCTGGAGGCGTACGTCGATGTTGCGGCGGCGCAGTTCGGTGACGGTGTAGCGGCCCATCTCCTCGCCGACCTCGGGCAGGATGCGGTCCGAGGCCTCGACGAGGATCCACTTCATGTCCTCGGGCCGGATGTTGTGGTAGTAGCGCGCGGCGTAGCGGGCCATGTCCTCCAGTTCGCCGAGCGCCTCCACGCCGGCGAAGCCGCCGCCGACGAAGACGAAGGTGAGGGCCGCGTCGCGGATCGCGGGATCGCGGGTGGAGGAGGCGATGTCCATCTGCTCGATGACGTGGTTGCGCAGACCGATCGCCTCCTCGACTGTCTTGAAGCCGATGCCGTGGTCGGCCAGGCCGGGGACCGGCAGGGTGCGCGAGACGGAGCCGGGGGCGAGGACGAGTTCGTCGTACGTCAGCTGCTGCCCGCCCGTGCCCTCCTCCTCGGTGGCGAGGGTGGTGATGGTGGCGGTGCGCTTCGCGTGGTCGACGGCGGTGGCCTCGCCGATGACGACGCGGCACCGGTCGAGGACGCGACGCAGCGGTACGACGACATGGCGGGGGGAGATGGCGCCCGCGGCGGCCTCGGGGAGGAACGGCTGGTACGTCATGTACGGGTCAGGGGTGACGACCGTGATCTCCACGTCGCCCCGCTCCAGTTCCCGTTTCAGTCTGCGCTGGAGGCGCAGGGCCGTGTACATCCCGACGTAGCCACCACCGACAACGAGAATGCGCGCACGTTCCTTCACCATCCCATGACGCACCCGCCGCTTGCGTTTGTCCACAGCCTCGACGAATTGTGTGACTGGAGCGGGAGAGCGCGCGGAGTTGGCCGGAAAGGCAGGCTGCGGGGAATACCCGCAGGTCAGCGTGGGTGGTGCGGGGGGCGCTCGGGGGCACAATCAGGACGTATACGACCCGTACTCCGATCGGTGGGCGCTCCGTACGGAACGTGCCCCTTCTGAATTGACTCCCTCTCAACTATGTTCGTGTGTCGACGGGGTGTAGGGGGATGCGCTCGCCGGGTCCGCGACGGGCGGCCCGGGGACCCGGGCCTGGTCCTCCGTCCCGGCATCGTATGGCGGGGAGTGTCTCCGGGGGGAGACGTCATTACCGGGGGAATGCATATGCATGTTCAGGACTCTCATTGGTCGTCCGCGTCCGCTGTCGCGGCGGGTGGCGTGACGATGAGCGCGACGGCGGGCAACGGACGCGGGAACGGATCGCGGACGACGCCGCTGCGCGTGGACGCACAGCGCAATCTGGAGCACGTGCTGCGGGCGGCGCGCGAGGTGTTCGGCGAGCTGGGGTACGGCGCGCCGATGGAGGACGTGGCGCGACGCGCGCGCGTCGGCGTGGGCACGGTGTACCGGCGGTTCCCGAGCAAGGACGTGCTGGTGCGGCGGATAGCCGAGGAGGAGACCTCCCGGCTGACCGACCAGGCCCGCGCGGCGCTCGGGCAGGAGGACGAGCCGTGGTCGGCGCTGTCGCGCTTCCTGCGGACGTCGGTGGCCTCCGGCGCCGGGCGGCTGCTGCCGCCGCAGGTGCTGCGGGTCTCGGTCGAGGAGGACCGGGCCGGGCAGGCGCGGGTGCCGCAGCAGCGGACGCAGCCGGGCCCGGCGGAGCTGCGGCTCGTGCCCGAGGAGCCGGTGGCGGTCGCCTCGGTGCCGGCGCCGTCGGTCGCGGCTGAGGACGACGCCGGGGCGTCGGCGCTGCTCGAGGTCGTGGGTCAGCTCGTGGACCGGGCGCGTGCGGCGGGTGAGCTGCGGGCGGACGTGTCGGTGTCGGACGTGCTGCTGGTAATCGCGACGGCCGCGCCCTCGCTGCCGGACGCGGCACAGCAGGCGGCCGCTTCGGCCCGGCTGCTGGACATCCTGCTGGAGGGGCTGCGCTCGCGGCCGGCGTGAGGCCGGGCCGACCGCGAGGTGGGGCCGACCGCGAGGTGGGGCCGGCATGAGGTCGCCGGCTGCCGGAACGGGCGGACCCTTGAGCCGGGCTGGTCAGCCGGGCCGGACGGCCGGGCCGGTCGACCGCACCAGTCGGCTTGGCCGGTCGATCGGGTCCGGTCGCCTTCCCAGGTCGGGGTGACGGGGCATCATTCCCGAATGAGTGACGGCCAGTACTGGTGTGCGGTAAATCCCCACGGATGAGTGATGGTCCGGACTCCCGGGGTCTGACCAAAAGCCAATATGGCACTCTGACCCGGTGGTCTGGACGTGTTGGCCGGCTGGCGGGGGCTTTCCGCGATGAGCGTTGACGGGCGGGACGAGTCGAGCGGTGACGGTGACGCCAGAGCCGGCGGCGCGGTCCCGCCGCAGGTGCCGAGCCAGGGCGGACGCGGGAGCCTCCCACCGGGCCGGCGTCCCGCCGACGGCTTGGTCCCGCCGCAGCGCGCCTGGCGTGAGGACAGCGTCCTGCCGCCGCGCGAGGTGCCGCCCTCGGACGCCGACCTCATCGACCGGATGCGCTCGGGCGACGACACGGCGTACGAGGAGCTGTACCGGCGCCACGCTCAGGCGGTGCGCCGGTATGCCCGGACCTGCTGCCGTGACGCCTACACCGCGGACGACCTGACCGCCGAGGTCTTCGCCCGCATGCTCCAGGCGGTACGCGGCGGCTCCGGCCCCGAGCACGCCGTACGCGCGTACCTGCTCACCTCCGTCCGGCGGGTCGCCGCCTCGTGGACGCGGTCGGCGCGGCGGGAGCAGCTCGTCGACGACTTCGCGGTGTTCGCCGCCCAGTCCGCACACGGCTCCGACGTGTCCGACGACGGCACGCTGGAACTGGGCGCCGACGTACGGGCGATGCGCGAGGCCGATCGGTCCCTGGCCATGCGGGCCTTCCGGTCGCTGCCGGAGCGGTGGCAGGCCGTGCTGTGGCACACCGAGGTCGAGGACGAGTCGCCCAGCGAGGTCGCCACGTTCTTCGGGCTGGACGCCAACGGCACGCGCGTGCTCGCCAGCCGGGCCCGCGAGGGCCTCAAGCAGGCCTACCTCCAGGCCCACGTCAGCGCCACGCTCACCGACGACGAGGAGTGCGCGCGCTACGCCGACCAGCTCGGCACGTACGCCCGCGGCCGGCTGCGCACCCGCGCCGAGCGAGGGCTGCGCAAGCACCTGGAGGAGTGCGCGAAGTGCCGGCTGGCCGCGACGCAGATCGAGGAGGTCGCCGGCGGTATCCCCGCCGTCGTGCCGGTCGCGGTCATCGGCTGGTTCGGTGCCGCCGGGTACGCCAAGGCGGCCGGGCTCATCGCCGGAGGCGCGGGAGCGGGGGCGGCCGGAGCCGCGGGTGCGGCCTCGGCGGCGGGCGGGGGCGCGTCGGGCGGGTCGGCGGCGGGCGCCGGTTCGGCCGGTGGGACCGGGGGGAGCGGCTCGTCCGGTGGGGCCGGGGGCGGTGTGGCCTCCGAGGGGGTGGGCGCGCCGGTGAAGGCCGGTATCGCGGCCGGTGTGGTCGCCGTGGGCGTGGTGGCCGCGGTGGTGCTGGCGCTGGCCGGCAACGAGAAGCCGAAGGACGAGGCGAGTCCGGCTGCCACCCCGTCCTCGCCGGTGGGCCGGCCCGCCGAACCCACGCCCACGCCCTCTCCCTCGCAGCGGGAGCCCGGGCCGCGGGAGCCCGGGCCGCGGGCACCGGGGATGGTGCCCGTAGGCGCCGCGCAGCCCGCGCAGCCCGCGCCGACACCGGCCCCCAGGACGAGCCCGTCGTCCGCAAACTCCCCGGCCCCGGCACCGAAGCCCAACCCGACGCCCGCGTCCCCGAGGCCGACACCACCCCCGGCACCCGCACCCACACCCCCACCGCCGCCACCACCACCGCCGCCACCGACCGAGAAGCCGCCCGCCCCGGCCGTCTACCAGTGGAGCGAACTGTCGTACGACATCAGCGGCGACGGCACCGAGCCCGAGATGCGGATCGGCACGAGCAGCTGGGTCTGGCAGCGGTACGGCCTGTCGGCCGGCGACCAGCGGTACACGCACGGCGTCACCGTGCACGGCCGCTCCTCCGTCACCATCGACCTCAACCGCTCCTGCTCCTCGTACGAGGCGCTCGTCGGGGTGGACGACCTGACACTGAAGCTCGGCAGCGTGTACTTCTCCGTCTACGCCGACGGGGTCCGGCTGTGGCGGTCCGGGCCGGTGGAGGGCGGTGATCCGGCGGTTCCCGTCCGGGTGAACCTCACCGGCCGCAGCACCGTACGGCTGGTGGTGGAACCGCACGGCGCCCTCGACGACCTCGCCCTGGCGGACTGGGCCGAGTCCGAGTTCACCTGCGGTTAGCGGCTTCCGCGGCGGTGGAGTACGAGGTCCGCGCCCGGTCCAGCTCGCGAAGGACCTCGTCCGCGGTGAGGGCCGCGCCCCGTGAGCGCTCCGAGTCGCACCGGTCGGGACCGAGGGCGGCACGAGCGGCTGCCCCGATCCGCTCCGCCTGGGCGTGCTCCGGCATGGGGCGGGGACGGCCGGCCCAGCACCGGTCCCCGGCGCCGAGCAGCCGTGCCGCTCGCGGGAAGTCGCCGAGGTCGGACAGCAGTCCTGCCGCGCTGTCCACGACCGTGGCCCGGATCGCGTCGGAGCACCGCTTGTCGACGGCCTCGCTCAGGGCTCCGGTCAGCTTGGCCAGGGCGGGCTCCGGGCCGGACTCGTTCGCCGTGATCATGGCGTCGACCAGATCCAGCATCACCAGGAACTGGGGCGGTGGTGTCCCGCGTGCGGCGTCCGCGCGCGCCGCCTCGCAGAGCTCGCGCGCCCGGGCCGTGTGCCCCTCCTCGGATGCCATCTGGGCCCGCAGCAGCAGGACGAACGCCTTGGAGTCCGCCACGCCGTACCGGTCGGCGGCGGCGCTCGCCTCGTCCAGCCCCGCCAGCGCGGCCGGGCGGTCTCCCGCGCGGTAGGCGATCTCGGCGAGCCGGGCGATGAGGAACGGCGACTCGGTGTACGCGCCCACCTCGTAGGCGAGCCGCAGCGCCTCCTCGTACTCCCCCTTGGCCTCCTCGAAGCGGCTGCGCGCCATGGCGGCCTCGCCGGCCGCGCCGCACACCTGGGCCCGCAGCCAGCGGTCCCCGGCGCGGCGGCTGAGGATCCGCAGTTCCGCGAGGTCGTCGTCGACGCCGTCCAGGTCGCCGGACGCGTCGACGACCATGTGCGTACGGAACATCAGGGCGACGGCGGTCTCCCACTCCCCGCCGTGCGTACGGCAGTTGGCGACGGCGGAGTCCATGACGGTCCGCAGGTCGCTCCGGTCGCCCACGTACGAGGAGAGGACCATGCAGACGAGCCCCGGAATCCGGGCCGCCCGTGGGCCCCCCTCCTGGAAATAGGCCCACACCCGCTCCACGTACGGCCGCCGCTCGCTGGCGAACGCCTCCGTGGACCCGGCTTCGGTCACGAAGAGCATGTGCAGCATGCGCAGATCCATCCGCAGGGCGTGCAGCGGATGCCCCGCCTCCCCGTCGGGCGCGGCGAGGAGGTGGTCGACGGGATCGGGCAGGTCCGTTTCGCCGCCGGACGGCACACGCCCGGCGGTATCCCTCTCCACGCCCAGACGCAGAGTCCGGTCGAGCCACTCCATGCCCTCGTGCCGGTAGTTGCGCAGCCACCAGAACCAGCCCATGGCCAGGACCAGGGCGCCCGCCTCCTGCTCGTCCCCGGCCGTGAGGGCCCGGTCGAGGGCCGCGCGGATGTTGTCGAGCTCGGTCTCCAGGCGGGAGATCCAGGGCAGTTGCGCGGCGGAGCGCAGCAGCGGATCGGCCTGCTCGACGAGCGCGCGCACCCACGCACGGTGCCGGCGCTCGGCCGCGGCGCGCAGCGACGGAACCTCGGCGGCCCGTTCGACGGCGTACTCGTGGATGGTCTCCAGCATCCGGTACCGCATGCCGACGGAGCCGACCGAGCCGACCGGGCCGTCCGGGCTGTCCTCGCGGTCCGGGCCGTCCTCGCGGTCCGGGCCGTCCTCGCGGTCTGTGCCGTCCGGGTCCGCTGTCCCGCCGGGTGCCGCCACGACGAGGGACTTGTCGACGAGCGCCCCGAGCAGCTCGGCGGCGGGCCCGGTGCACACCGCCTCCGCCGCCGCCAGGTCCCAGCCGCCCGCGAACACGGACACCTCGCACAGCACCGTCCGCTCGGCCTCGTCGAGCAGGTCCCACGACCAGTCGACGACGGCACGCAGGGTCTGCTGGCGGGGCAGGACCGTACGGCTTCCGGAGGTGAGGAGGCGGAAGCGGTCGTCGAGCCGGTCGGCGATCTGCCGGGGCGTGAGCAGCCGGAGGCGGGCCGCGGCCAGCTCGATGGCGAGCGGCAGTCCGTCCAGGCGGCGGCAGATCTCCGCCACCGCCCGCTCGTCACGGAGCACGGCGTCCGCGTCGGGACGGACGGCGGCGGCACGCTCCGCGAACAGCCGGCGGGCGGGATCCGGCGGCAGGGGCTCGACCGGGCGCACCACCTCACCGGGCACGCCCAGGGGTTCGCGGCTGGTGGCGAGGATCGTGAGCCCCGGGCAGCGGGTCAGCAGGGTCTCGGCGAGGTGGGCGGCGGCGCCGATGACATGCTCGCAGTTGTCGAGGATCAGCAGTTGGCTGCGCGAGGCGCAGTACTCCACGAGCAGGGCGAGGGGGTCGTCCTGCACGGCCGTCAGCTCGCTGGTCATCAGCGCGGTCTCGCGCAGACCGAGCGCGCTGACCACCGCTCCCGGCACCGCCTCGGGCCGGTCGAGCGGGGCGAGCTCGACCAGCCACGCCTGCGGGAGCCCGGCGGCGGCTTCCTCGGCGAGGCGGGTCTTGCCGGAGCCGCCCGGTCCGGTGAGGGTGACGAGCCGGGCCCTGCGCACGTCGGAACGGATGGCGTCGATCTCCGGTTCCCGGCCGACGAAGGAGGTCAGACGAGGGCGGATGTTCCCGGTGCGCTGGGGCGGAGCGGGCGTCGGATTCTCACTCCTGGCGGCCGACGCGAGCAGGTCGGCGTGGAGGGCGCGCAGGTGCGGGCCGGGGTCGGTGCCCAGGCCCTCCGCGAGGGCGCGGCGGGCGGAGTCGTACGCGGCGAGGGCGTCGGCTTCGCGGCCGGTGTCGCGCAGGGCGCGGATGAGGAGGGCGTGCAGCGGTTCGTCGTAGGGGTGTACGGCGGTCAGTTCCCGCAGTTCCGGTACGACGTCCTGCGCGCGGCCGAGCCGCAGGCGGGCCTCGGCCCGGGCCCGGGTCGCCTCCAGGCGCGTGGCCTCCGGGCGGGTGGCGGCGGTGCGGTCGGGGAGGTCGGCGAGGGCGGGGCCGCGCCAGAGGGCGAGGGCGTCGTCGAGATGCCGTTCCGCCAGGGCGGGGGTGTCGGCGGCGAGCGCGTCGGTGCCTTGCCGGACGAGTCGTTCGAAGAGGAAGAGGTCGATGTCGTCGGGCGTGGCCGTGAGGCGATAGCCGCCGGTGTCCGAGGTCACGGCGTCCTTGCCGAGCGCGCGGCGGAGGCGGCCGACGAGGGCTTGGAGCGCGGCGTGTGCGTCCTGGGGCGGGTCGTCCGTCCACACCTCGTCGATCAGGGTCTGGGGCGGGGTGACGTGGGAGGGGCGCAGGGCGAGGGCGGTGAGCAGGGCGCGGAGGCGGGGGCCGCCGACGGGTACGGCTGTGCCGTGCTCGTCCTCTGCCGTGGTGACGCCCAGGATTCTGTACCGCACCGGGTCATTGTCGCTGGGGTGGGTGTGAGGGGCGTGGGGTTTTCTGGGGCGGGGGCTTCCTGTCGCAGGAGTTGCACGATCCGGCGTTTCGAGGAACTCCGCGTTGTGTTTCGGGCCGGGTGGGTCCGCAACCCGGCGGAGCGGTGTGCCGCTTCTTTGGGCCGGGTGCCGCCCCTGGGGGTACCTCCCAGGCCCTTAAGGCACTGAGGGAGGCACGACTGCCCGCAGCCAGGCCGATGCCGCGAAGGCGCTACACCCGCCGCCCCCCGGCCCCGGCCCCGGCCCCGGTCCCCAACGCCCCCCGCTGCGGAGCGATCCCCGCCGGTACGGCCCGCTGCCGGGCCGGGGTGCCCGTCCAGCAGGTGCCGCGGCGGGAGAGCAGGCGGCGGAGCCACAGTTCCAGGGAGACGAGGTCGGCGAGGCCGTCCAGGGGGAGGGGTTCGCCGGCCGCCGCGGAGCGCAGGGCCTTGCGGACCACCCGGGCCTCGACCAGGCCCGCCTCCGCCAGCAGCGGCGTGTCGAACAGGGCGACCAGGGAGTCCGCCGCAACCCTCAGCCCGGTACGCGCCGCGGCCGCCGCCGTCGCCTGGGTCGGGGCGCCCCATCCGGGCGGCACGTCCCGGACGCCGGCCCCTTCCAGCACCGTGCGCAGTATGGCCGCCCGCGCCCCCGGCCGTACCCGCAGCGCCTCGGGCAGCGCCCGGGCCGCGCGCACGACCTGGTTGTCGAGGAACGGCGCGTGCAGCCGCTGGAAACGGATCTCCGCGGCCTGCTCCAGCACGCGCAGGTCCGCCGCATGCCGCGCCAGCACCGAACGCGCGCGGAAGTCACCCGGCCGCTGCCCCGGACCCACCAGCTCCGACCGGTGGGTCGCCGCCTGAAGACGAACCGATACTTCAGCGAGCGCCTCACCGGTCAGCCAGCGTGCCGCCGGCCCGGGTCTGCCCCAGGTCAGCGCGGCGAGCGAGGCCTCCACCGCACCCCCGGGCGCGTCCGGGCCGTCGTCCGTACGCTGGTCGAGCAGGCGCTCGGCCAGCGATTCCAGCCCCGCCCGGTACGGCGTACGGGACAGCCGGCGCGCCGCCGCGTACACGCGCGCCGGGACCAGCACCGAGCCGTCCGTCCTGGCCAGCGCGGCGACGGGCCGCACCAGGTGGCGCCGCTTGCGGTCCATCAGCAGGTCGGCCAGGCGCGCGGGATGGGCGTCCAGGACCTGGCGCGCACCGTAGCCCGTGAAGTGGTCCGCGCTGCCGGCCGCCAGCCGCGCCCGGTGCCGGGCCGCCGTCACCAGGGACGCGCCCGGCTCGTCCGTCAGCGGGCCCTCCAGGTCGGCGTACGGGAGGGTCTCCTCGCCGCCGGCGACGACGACATGGTGCAGACGCGGGTTCGCGGCCAGCGCCCCCGCCCGCTCCAGCTCGGCCTCCTGCCCCGCGACGGCCAGGTCGTTGAACGTGACCGCCAGCAGCCGCTCCCCCGCGCCCGTGCCGTGCCCCAGCACCGTGCCCGGCATCCCGGGCAGCCCCGCGGCCAGCAGCGCCAGCGTCCCCGAAGCCGGCCCGCCGGACAGGTCCGCCCCGATACCCGGCACCGGCATCCCGCGCGCGGCACGCCGCTCGGCGGGCCCCATGCCGGGCACGGGCCCGGGGTCGATGTCCGACCCGGGGACGTGCCGCGGCGCGGACAGCCGTGTCCGTACGGCCTCCACGAGCGCGTCGCGCACGGCGTCGACCGCGCTGTCGGGATCGGCCGTAGGCGCCGCCACCGCCAGCGAGGCGACCGGTTCGTACCCGGCGATCTCGCGTGCCCCGGCGCGCAGGATCAGCGCATGCCCCGGCGGAATGCGCTTCACGCCGTCGTACGGCGTGGAGTCGTGAAGTGCCGCCGGCACGTCAGGGGCGGCCAGCAGCGCGGCGAGGTGCCCGAAGTCGAGGTTGGCCTCGATGAGGTCGGCCAGCGGCAGCGCGGCCGTCGCATACGCCGTGCCGCCGGCCCACGGGGTGTGGAACACCGGCCGGGCGCCCGCGAGGTCGCCGCAGACGGTGATCCGCCGGCCGACCTGCACGATCGCGGTGTAGCTCCCGGGCCAGGCGGTCAGATGCCGAAGTGCCCCGCCGCGCGCGGCGAACAGCGCGACGCGCAGCTGCTCGTCGGTGGCGCCGCAGATGCCGAGGACGGCGATGCGCGTCCGGTCGTCGGCCTTCACCACCCGCACCTCGTCGGGGCGCCAGTCACCGACCGCCCACAGCGGATCGGGGTCGCCCCACAGGAGTTGGGAACCCACCGGGTGCAGGGTCTCGCCGTCGGGTCCCGTGGCACCCGCCGAACCGGCAGCGACGGCTCCCGCGGCGGTGCTGCTCCATCCCACCAACCACCGCATCGCCGCCTCCACAGGCTGTGGACAACCAGTGCACCGTACGAACCGGTTCACCATGCTGCCATGAAGGAAGCGTTCCAGAGTGTGCCCGCGCCGCTTGCGCCCCGCCGAACGCGCCCCGGCGGAGCCGCCCACACCGACCGGAACACCCCCGAACGCCCCCAACTCCCCTACACGACAAGAGGAGACGGGCGGTCAAGACGGCAGCGAAGACGGTAAGGGAAGACGGCGGCGGAAGCGGCGAGAACAGAAGGGACGGCCAGGAGGCAAGACACGTCAGCGACACGTCACCAGTACGACTGCGGCGCGAATGCGCCCCCGATACGCGCCCCGAATACGCCCGAAGCGCCCTCAAGTACCGTGGTCGGAGGCCTGGTACCCCACCATCGACGGGGTCGCTTTTCGGCCAAATCCCCGCCAGGCGGGCAGCTTCGAACACTCTCCGTACAGGCTCCGCTCACCACCGGGCGGTCGCGCAGTCCGGGAGACGGAGCACGCCTCCCGGACCGTTCCGCCGCCCGCGGGGATGGAGGCGGCGGTGTCCCCCAGCCCACTGGATCCAGTACAGCGGGCCGACCCACGCAATGACCATGGAACCGCTCCCGCGATGGCCGGAGAAGAGCGCACGGACAGGCGCACGGCCACACAGTGGGAGCACGTCGCAACAGCCCGTATCTGAACCGCACTTCAGTACGGACCACAATCCCGCCAACCGGAACAATGCCCCTTAACGCTTGGGATGCGGCGAACTACGCTGGGTTTACGAATGCCGCGTGGTTATGCCAACGTCGGCAGCCGTCTGTGTCGAGGGGTGGCGCATGTCCAGGGAGCAACGCGGGCCGAACGAAAAACTCGGCGCCGTTCTCGCCCTCGCGGGAATCTCGAACGCAGGCCTCGCGCGGCGCGTCAACGATCTTGGCGCTCAGCGAGGACTGACGCTTCGCTATGACAAAACGTCGGTGGCGCGCTGGGTGTCGAAGGGCATGGTGCCGCAGGGTGCGGCACCGCACCTCATCGCCGCCGCCATCGGCCAGAAGCTCGGCCGCCCGGTGCCGCTCCACGAGATCGGCCTGGCCGACGCGGACCCCGCGCCCGAAGTCGGCCTCGCCTTCCCGCGGGACGTCGGACAGGCGGTGAAGACCGCGACGGAGCTGTACCGCCTCGACCTGGCCGGCCGCCGCGCCGGGGGCGGCATCTGGCAGTCGCTGGCCGGATCGTTCGCGGTGAGCGCGTACGCGACGCCCGCCTCACGATGGCTGATAACCCCGGCCGACAGTTCGGTAGCGCGTGACGTGGGCCCCGGCGAGGACTCCGGCGCACCGCTCAAAGTCGGCCACAGTGATGTGCAGAAGCTGCGGGAGGCCGCCGAGGACGCGCGGCGCTGGGACTCCAAGTACGGCGGGGGGGACTGGCGTTCGTCGATGGTCCCCGAGTGCTTAAGGGTGGAGGCGGCTCCCCTCCTGCTCGGCTCCTACTCCGACGAGGTGGGCCGGGCCCTCTTCGGCGCCTCCGCCGAACTCACCCGGCTCGCGGGCTGGATGGCCTTCGACACGGGCCAGCAGGAAGCCGCCCAGCGCTACTACATCCAGGCCCTGCGCCTGGCCCGGGCGGCGGCGGACGTCCCCCTCGGGGGCTACGTCCTGGCCACCATGTCCCTCCAGGCCACCTACCGCGGCTTCGGCGACGAGGGCGTGGACCTCGCCCAGGCCGCCCTGGAGCGCAACCGCGGTCTCGCCACGGCCCGCACGATGAGCTTCTTCCGCCTCGTCGAGGCCCGGGCCCACGCGCGTGCGGGGGACGCGCAGGCGGCCGGCGGCGCCCTGAAAGCGGCCGAGAGCTGGCTGGAGCGCGCCCGCCCCGGCGACAACGACCCGAGCTGGCTGGGCTTCTACTCCTACGACCGTTTCTGCGCCGACGCGGCCGAGTGCTACCGCGATCTGAAGGCGCCACGCCAGGTCCGCCGCTTCACGGAACAGGCCCTCTCGAAGCCCACCGAGGAGTTCGTCCGCTCGCACGGCCTGCGCCTGGTCGTCTCGGCGGTCGCCGAACTGGAGTCGGGAAACCTGGACGCGGCGTGCGAACAGGGCGTACGAGCGGTGGAGGTCGCCGGGCGCATCTCCTCGGCCCGCACCACCGAGTACGTCAAGGACCTCCTGCACCGGCTGGAGCCGTACGGTGACGAACCACGCGTGGTCGAGCTGCGGGAGCGAGCCCGGCCGCTGCTGATGGCTCCGGCCTAGGCGGACAGGCATGCCGCCGTCCCCGCGTTTGAAGGCATTGTCAGTGGCGCAGTGCACTATCGAAGCGGGAGGTGGTGCAGGTGGCGCGGGTGCCGGAGATCGCGTACGACTGTGACGTGCTGGTGATCGGCGGGGGGATCGTCGGTCTGTCGACGGCGTACGCCATCACACGCGCCGCACCGGGCACACGTGTCACGGTCCTGGAGAAGGAACCGGGCCCGGCCCGGCACCAGACCGGCCGCAACAGTGGCGTCATCCACAGCGGCATCTACTACCGCCCCGGCTCCCTCAAGGCGCGCTACGCGGTGCGGGGCGCGGCGGAGATGGTCAAGTTCTGCGCCGAGTACGGCATCCCGCACGCCGTCACCGGCAAGCTGATCGTCGCGACCGACCGCTCCGAGCTGCCCCGCCTGCACGCACTCGTGCAGCGCGGCCGGGAGAACGGGATACCGGTGCGTGAGCTGGGCGGGTCCCAGATCCCGGAGTACGAGCCGGAGGTGCGGGGCCTCGCCGCCATACACGTCGGCACGACCGGCATCTGCGACTTCGTCGCGGTCGCCCGCCAGCTGGCCCACGGCTCGGGCGCGGAGATCCGCTACGGCACGAGGGTCGTCCGCGTCGACCGCCGCCCCGAGCGGGGAGTCGCCGTGCTCACGGCCGCCGGGGACGTCGTACGCGGGCGGGTGCTGGTGAACTGCGCGGGCCTGTACAGCGACGAGGTCGCCCGGCTGACCGGGGACGACCCGGACGTCCGGATCGTGCCGTTCCGGGGCGAGTACTACGAGCTGGCCCGGCCGGAGCTGGTGCGGGGCCTGGTGTATCCGGTCCCCGACCCGGCGTTCCCGTTCCTCGGGGTGCATCTCACGCGCGGGATCGACGGGGGTGTCCACATCGGGCCCAACGCGGTGCCGGCGCTGGCCCGCGAGGGGTACGGGTGGGGGACGGTCCGGGTGCGGGAGCTCGGGTCGACGCTGGCCTGGCCGGGCTCCTGGCGGATCGCCCGGCGGCACTGGCGGTACGGGGCGGGGGAGCTGCGCCGGTCGGTGTCCAAGGGGGCGTTCACGGAGGCGGTGCGGAGGTTGTTGCCCGGGGTGTCCGAGGACGACCTGGTGCCGACGGCGGCGGGGGTGCGGGCACAGGCCGTGCTGCGTGACGGCACGCTGGTGGACGACTTCCTGTTCCGCGAGGGCCCTCGCACGGTGCACGTGCTGAACGCGCCGTCTCCTGCTGCTACGGCGTCCTTGCCGATCGGCAGGGAGGTGGCGCGCAGGGCGTTGAGCGCGCTGTGACTGACCGGTCGCGAGGATTCGAGGTGCTCGGCGTTGGTGCTGGGGCCGGGGCGTTGCGCAGCTCGGCGCGACGAGGTGCCGCTCCTGTGGGACGGGCGCCGCCCTGGGGGTACCTCCCAGGCCCTTAGGGGGCTTCTGGCGGATCTCCGTGGAAGAAGGAGCGGCGTTCGGTGCGTGCTCTCGGCGTGCCGGGCGGAAGGCCTCGTAGCGGAGCTACTAGGCCTTTTGTCCGGTGCGCCGAGAGTGCGTGCCGAGCGTCGCGACGCCGCGGAGATCCGTCAGAAGCCCCCTAAGGCACTGGGGGAGGCACGATTGCCCGCAGCCAGGGCCACACCCCGGCGACCACATCGCGGCCGTAAAATCGGTCTCACTGTGTCTGACTTCGTGAACTCCCCCGAAACCCCCCAGCCCGAAGCCCCCGGTGCCTCCATCCGGCACAGCCGGGCCAAGGGTGAGCCGCGCTTTCCCGATGGGCCGAAGGCCGATCCCGCCGGGTCGCACTTCGAGCGGCGGATCCGGAGTTTTCAGCCGCGGCGGAGCCGGGTCACAGCCGGCCAGGCGGACGCGCTTCAGCGGCTGTGGCCCAAGTGGGGCCTGGACATCGACGGCAGCCGCACCCTCGACCTCGCCGACCTGTTCGGCAACGACAACCCCGTCGTCCTGGAGATCGGCTTCGGCATGGGCGAGGCCACCGCCCAGATGGCCGCGGCCGACCCCACCACCAACATCCTCGCCGTCGACGTCCACACACCCGGCCAGGGCAACCTGCTCAATCTCGCGGACCGGAACGGCGTGTCCAACGTCCGGGTCGGCAACGGCGACGCGATCATCCTCCTCCGCGAGATGCTCGCCCCGGACTCCCTCGACGGCCTGCGCGTCTACTTCCCCGACCCGTGGCCCAAGAAGCGGCACCACAAGCGCAGGATCATCCAGCCGGACTTCCTGACCCTCGCCGCGAGCCGCCTCAGGCCCGGCGCGATCCTGCACTGCGCCACCGACTGGGAACCGTACGCCGAACAGATGCTCGACGTACTCACGGCACACCCCGACTTCGAGAACACGCAGGCGGACGGCGGTTTCGCGCCCCGTCCCGACTTCCGTCCCCTGACCCGTTTCGAGGGCCAGGGACTGGACAAGGGACATGTCGTGAACGACCTGCTCTTCCGCCGCGTACAGCACGTGGACCAACCCCCCGTCGGCGCCTGACCGCACCCGCACCACACCCGCACCCGCGTCCCTTCCGCCTGCGGACAGCGCCCATCCGTCGTTAGGGTCAATGCCGTGGCCACCTTCCCCCCACATCCGTATCCCCGTGGTCCCGTCGACGGCGCACCCGCCGCCGGCACCCTGCGGCACGCCCACTGGTGGCAACGCGCCTGGGTGCGCTATGGGGCGCTGACCACGCTCCTCGCGATATCCGGCCTCGTCATCCTGGCCCTGGTCCGCGAGGAGACCGGCACGGAAGGGTTCCTGGTCGGGCTGGGGCTGGCCACGCTCCCGGTGCCCCTGCTCATAGCCGCGTTCCGCTGGCTGGACCGGGTCGAACCGGGCCCCTGGCGCAACCTGCTGTTCTGTTTCGCCTGGGGCGCCTGCGCGGCGGCGCTGATAGCGATCGTCGCCAACAGCTTCGCGACCAGATGGATAGCGACGGCGACGGCGGACCCGTCCAGCGCGGACACGCTCGGCGCGACCGTCATAGCCCCGGTGGTCGAGGAGACGGCCAAGGCGGCGGCCGTCCTACTGGTCTTCCTCTTCCGGCGCCGTGACTTCTCCGGCATCCTCGACGGAGTGGTCATGGCCGGCGTCACCGCCACCGGCTTCGCGTTCACGGAGAACATCCTCTACCTGGGCACGGCCTTCGGCACCGACCAGCTCACCGGCGGCACCGGCATCGCTTCCGTCACGGCGGCGACCTTCTTCGTGCGGATCATCATGTCGCCGTTCGCGCACCCGCTCTTCACCGTCCTCACGGGCATCGGCTTCGGCATCTCCGCGCTCGCGGCGGACCGCCAGCACATCCGCCGCGTCGCCTTCCCGCTCTCCGGACTGCTGCTCGCGATGGGCCTGCACGCGATGTGGAACGGCTCGTCGGCGTTGGGCGAGTACGGGTTCTTCGCCGTGTACGCGGCGTTCATGGTGCCCCTCTTCGGGCTGCTGACGTGGCTGGTGATCTGGACACGGCAGCGGGAGCTGAAGACCGTGCGGACAGAGCTGCCCGCCTACGCCGTGGCCGGCTGGCTGTCCCCGGTCGAGCCGTACGCCCTCGGCTCGATGCGGGCCCGGCGGATCGCCCGCCAGTACGCCCGCCGCCACGCGGGCAGGGCGGCGGCACGGCAGGTCGCGCAGTACGAGGGGTACGCGACGTCCCTGGCGTTCCTGCGGCACCGGGGTCGCCGCGGCCGCGCCGGTGCCGACTTCGTCGTACGGGAACGGGAACTGCTGGACGAACTGTGGCGACGCCGGGAGACGGCCCGCCCCGCGCTGGACTACGCCGCCCGGATCACGGCCCCTCCGGTACCGGTGGCGGCCCCGCCATGGCCGGTGTACGGGGCGTACGGGTACGGCTACCCGATGACTCCGGCAACGGCGACGACACCGACGACGTCGGCCACCCCGTACCCCGCGTACAACCCGTACCGGTCGTAGCCACCTCAGCCCCGCAGGCCCGGGCGCAGGGACGGCTCAGGCCGAAGCCTCCGTGAGCCGCCCGAGCTCCGCCTCCGTCAGCGTCAGCTCCCCGACCCCGATCAGCGCGGGCAGCTGCTCCACCGTCCGTGCCGAAGCGATCGGCGCCACCACCGTCGGCTGGGCCGCGAGCCAGGCGAGGGCGACCGTGGCGACGGGGACGTCGTGGGCCGCGGCGATCTCGTCGAGGGCGTCGAGGACCCGGCGGCCCCGCTCGGTCTCCAGGTGCTTGGCGGCACCGCCCGCCCGCGCGCTGTCGACGGCCGTACCGGGCCGGTACTTGCCGGTCAGGAACCCCGACGCGAGCGCGTAGTACGGGACGGCCGCCAGGCCGGTCCGCGCGGCGAGGTCCTGGAGCTCGCCCTCGTAGGTGTCGCGGGAGACCAGGTTGTAGTGGGGCTGGAGGGCCACATAGCGGGCGAGCCCCTCGCGGTCGGAGAACTCCAGGGAGGCCCGCAGCCGCTCCGCGGAGATGTTGGAGGCGGCGATGTGCCGCACCTTCCCCGCCGTCACGAGTTCGTCGAGCGCGCCGATGATCTCCTCCACCGGCACGTCGGGCTTGTCGTAGTGGGTGTAGTACAGGTCGATGTAGTCGGTGCCGAGGCGCCGCAGGGAGGCGTCGGCGGCGGCCTTGATGTTGGCGGCGGACAGGCCCTGGAACTCGGGGTGCTGGCTGACCTTCGTGGCGACGACGACGTCCGCGCGGTTGCCGCGCGACGTCAGCCACTTGCCGAGGACGGTCTCGGACTCACCGCCCTGGTTGCCGTCCGCCCACGCCGAGTAGACATCGGCGGAATCTACGAAGTTGCCGCCCGCGGCGGTGTACGCGTCGAGGACGGCGAACGACTGTGCCTCGTCCGCGGTCCAGCCGAATACGTTGCCGCCGAGGGCGAGCGGGAAGACCTCGAGGTCGGAGGAGCCGAGCTTGCGAAGAGAAGTCATGCTCCGTGTCAACGGCCGTGCGGGGGAGCCTCATTCCGGAGCGCACGCGAAACTCCCGTGAACGCCCCGGCACGAAACCCCCGCACGAGACCCAGAACGCCGTCGCTCAGACGCTCAGGCCCTTGCCCCGCAGCCACGCCAGCGGGTCGACCCCGTTGGTGGACCCACCGGTGTGGACCTCGAGGTGCAGGTGCGCCCCGGTGACGTTGCCGGTCGCGCCCACGCGGCCGATGACGTCCCCCGTGCTGACCTTCTGACCGACGCTGACGCCGATGGACGACTGGTGCGCGTACCAGATCTCCGTGCCGTCATCGAGGGTGAGGACCGTCTTGTAGCCGTACGACCCGTTCCAGCCCGCCTCGGTGATGGTGCCGCTGTGCACCGCCTTGATCGGCGTGCCCGTGGGGGCGGCGAAGTCGAGACCGGTGTGGTAGCCGGAGGACCAGTAGGCGCCGGCCTGACCGAAGGTCGAGGTGATGGTGTACGCGGAGGTCGGCAGCGTGTACTGCTTGGCGAGGGCGGCGAGCCGCTCGGCCTCGGCCTTCTTCCGGGCCTCCTCCTCCGCCTTCCGCTTGGCTTCGGCGGCCTTGGCCTTGGCTTCCTTCTCCGCCTTGGCGGCGGCCTCCGCTGCCGCCTTCTGGGCGGCGTCCGCGGCGTCCTGCGCGGCCTTGGTCTCGATCTGCTCCTGCTGGTGCTCGACCTGCGCCATGATCCGGGCGCGCAGGGCCTCACCGGCGCCGGAGGTGCCCTGCTCGGTGTCGGCCGCCGGTGTGGCGAGGTCGCTGAGCGGAGTGGCGGAGCCTTCGGGGGTGTCGTCGTCCGAAATGAGGGAACCCACCGAGGGAAGGTCCGGAACGGAGATCGACACCGGCGGCTTGCCGGTCTGGGCGCTGGCCATGCCGCCCGCGCCCACGGCGGCTATGACGCCGACGCCCAGGACGGTGGAGCTGCGCGCGAGGCCTCCGCCGCGCTGCTTGGTGACGCGATGCCGGCCACGGACGGGACGGATGGACTCCGCGGTGGGGTTCCATTCCTGGAACGGGCCCTCTTCGGTGCGGTGACCGCCGTAGCCGAAGGTTTCGGTGTCGCGCTGGTTGTGCGCGGACGGGGCCGCGGGGGCAGGCCGGTTGGACGCCACGTGGGCGTACTCCTTTCCTTCCTTCTCGCCTACCGGGTTAGCTGACGGGTTCGGAGCAGGAAGGTCTCCTACGCGCGTATACGTGCCGTGCTTCCACGGCGGCATACGCCCGATTCACCCCAAGTAGTGGTTCCCCGGTTCCCTTTCGGAATTCGGCGCGTGCGCGCGGAGCCGCCTTCTGTGACGGCTGGGACGACCGCGCTGCGTTATCGAACGTTAATAGACGCGCGGTGGGGATTCCAGCGATTCCACTTGATCATTAACCTTTTTCGCGCGGACCAACCTGCCATGACCGGCCCAAATCGGGCGAGTTGACCGCCACGTAAGTGACTGACGGGTTTTGACGGTGTGTCAGTTGTCATGCATAGCGGCGTGATTCACTCACTGACAGTGATGAAGAACCCATGGAAATAACCGAGGGCCGGAACCCTTTCGGATTCCGGCCCTCGGCCTTCAGTAGCGGGGACAGGATTTGAACCTGCGACCTCTGGGTTATGAGCCCAGCGAGCTACCGAGCTGCTCCACCCCGCGTCGTTGTGACTCCAGTGTACGCCATCCGCGGGACCCCTCGCGCACACCCGGTGCTCAGCGGCCCGGGTCGCCCGCGTGGGTGAGGGTCTCCCCGGCGGTGAACAGGTCGTCGGTGCCGGCGGGCCGGGTGCGTACGGCCGGCTTGCGCGCGGCCGGGAGGGACGCATGGATGCGGCCCTCCAGGTGGTTGAGGGCGACCTCCAGGTGCGGCCCGAGCCTGCCCTCGACGCGGCCGCCGCACAGCCACGCCGGTGTGCGCCCGCCCCGATTCTTGCGGGCGTGCAGGGTGAGCGCGGCCGTCAGCCGGTCCTGGACCTCGCCGTAGAGGTCGACCCCTTGGTGCCGGGCCGTCTCGGCGATGTGGGCGGTGGCGGCGAGCGAGGCGCCGACGTGCCGGAGGAAGCGGCAGGTCTCCTGGGTGACGCCGTCCCGGTAGGTGGCCTGCCCGGACCAGTACGCCGTCATCCGCCGCGGGCCGGCGAGGCCGGAGCCGGGCACGGTGAGTGGTGCGGGGCCGTCCTTCTCCAGGCAGAAGTAGGCGGGCACCCGCTCCCGGAAACGCTCCAGGACGTGGCCGAAGGCCCGGCGGTCGTCGAGGAAGACGGCCACGGCGATGACCGCGTCGGTCGCCACCAGGTCCCAGCTCCCGGTGAAGTCCGGGTCGGTGACGGTGACTTCGGGGAGATGGGCCGTGCGCAACATGCCCTCGAAGCGCCGTACCCGCTCGGCGGGCCGGCCCCCGCCGCGCGTGTGCCGCACGATCTCCGCGGCCCGGGCCCAGACCGACCCGGTCCAACCGGCCTGCAACGCGGCGTTGTCCCCGGTGTGCCGGCGCAGCCTGGCCGACCAGGCGTCCATGATCTCCCTGGCCTTCCCGGCGTGCCGCTGCTTGCCGGTGACGGTGAAGAGGAGGGCCTGGGTGTAGGCGGCCAGGGCGTCCGCGCGCTCCTCGGCGCAGCCGCGGCCCTCCAGGTCACCGGCCGGGCAGACGCCGGTCCCGTACGGCTCGGCCCGGTACCGGTACGAGCCGTACCTGCTGTCCCGCATGGCCAGATACGCCTTCAGCCAGGGCTGCTTCCCGGCGGTGACGTGCTCGCGTACGGCGTCCAGCCGGGCCCTGTCGACGAGGACGCCCTGGTGCCTGAAGGGGGCGTCGGCGGGCAGGGCCGGCCCCTGGGCGGGAGTGTCCGCGTCGACTGCTCCGCACGCGGCGGCGCAGAGGGCGAGCACGGTGAGCAGCAGCGCTGTCGTACGTCGTCACCCCGCAGCCCACATGCCCGCTGCCTCCGCGCTGTCGTACCGGCCCTGAAGGCAGCGTGACCCGGGAGGCGGCGGGGCCGCAGCATCTGTTGAGCCGATCGGCCCGCGCTCAGCGCGGCAGGTGGCGGGTTCGGGGGCCTTGGCCCACACTCAGTCCAGCAAGTGGCGGTCGGCAGCCTTGGCCCACACTCAGTCCAGCAAGTGGCGGTCGGCAGCCTTGGCCCACACTCAGTCCAGCAAGTGGCGGTCGGCAGCCTTGGCCC
>NZ_JARVKU010000047.1:0-24725 GCF_029813805.1 Streptomyces sp. DH10
GCCCCGCGAGGGGTGCAGGGGACGCAGTCCCCGCCGGGGTCCGGGGTGGAGCCCCGGGGGGCAGCACCTCCTGGCCGACCGTGTCGGGCGGGTGGGTGGGCAAAGGAAAACCCCGTCGAGCCACCGGCAGGTACGCGGTACCGTTCTTGATGTCCCTGCCCCAACCGCAGGGCCATCGATCCCGTACCGGCGGGTCATCCGGATACACATGTACGTGGGGACTCTGTCCTTCGACCTGCTCCTCGGCGACGTACGGTCGCTGAAGGAGAAGCGCTCCGTCGTCCGCCCCATCGTCGCCGAGCTCCAGCGCAAGTACGCGGTGAGCGCGGCCGAGGTGGATCACATGGACCTCCACCGCAGGGCCGTCATCGGCCTCGCGCTGGTGTCCGGCGACGCGGCGCACGTGAGCGACGTACTCGACCGGTGCGAACGGCTGGTCGCCGCCCGCCCCGAGGTGGAGCTGCTGTCCGTCAGGCGGCGCTTCCACGGCGAAGACGACTGACGAACCGAGAACGACCCAGACAGGAAAGAACGGGAGACGGACCAGTGGCCGACAACGCGCGGGCCAAGAGGCTGGCGGACCTCATCCGGGAAGTGGTGGCCCAGAAGCTGCAACGCGGGATCAAGGACCCGCGACTCGGCTCGCACGTCACCATCACGGACACGCGGGTCACGGGTGACCTGCGGGAGGCGACCGTCTTCTACACGGTGTACGGGGACGACGAGGAGCGGAACGCGGCCGCGGCCGGTCTGGAGAGCGCCAAGGGCATCCTGCGCTCCGAGGTCGGCAGGGCCGCCGGCGTTAAGTTCACGCCGACCCTGACCTTCGTCATGGACGCCCTCCCGGACACCGCGCGCGCCATCGAGGACCTCCTCGACAAGGCGCGCCAGTCCGACGAGAAGGTGCGGGAGGCGTCCGCGGGCGCGAAGTACGCCGGCGACGCCGACCCGTACCGCAAGCCGGACGAGGACGACGAGACGGACGACACCGCCGAATGACCGAGAAGCACACCACGCCCGACGGCCTCGTCATCGTCGACAAGCCGTCGGGCTTCACTTCGCACGACGTCGTCGCCAAGATGCGCGGCATCGCCAGGACACGACGCGTCGGGCACGCCGGCACCCTCGACCCGATGGCCACGGGCGTCCTCGTCCTCGGCGTCGAGAAGGCCACCAAGCTCCTCGGCCACCTGGCGCTGACCGAGAAGGAGTACCTGGGCACGATCCGGCTCGGGCAGAACACCCTCACGGACGACGCCGAGGGGGAGATCACCTCCTCCACGGACGCCTCCGGGGTCACGCGAGAGGCCATCGACGCCGGTGTCGCCAAGCTGACCGGCGACATCATGCAGGTGCCGTCCAAGGTCAGCGCCATCAAGATCAACGGTGTGCGGTCCTACAAGCGGGCCAGGGACGGCGAGGAGTTCGACATCCCGGCCCGGCCCGTCACGGTCTCCTCCTTCGGCGTGTACGACGTCCGGGAGGCCGTCGCCGAGGACGGCACGGCCGTACTCGACCTGGTCGTCTCGGTCGTCTGCTCCTCCGGCACGTACATCCGGGCCCTCGCCCGCGACCTGGGCGCCGACCTCGGCGTGGGCGGGCATCTCACCGCCCTGCGCCGCACCCGCGTCGGCCCCTACAAGCTGGACGCGGCCCGCACCCTCGACGAGCTCCAGAAAGAGCTGACCGTGATGCCGGTAGCCGAGGCCGCCGCGGCCGCGTTCCGCCGCTGGGACGTCGACGCCCGGCGCGCCCGGCTGCTCACCAACGGCGTACGGCTGGACATGCCCGACGAGTACGCGGGCTCGGGCACCGTCGCCGTCTTCGACCCGGAGGGCCGCTTCCTCGCCCTCGTGGAGGAGCACCGGGGCAAGGCCAAGAGCCTGGCCGTCTTCGGCTGACAGGCGTCCGCCCGTGGAGCGGCGACCACGGGGTACCTCCACTGCCGCCGCTCCACGGTCCCCCCTCGGTTCCCCCACCCCTAGGGTGTATCCAGCCGCCCCCGTTCGTTCACCCGTCCGTGCGGGCGCTCGGAGTGAACCGGGGGAGCGGAAGGGGGCGCTTTCGCCCAGCGATCTGTCCCGCTGATCATCCCGCCCCTACCGTCGAACGCAAGGGCACGGGTGTACGGCGGGGAGGCTCGACGATGACGTCGCGGAACCGGTCCGGGGAGACACAGGACAGCGCACCACCATCCCAGGACCGCCCCGGAACAGCACAGCGGACGACCGAGGAAACCGACGGCGGGGCAGCCGGTCCGGCCCTCGTCCGGATCCACGACCTCACGGGCCGCCCCCGGGGCACCGGCTTCCTGGCCGACCACCACGGCACGCTCGTCACCAGCCACGAGGCGGTCGACGGCCTCGCCCGGCTCGTTCTGCACGGGGCCGGGGACCGCCGCCGGGTGGTGTCCGCCGACGCGGTGACCCCGCTGCCCGCGCTCGACCTGGCCCTCGTACGGACCGAGGGACTCGGGGTGCCGCCGCTGCCCGTCACCGTGCGGGACAGGGCGGGGACGGGCGCCTATGTGCGGATCGCCGCCGGCGGCTGGCGCGAGGCCAGGGTGCTGGGCTCGACCGCCGTGACGTACACGGCCACGGACCGCCTCCACCGCCTCGACGACGCGCTGGAGCTGGCGGTCGGCACGGCAGGGCGGGACGCGCTGCGACTGGGCGGCGGGGCGGCCGGCGGCCCGGTCCTCGACGCCGCGACCGGCGCCGTCCTCGGGGTCCTCGGCACGGCGCTCCGCTCCGGCCACGGCGACGTCGGGTTCGCCGTACCGCTGGATCCCCGGGCCCCCGCCGCGGCGGGCCCGCTCGCCGAGCTGCTCTCCGAGAACGCGGCGACGGTCCCCGCGTACGGCGCCGATCTCAACCTGGCCGGGGTGCTGGAACTGACCGGCACCGCGGTGGGGCTGGACGGCCCGCCCGGCGGCACGGGTCTTCCGGAGCCGGTCGAACGGGCGGCCGTGGTGGCCGAGTTGAGCGCGTTCGAGGCAGGCCCGGCGGCCGTGCTCGGCCTCGTCGGGGCGCCCGGCAGCGGTCGTACGACGGAACTCGCGGCGCTCGCCGCCCGCCGTGCCCGCAGCGGGTGTCCCACGCTGTGGCTGCGCGGCTGCGAACTGCGGGACGACGACGCCTCGGTGGCCGACGCGGCACGCCGGGCGCTGATGCGGGCCACCCCTGCCGTGGCCGCGTCCCGGTCCTGTTTCCTGCCGGCCGACCTGGGCGACATCACGCCCGAGCGTCTCGCCCGTCTCGCCGGCGGCCTCGGCCGGCCCCTGCTGCTGCTCCTCGACGGCCCGGAGGAGATGCCCCCGGTGCTGGCGCGCCGCCTGGCCGACTGGACGGACGGGACGGTGCGGTGGCTGCGGGAGACGGGCGTGCGGCTGGTCGTGGCGTGCCGACCGGAGTACTGGGAGAGGGCGGGGTTCCCCGCGGAGGTCCTGTACCGGCCGGCCGGTGCCGCGGAGCGGCCCGCGGCCGTGTGCCTCGGCGATCTCACCGAGGAGGAGGCCCGGGAGGCCCGGCTGCGCCACCGCGTCCCGGAGAGCGCCCTCGTCGACGCCGACGCCCGGCACCCCCTCACCCTGCGGCTCCTCGCCGAGATCCGCGACGCCCTGGGGGGTGTCCGCAAAGTCCCGCCTGCCCCGCGACGCCCGGCACGCCCTCTCGCCGACGGCCCGGAAAGCGCCGGCACATCCGCCAGTCCCGACGGCTCCGGCGCCACCGTCGACCGCGACGACGTCTTCGCGGCCTACCTCGACCTGATGTCCCTGCGCGTCGCCGTGCGCCTGGCCGCCGGGAACGGCCTGTCCGGTACGGCCGTACGCCGGCTGGCCGCCAAGGTCGCCGGGCAGGTGCACGAAGCCGCCCGGCGCAGCCTGGGGCCCGGGCCGGGGGATCTGGACCGGGAGGCGTTCGAGGCGGTGTTCCCATGGGGGCGCGCACCGGTGCGGCTCGGCGCCGGCACCGGCTGGGCGTCGGCCGTCCTCGCCGAGGGCCTGCTCGTGCCCGCCGGAGCCGGCTACCGCTTCGCCCACGAGGAGCTCGCCGACTGGCTCCAGGGTCTGCACCTCGACCTCGACGAGGCCCTGGACGCCCTCGTGCACCGCCGGCCGGACGCCCAGTCCGAACCCGTCCCGCACCACCGCATCGGGCCCGTCGTCCAGGCCCTGCTGTTCCTCGCCCGCCACCACGGCCCCGGCCGGCTGGCCTCCCGGCTGACGGACCTGGTGCACGCCCTGGACGCCGATCCACGGTCCTGGTGGGCCGCCCGGCTGCTCGCCGGGACCCTGTCGGCGGTACCGGACGCGACGCCGTACACCGAGGTGCTGCGGCTGCTCGCCGACCGGATCGTGGCCTGGCGGCGGCAGGAGAGGCCCGTGCCGGAGGAGGTCGGGCCCGCCTTCTGGGCCGCCGTACGGCTGCCGGAGGACGAGCGCTTCGCGCTGCTGAGGCGGCTGGTGCACGCCGACGGCCCGCCGTGCGAGGCAGGTCCCCGGTTCCTGGACACCGTCGCCCGCCTGCTGGCCGCCGACCCCACCGCCGTACAGCCACTGCTGGCCCGCTGGTTCGACGACGACCAGCCGCTGCCCGCCACCCCGCACGCGACCGTGGCCACGGCCGCTCAGGCACTGCTGCACACTCACCGGCACGGCGCGCTGGACGACTTGGCGGACGTGCTCGTCGACCGCGCGCACCGCAGGGCCGGCGAGCTGCTCGCCGTGCTGGCCGAGGAGGAACCGTCGGCGGTGTGCCGGGCCGTCGACCGGTGGGCGCGCGACGAGCGGCCGGCGCGACGGAGTGCCGCCGTGGCGCAAGGCCTGCGCGTCGCGCCGCACGTGCGCGCCGGAGGCGACCGCGCCCTCCTGCGCTACGCGGCCCTCACTCTGCTCGCCCGGCCCGCCGACCGGGCCCTGCACGGTGGCGCACTGGCCCTCCTCATTCAGGATCCGCACACCCGGGCCCGGTATCTCCCGCGGGCGCTGGAGCACTTCGCGGCGGGCGACCCTCACCTCCCGGCGGACGCGCCCGCCGCCGCTCTCCCGGCCCACCCCGAGCCGGTCCTCGCCGCCTTCGCGGTACGGCTGGAGCGGCCGGACGCCGAGGAGGCGCTGCGGGCGCTCGCCGACGCCACCCCGCCCGCACTGGCCCGGCGGGTCGCCGCGCTGGTGGGGCGGGCGGCGGAGCTGCGGCCGGAACTCGCCGGGCACGTGGCCGCGTACGTGGACCAGCGGCTCGACCGGGGCACTGCCGCCCGGGCCGTGCTCCTGCCGCTGGTCACCGGCCTGCTGGAGGGCGGCCCGGTGCGGCTGCGGTGTGCCCTGGCCGCGGTCCTCACCCCGCCCGGCATCCCCGCCTCCCGCCCGCTGCGCCGCGAGCTGTGCGACGCGCTCCTGGCCCGCGAGCACGACACCGACGTCCTGGACGCGCTGCTGCACGCCGCCGCCCGGAACGGCGGCGACGAACTGCGCGACCTCATCCGCCGCGTCGGACTGCTCCTCGTGCGCACCCCGGAGGGCGCGGCCCGCTTCGACCGCTCCTTGGTCGACCTCGGCCGGCACGTTCCGGGCTTCGCCGCACGCGTGGTCCGCTGGCTGGCCGACGCGCCCGGGGACTGGGCGGTGCTGGTCGGGCCGAGCGCCCACCGGACGATCGAGAACCTGGCGGGTGTGAGCGTGCCCGTCTGAGGGGATCCCGCGCACGCCGGAGAGGACGAAGCGTCGTGCGCCCCGTCACAGCCCCCATGCCGATGCGGGCCGGAGACACCCGGCATGGCACCCTTAGACCTGCGTACGAGGCAACCAGCAACACCACGGACACGGGTTCGACGAGCTTTCGACAAGGAGCAGGCACAGTGCAGCGCTGGCGTGGCTTGGAGGACATCCCCCAGGACTGGGGGCGCAGCGTCGTCACCATCGGCTCCTACGACGGAGTCCACCGCGGACACCAGCTGATCATCCGGCATGCCGTGAACCGCGCCCGCGAACTGGGTGTGCCCGCCGTCGTCGTCACCTTCGACCCGCATCCCAGCGAGGTCGTCCGCCCCGGCAGCCACCCGCCGCTGCTCGCCCCGCACCACCGTCGCGCCGAACTCATGGCCGACCTGGGCGTGGACGCGGTGCTCATCCTGCCCTTCACGACCGAGTTCTCGAAGCTTTCCCCGGCCGACTTCGTCGTCAAGGTCCTCGTCGACAAGCTGCACGCCAAGGCCGTCGTCGAGGGCCCCAACTTCCGCTTCGGCCACAAGGCCGCCGGCAACGTGGAGTTCCTGGCGACGCAGGGCAAGACCTACGACTTCGAGGTCGAGGTCGTCGACCTGTACGTGACCGGTGAGGCGGGCGGCGGCGAGCCGTTCTCCTCGACACTGACCCGGCGTCTGGTCGCCGAGGGCGACGTCGAGGGCGCCGCCGAGATCCTGGGCCGTCCGCACCGGGTGGAGGGCGTCGTCGTCCGGGGCGCCCAGCGCGGCCGCGAGATGGGCTTCCCCACCGCCAACGTCGAGACCCTGCCCCACACCGCCATCCCCGCCGACGGTGTCTACGCCGGCTGGCTGCACGCCCAGGGCGAGGCGATGCCGGCCGCGATCTCCGTCGGCACGAACCCGCAGTTCGACGGCACCGAGCGCACGGTGGAGGCGTACGCCATCGACCGGGTGGGCCTCGACCTGTACGGCCTCCATGTCGCCGTCGACTTCCTGGCGTTCGTGCGGGGACAGGCCCGGTTCGACACGCTGGACGCGCTGCTGGAGCAGATGGCCGAGGACGTCAAGCGCTGCCGGGAACTGGTCGCGGCGGCCGAGCGGTCCGCCTGACGGACCTGGCACCTTCGGCCGCTCGCTATGCGCCGGCGGCCTCGTCCGGGTGGAGGGCGTCCAGGATGAGGGTGAGGCCGAAGGCGAACTCGCCGGCGTAGTCGTAGCCGGGCTTGAGGACGTGCTCGGTGGCCAGTTCGGTGAGGTGCGGGTAGGTGTCGGCGGGCATGTCGCGCAGGATGGCGCCCGCGACCTCGTCCAGCTCCGCCGCGCCCCTGAACGGCAGGCTCAGCTCCTGGAGGACGAACCCGTACAGGTAGCTGTCGATCAGTGAGACGGCGTGCGCGGCCATGGGGACGGAGAATCCTCCGGCGCGCAGCGTTCCGATGACGGCGTCGTGATGGCGCAGGGTCGCCGGGCCGGGCTGGGAACGCGAGTCCATGAGGCCGACGGCCCAGGGGTGGCGCCGCAGGACGGCACGGGCGGAGTCCGCGCGGTGGCGCAGGGCACTCTTCCAGTCCATCTCGCGCGGCGGTAGATCGATCTCGCCGAACACCGCGTCCACCATGCCGTCGAGGATGTCCTCCCGGCCCGCGACGTGGTGGTAGAGCGACATCGCCTCGACGCCCAGCGGTTCCGCGATGGCCCGCATGGTGAGCGCGGCCGCTCCCTTCTCGTCCGCCACGGCCATCGCCGTGCGGATCACGCGCTCGCGACTGAGCGGAGTGCGCGCCGACGCCCCCCGTCGGCCCTTGTTTCCCTCGCGCATCCAGGCCCTCCCTCTGGCTTTCCTCGTGCGCTCCCCTTGACCGCCTTACAGCATAAGGCTAGCTTGCCTTACAACATAAGGTAGGCATCCCGGTGAAAGGGGCCGCGCCATGGACACGGATCGTGTGAAGAAGGTCTGCATCATCGGGGCTTCGGGGAAGCTCGGGCAGTACATGGTCGGGCACGCCCTGGAGCGCGGCTACGAGGTGGTCGGGGTGTGCCGGGAGCGCAGCGTGCCGAAGCTGGCCGCGTTCGAGGGCCAGATGACCGTCGTCCCCGGGGACACCGACGACCCGGAGGTGATCCGGCGGGCGGTCGCCGGGTGCGACGGCGTGCTGACGGTACTGGTGCCGTGGGGTGTGCGGCAGTACGCGTCGGGCACGGCGCAGGCGGTGCTCGACCACGCACGGCCGGGCGCGCGCCTGGTCTTCTCCTGCGGCTGGCACATCACACGCGACGGCAAGGACAAGTACTCACGGCTGTTCGTCCTGGGCGTCCGGATCGCCACCGTGCTGGCCAAGCTCGTCCGCGCCGTCGAACTCGACGACCAGGTCGAGGCGTGCCGACGGGTGTTCGCCAGCGACACCCGGTGGACCGTGGTGCGCGGCAGCTCCCTGGAGGAGGGCGAGAGCCAGGGCCTGCCCGTGTGGAGCTGGCACGTGGGCGACCCCGTACTGGCCGGCAACCTGACGCGCCGCGTGGACTTCGCGCTGTTCATGGTGGAGGCGCTCACCGACGACACGCTCGTCCAGGAGGCCCCGGCGATCGTCGGCTGCCGGACCCCCGGCGCCCTCGCCCACGCCGAGGGGTCTCGCACCTGACCGGGCGATGCGGTGAGCAGACGGTTCCGGCTTCGCCCTCAGCGCGTAGCCCAGTGGCATGCGACCTGGGCGGTACCGCCGCCGTCGAGGATCTCCGGATCCTGGTCGCGGCACGCGTCCGCGACACCCGCCCGCTCCGCCTCGCCGCTCGCGAGGACCTGGCAGCGGGCGTGGAAGCGGCAGCCGGACGGTACCCGTGACGGATCCGGGGGCTCGCCGGAGAGGACCACCGGGTCGCCGGGTGCCTCCGGGAGCACCGACAGCAGGGCCTTGGTGTACGGGTGGCGGGGCGCGGTCAGGACCTGCTCCACCGCGCCCGTCTCCACGATCCGGCCCAGATACATCACGGCGACCCGGTCGGCGATGTTCCAGGCCAGTCCCAGGTCGTGCGTGACGACCAGCGCGGACAGGCCCAGCTCGGTGCGCAGCCGCAACAGCAGGGCGAGGATCTCACCGCGCACGGAGGCGTCGAGGGACGCCACCGGCTCGTCGGCGACGAGGAGTTCGGGTTCCAGTACCAGCGCGCCCGCGATGACGACCCGCTGGCGCTGCCCGCCCGACAGTTCGTGCGGATAACGCAGGAAGAAGCGCTCCGGGGGCCGCAGCCCGGCCCGGGACAGGGCCTCGGCGACCGCCGCCCGTTCGTCACCGCCGTAGCCGTGGATGCGCAGGCCCTCGGCGACCGCGTCGTACACCGTGTGCCGCGGGTTGAGCGAGCCGCTCGGGTCCTGGAGCACCAGCTGGACGCGCTTGCGGTACGCCTTGAGGGACCGGCCGGAGTACTCCAGCGGGCGGCCGTCGAAGGTGACCCGGCCCGACGTCGGTTCGACCAGGCCCAGCAGACAGCGGGCCAGGGTCGTCTTGCCGCAGCCGGACTCGCCGACCAGTGCGACGATCTCGCCGGGCCGGATGCCGAGGTCGACCCCGTCCACCGCGCGGGCTCGGGGGCCGCCGTGCCGGCCGGGGAAGGTGACGTGCAGGTCCTGGGCGCTCAGCAGAGGTGCCGTGGTGACCTCGGGGGCCGTGGGGGACGTGGTCATGGAGTGCCGGGCCTCGCTTCCTCAAGGGCCTCCCCGGTCTCGGGGCTCTCCGGGTCCTGCGCCGCCCGCTCGTCCGAGGTCCGCCCTGCGTCCGCCTGCGGCCCGACCAGGACACACGCCGCCCGCCGCTCCGGCCCCGCCTCGCGCAGCACTGGGTCCAGCTCGGGGCAGGACTCCAGCGCCGCCGGGCAGCGTGGATGGAACGTACAACCGGACGGCAGCGCCGCCGGGTCGGGCGGGTCGCCCGCCAGCCCCTGCGGCGCGAACCGGGAGGCCGGGTCGCCGATGCGCGGGAACGCGGCCGACAGGGCCCTGGCATACGGGTGCCGGGCGTCCTCGTACACCCGCCGGGCCGGGCCCTCCTCGACCACCCGGCCCGCGTACATCACCGCGAGCCGGTCGCAGGTGTCGGCGAGGACCGCCAGGTCGTGGCTGATCATGATCAGGCCCAGGTCCTGGTCCGCGACCAGCTGTTCGATGAGCCGGAGGATCTGCGCCTGGATCATCACATCGAGCGCGGTGGTCGGCTCGTCGGCGATGATCAGCCGCGGATCGCAGGCCAGCGCCATGGCGATCATGACGCGCTGTCGCTGCCCGCCGGACAGCTCGTGCGGGTAGGCGTCCGCGCGGGCGGCCGGCAGGCCGACGTGCTCCAGCAGCTCGCCGGTCTTCTTCTTCGCCCCGGCCGGCGTCGCCTTCCTGTGCAACAGGATCGGCTCGGCGATCTGGTCGCCGATGCGGTGCACGGCGTTCAGGGAGTGCATCGCGCCCTGGAACACCACCGAGGCCCCGGCCCAGCGGACCGCCCGCACCCGGCCCCACTTCATCGTCAGCACGTCCTCGCCGTCGAGCAGCACCTCACCCGTGATGCGGGTCCCGGCGGGCAGCAGCCGCAGCAGGGCCAGTGCCAGCGTGGACTTGCCGCAGCCGGACTCCCCGGCGAGGCCGAGCTTCTGGCCGGCCTCCAGGCACAGGTCCACCCCGCGCACGGCGGCCGCCCCGCCCGCGTACGTCACCGTCAGGTCCCTGACGTCGAGCAGGGTCACCGCGACACCCCCAGCCTGGGGTTGAGGACGGACTCCACGGCCCGCCCGCACAGCGTGAACGCCAGCGCCACCACGGCGATGGCGATGCCCGGCGGCACCAGGTACCACCAGTCCCCGGCACTGACCGCGCCCGCCTCGCGCGCGTCCTGGAGCAGTCCGCCCCACGACACGACCGTCGGGTCGCCGAGCCCGAGGAAGGCGAGTGTCGCCTCGGCGAGGATGGCCGAGGAGATGATCAGGGTCGTCTGGGCCAGCACCAGCGGCATCACATTGGGCAGGACGTGCCTCGACATGACGTGCCAGTGCCCGCCGCCGAGCGCCTTCGCCCGCTCGATGTACGGCCGCGTCTCCACGGCGAGGGTCTGCGCACGCACCAGCCGGGCCGTGGTCGGCCAGGTCGTGACGCCGATCGCGACCACGGTCGTGGTCAGCGAGCGGGACATCACGGTGGCCAGGGCGATCGCCAGCACCAGCGTCGGCATGACCAGGAACCAGTCGGTGATCCGCATCATCACCGTCGCGTACCAGCCCTTGAAGTGCCCCGCCGTGACCCCGATCAGGGTCCCGATCGCCACCGACAGCACGGCCGCGAGCAACCCGACCAGCAGCGACACCCGCGAACCCCAGACCACCAGGCCCAGCAGGTCCCGCCCGAACTGGTCCGTGCCGAGCGGGAACTCGGCGCTCGGGCTCTGCATCGGGCGCCCCGGCGCGTCGGTCACACTGCTCACGTCGGAGCCCACGAACAGCGGCGCGAACAGCGCCAGCAGCGCGCACAGGGCGAGCGCGGTCAGGCCGTACAGACCCGCCCGCTCGGAGCGGTACTGCCGCCAGAAGCGCGCGACGGAGGCCCGTCGCCGCTGCCGGGCGAGGGCGCGCGGGCCCGTACCCGTGCCGGTCGTCGTCGTCATCGGGCCACCCGGGGGTCCAGCAGCGGATAGACCAGGTCGGCGAGGGTGTTCATCACGATCACCGCGGCGGCGAACACGAAGAACAGCCCTTGCACCAGCGGCAGGTCGGGCACGCTCAGCGCCTGGTAGAACAGCCCGCCGAGGCCCGGCCAGGAGAACACCGTCTCCACGAGGATCACTCCCGCCACCGTCCGGCCGAGGTTGATGAAGATCAGCGTCACGGTCGGCAGCAGGGCGTTCGGCACGGCGTGCCGGCGCCGCACCAGGTCGTCGCGCAGCCCCTTGGCGCGCGCGGTCGTCAGATAGTCGCTGCCCATCTCGTCCAGCAGCGCCGACCGGGTGACCAGCAGCGTCTGCCCGTACTCCACGGCCACCAGCGTCACCACCGGCAGCACCAGATGATGCGCCACGTCGAGGACGTACGCGAAGCCCTCCTCGCCGCCCGACTCCATGCCGCCGGTCGGGAACATGCCCGGGACCGGGCCGATGCCCACCGCCAGCACGATGATCAGCAGCAGCCCGAGCCAGAAGGACGGGATGGAATACAGCGTGAGCGCCAGGCCGGTGTTGATCCGGTCGCCGAGCCCGCCGCGCCGCCAAGCCGACCGGGTACCGAGGAAGATGCCCAGCGCGGTGTAGAGGACGAAGGCGGTCCCGGTCAGCAGCAGGGTGTTCGGCAGCGCCTCGGTGATCTTGTCGACGACGGGGGCCCGGAACTGGTACGACGTCCCGAAGTCGCCGGTGAGCGCCTTGCCGCAGTAGTCCGTGAACTGCCGCCACAACGGCAGGTCGAGCCCGAACTCCTCCCGGTAGGCGGCCAGCTGCTCGGCCGAGACCTGGCGGCCGCCCGTCATGGTCTTCACCGGGTCGCCGGGGATCAGCCGGAAGAGGAAGAAGCTGGTGACGAGCACGGCCAGCAGCGATACGGCCGCGCCCGCCACCTTGCCCGCGAGGTACCGCGGATACGCGGAACTCCTGCGTGCCCGGGGCCCGGCCGCCGGCTTCCTCTCCTCGACCAGCGCGGGTGTCGCGTCAGCGGTCATGAGTTCCGCTCGCCCGCTCTACTCGCGGTCCTCGGCGGTGGAGCGCCGCCGCATCGCCGCGAAGACGCCGAGCCCGGCGAGGAGCACGACACCTGCGACGATCCCGGCCACGACCCCCGTCGACGACGCGTTGTCCGACGAGCCGCTCGACTCCGCCGGGACCGCCGACCACCAGCTCCAGTAGCCGTCCTGGCCGTAGATGTTCCCCGCCTTCGCCGGCATGGTCGTGATGGACTCGATCTGGTCCGTCCGGTAGGCCTCGACCGCGTTCGGATACGCCATGACGTTCATGTACCCGAGGTCGTACAGCCGCGACTCCATCTGCTGGACGATGTCCGCCCGTTTGGCGGGGTCGTACTCGGCGAGCTGCCGGGCGTAGAGCTCGTCGTACTTCTTGTCGCAGATGAAGTTGTCGGTCGCGCCCGTGTCCTTGGGGGTCGCCGGGAGCGCCCCGCAGGTGTGGATGGACAGCACGAAGTCCGGGTCCGGGTTGACCGACCAGCCGTCGAAGGCCAGGTCGTACTTGCCGGCGAGCCAGGGGTCGGTCACGTTGTCGAGGCAGTTGAGCTGAACGCCGATGCCGAGCTCGCCCCACCACTCCTGGAGGTACTTGCCGACCGCCTTGTCGTTCGGGTCGGTGGCGTGGCACAGGACGCGGTAGGTGATGGGCTTGCCGTCCTTACCGACGCGCTCGCCGTCGCCGTTCTTCTTGTAACCCGCCCGGTCGAGCATCCGGGCCGCCTCGGCCGGGTCGTACGTCAGCTTCTGGCCGCCCGACGGCTTCCAGAAGTACTGCGAGAAGCGCGGCGGGATGTAGCCCTCGCCCTCGACGGCGTGCCCCTGGAACACCTTGTCGATGACGGCCTTGCGGTCTACGGCCTTGAACAGCGCGTTCCGCACCCGCTGGTCCAGCAGTGACGGGTGGCCGTCGCCGAACTTCTCGCCGTTCTTCGCCTTCGCGCCCGGGTTGGTGGCGAGGGCGTAGAAACGGCGGCCGGGGGCGTCGTTGACCTTGATGTTCTCCGCGCCCTCCAGGGACGCCGCCTGAGCGGGTGTCAGGGACGGCGAACCGGCGACGAACGACACCTCGCCCTTGCGCAGCGCCGACACCGCCGCGTCCTGGTCCTTGTAGTAGCGGAAGACCAGCTCGTCGAACTTCGGCGAGCCGCGCCAGAAGCTCTTGCTGGCCTTGAGCCGGACGTAGCTGTCGGCCTTGTACCCGGTCAGCACGAACGGCCCGTTGCCCACCACCGGGAAGCTCTTGTCGTTGTTGAACTCGGAGAAGTCCGAGACCTTCTCCCACACGTGCTTCGGCACGATCGGCACATCGAGCGCCGTCATCGTGGCCTGCGGCTTCTTCAGTTCGATGACCAGCTTGGTCGGGCTGGGCGCCGTCACCTTCCGGAAGTTGCCGACATAGCTGCCGTTCGCCGTGGCCGCGCCGGAGTCGGTCATCATCTTGTTGAACGTCCACGCCGCGTCCTCGGCCGTGGCCTGCTTGCCGTCCGACCACTTGGAGTTCGAGCGGATCGTGTACGTCCAGGTCAGCTTGTCCGGCGACGGCTCCCATTTGGTGGCCAGGCCCGGGATGGCGTGGTTGTCCTTGGGGTCGTAGTTCGTCAGGTACTCGTACATGAGCCGGTGAATGCTCGTACTGAGCAGCCGGACCGCCAGGAACGGGCTGAGCGAGTCCACGCTCTGCGCCACCGCCACGGTCAGCACCTTCTTGCCGTCGTCGGCCGCCCGGGCCTGCCGGGGCGCCGGATCGAGCGGGGTGGCGAGACCGGCGGTGAGGGTGAGCGCGGCCGCTCCGGCCACGGCGACGAGCCTGAGGCCGCGCGGGAGGCTGCGTGTCTGATCTTTCGTGCCCATGGTCGGACCTCGCGTCATCGCTCGGACGGGAAGGACGGGTTGATCAGCTGTCAGTGGATGCTGAGTGTGTATCAGCGGCCGTCTCCACCCGTCAACGGCACGTTCACCCCTTGTGGCCTGCGGAAATAACGAATTGGCGAGCTTTTCCCGGCCATTGGTCGAGACCACTGACGCGCCCCTGGCCAGGGCCTGGCAACGGATTTCGCCTCTGACGGCCCCGGAACGCACGGCGGCCCGCGCCGAGTCGGAACGGCGCGGGCCGGAAAGGGGACCGGCCCCTCGAAAGGGGCCGATCGGGTGAGGCGATTACTGCGTCGGGGGCGGGGGCGGCGGCGTCTGGCCCTGCCCATCGGGCTGCCCGGGGTGGCCGGGCTGCCCCGGCTGCGGGTAGCCGTAGCCCGGCTGCGGAGGGGCGGCCGGGGGCTGCCCGGGCTGGGGCTGCTGGGGGTACGGCTGCCCGGGCTGGCCCTGCTGCCCCGGCTGCGGGTACGGCGGCTGGCCTGCCGCCTGCGGATAAGGCTGCTGCCCCGGCTGGGGGTAGGGCTGGCCGGGCTGGGCGTACGGCTGTCCCGGCTGCTGCGGGTACGGCTGTGCCGGCTGCTGGGGGTACGGGCCGGGCTGCTGCGGGTACGGGCCCGGCTGCTGCTGTCCGGGGTACGGAGGCTGGCCGGGGACGGGCTGGCCCGGGACCTGCTGGCCGGGCAGCGGCGGAGCGGCCACCGGCGGCGGGTTGCCGTCGGAGGTCCACAGACCGTGCGCCTGCTGGTGGCGGGTGAAGTCCTCGGCGACCATCGCCGCGAGATTGAAGTACGCCTCCCGCACCTTCGGCCGCATCATGTCGAGGTCGACCTCGGCACCGGCGGCGAGATGCTCGTCGAACGGCACGACGATGACGCCCCGGCAGCGCGTCTCGAAGTGCGACACGATGTCATCGACCTTGATCATCTTGCCCGTCTCGCGCACACCGGAGATGACGGTGATGGACCGCGCGACGAGGTCGGCGTACCCGTGCGCAGACAGCCAGTCCAGCGTCGTACTCGCGCTGCTCGCACCGTCCACCGACGGCGTCGAGATGATGATGAGCTGGTCGGCGAGGTCCAGTACACCGCGCATGGCGCTGTAGAGCAGACCGGTACCGGAGTCGGTGAGGATGACCGGGTACTGCTTGCCCAGCACGTCGATCGCGCGCCGGTAGTCCTCGTCGTTGAACGTCGTGGACACGGCCGGGTCGACGTCATTGGCGATGATCTCCAGGCCCGACGGCGCCTGGGACGTGAACCGGCGGATGTCCATGTACGAGTTGAGGTGCGGGATCGCCTGGACGAGGTCACGGATGGTGGCCCCGGTCTCGCGGCGCACACGGCGTCCGAGGGTTCCCGCGTCCGGGTTGGCGTCGATCGCGAGGATCTTGTCCTGCCGCTCGGTGGCGAGCGTGGAGCCGAGCGCGGTGGTCGTGGTCGTCTTGCCGACACCGCCCTTGAGGCTGATCACGGCGATCCGGTAGCAGGAGAGCACGGGCGTGCGGATCAGCTCCAGCTTCCGCTGCCGCTCGGCCTCCTCCTTCTTCCCACCGATCTTGAACCGACCGCCACCGGCCACCGGACGGCTGCTCTTCGCCTTCTGCTTCTTGCTGTTGAGCAGCCGGTCGGACGACAACTCCACGGCAGCGGTGTAACCGAGCGGCGCGGCCCCCGGGTTGGTCGGCTGCCGCTGGTCATGCTGCATGGGCTGCGGCCAGGCGGCCCCGGTCCGCGGATCCACGGGCTGCGCAGGCTGCTGCCCCTGCCCTTCGGGCTGCGGCTGGGCCTGGGCTGCCTGCGGGGGCACGCCGGGGTGGGGGAAGCCGTATCCGTCCTGCGGGTTGGGAGCGGCCGGGGCGGGCACGCCGGGGTGGGGGAAGCCGTAGCCGTCCTGCGGGTTCGGGGCGGAGGCGGGCGGGGTGTTGGGCTGTTGGGCCGGGGGCTGTTGGGCGGCCGGGGCCTGGGCGGGGGAGCCGGGGTGGGGGAAGCCGTAGCCGCCCTGGGCGTCGGGTGCGGCCGGGGCGGGAGCTCCCGGGTGCGGGAAGCCGTAGGCGCCGGGCTGCGGTGCGGGCTGGGCGGGCGGCTGGTTCGGCGGCGTCGGTGCGGCCGACGGGTTCCAGGCGGCGGGCGCGGGCTGCGGCGCCTGCGGCTGGAACGGCGGCTGCTGGGCCGGGACCGAGGGCTGCGGCGGCACAGGCGGCTGCTCCTGCGCGGCCGTCGGCTGCGGCTGCGCGGGCGCGTTCGGGTCCGTGGGCTGGGCCTGCGGCTGAGGCTGGGCCTGCGGCTGCGCGGGCCACTGACTGGCCGGCGTGGGAGCGGCCGGCTGGTACGACGGCGGCAGCGGCGGCATGGCCTGCGGGGCCGGGGGAGTCCAGGCGGGCTGTGCGGCGGACCCGTCCGGCACGGGGGCGTCCTGCGGAACGCTGTCCTCGGGAACGGCGTCGGCGGGCACGGCGTCGACGGGCTCGGAGTCCGCCGGCCGGGCATCGGCAGGCGGGGCATCGTCGGGCTGTGCGGCTGCGGGCGGGGCATCGTCGGGCTGTGCGTCGGCCGGCTCGGGAGCGGCCGGGGCCTCGTCCGAGGGCACTGCATCGGCCGGGCCCTCATCGGCAGTCACCGCGTCCGCCGAGACCTCGTCCGCGGGCACGGCATCCACCGAGTCCGCGTCCGCGGGTACGGAGTCCGCGGGTACGGAGTCCACACGTACGGAGTCCTCAGGCTCGGCATCCTGCGGCACGGCCTCGTCCGTCTCCACGTCCGTCTCCGCCTCCGGAGCGGCGTCCTCGGGAGCTTCCTCCTCCGGTGCGGTCACCGGGGGAGCCACGTCCCCGCTGTCGGCATCGTCGGAAGCAGGATCGTCCGCACCGGACACGTCAGCCCCATCGCCCGCGGCCGCCGTGTCGGAGGAGACGTCCTCGTCGGCGTCGGTCGGAGCGCCCTCGACGTCACCGCCGGACTCCTCGCCCGACTCGGCCCCGTCAGCCGGACCGGAAGCGACCGCGCTGTCCTCGTCCCTGCTCTTGTCTTCGTCGCTCTTGTCTTCGCCCTGGTCCTCGTCGGCCGATTCCACCCGGGCCTCGGCCTCGGCGGCACGTTCCGCGATCTCCCGCTTCAGGGCAACGGCGGAGAACCGCATCGTGGCACCGCTCTCCAGGTCGCCACCGCTCCCCGGCTCCGCATCATCGGTAACCGGATCAGCCGCAGCCGCAGCCGGGGGCGTGGCCGGAGCCTCCGTCGGAGCGGCCGGCGCCCACTGCGCCTGATACCCGCCGACGGGGATGTTCGGCACGGCCGTGGGAGAGGCCGGATCCGCCGCGGGCGCCTCGGTCCGCTCCGGCGGCTGAGCCCCCGGGGACTGAGCTCCCGGGGACTGAGCCCCCGGGGACTGAGCCGCAGGCGACTGCGCCCCCTGCGGCTCGAACCCCACGGGAAGGCGGGGGACGGCAGCCGGTCCTCCGGCAGACGGCCCCCCGGCAGCAGGCGCGGGCGGCGTGAAGGGCGTGCCCGGCGAGGCCGCGGGAGGCGGGGGAGGCGTGAACGGAGCACCCGGAGCAGGCGACGGCGCGGGCGGCGTGAAAGGCGCCCCTGGAGCCGGAGAAGGAGCCGGTGCCGGTGGCGGTGTGGGAGCCGAGCCGGAGGCCTGCCCCTGGCCCTGCCTAGGAACGGACGATGCCCCACCGGAAGGATTGGCATGCGGCGGCGGAGTGAGCCCCGGCAGCGGCGGAACCGGCCCGCTCGGCACCCCGGAACCCCCCTGCGGACGGGACCCCCCGGGTGCCCCGGAAGCACTGGAGCCCCCGGACTGGCCCGCTCCCTGCCCCGAGCTCGAACTCCCCGAGGCGTTCTGCGTGTACCAGGCCGGCGGCGCGTAGTCGATGGTGAACTCGCCCGTCACCTCTGCCGCGGACTCCGCGTCGGGCTGGTCATCGCCGGGTGTCGCCCAGCCCCCGCGGTTCCCGTCCCGATCGCTGCTCACAGTGTTCCTCCTGGTGTGGTCGAGCACCCTCATGCCGTGCTGGGGCGACCCTTGCTTGTCGTCCGACGTCGTACGAAGTCGTTCCGAGGCGTATAGAGGTCGTCCGAGGTCGTCCGAATCCAGGCTCCCCCGCTCTCCCCCTGGGACGCCCACCCCTACTCACGGGTTCTGACGCCGCGCCCCGTCCCAGCCTAATCACCACAAGCCCCACCCCGGCAGGCCCGTCCACCCCCGAGCACCTGTCCGCCGCGTCACAACCCGTCAGAAGCTGCCCGGAAGTGACGTACGCAGCACACACGTTGATGAACAAACAGGGCGATTAGCGTGAAAGAACCGCAACGAGGGGCAACCGATCACCGGCTGCCCCTCGTCGCGCTCCGCGGAACTACTGTGACTGCGGCCCGGTCTCCGCCTGCAACCCCCCGTTGCGCGCCCCCGGCTCCAGATCGAACTCCCCGTCCCGCGCCCCCAGCACGAACGCCCGCCACTCCGCCTCGGTGTAGCGCAGCACCGTGTCCGGGTCGAGCGAGGACCGCATCGCCACGGCCCCCTCGGGCAGGTACGCGATCTCGACCCGCTCCTCGTGCTCCTCCGTGCCCGGCGCGCAGTGCCACTCGACACCGGAGATGTCGAGGGCGTAGAGCTCGTCCCGCTCCCGCTCCTTGCGTGCCTTGATCTCCTCAGCCGTCTCCGCCATGCCGTAGCGACCCCTTCCCGACGTACCGGTTCCGAACGTCCGGATGCCGTACGAACGATCCGAACCTGCTCACCCTAGTGGCGCAGGCCGCCCCGCCCGGCAGGTTCGGGGACCAGCGCAAAGACGCCCCCGACCGCCTGGTACCCTGGTCGACGGCCGTTTGTGTACGCACCCCCGGAGCTCATCGCCCTGGAGGCCGCGCCCAGCGGATCCCCGCCTTCCGAGTCACGGAAGATCCCCCGAGAAGCAGACCGGGGGCACTCGGTGGCCATCACAGACTATGAGGAGTACGCGTGTCGCTCGACGCCGCTACGAAGAAGCAGATCATGTCCGAGTTCGGTACCAAGGAGGGCGACACCGGCTCCCCCGAGGTCCAGGTCGCTCTGCTGTCGCGTCGGATCTCCGACCTGACCGAGCACCTCAAGACCCACAAGCACGACCACCACTCCCGTCGTGGTCTGCTGATCCTGGTCGGTCAGCGCCGCCGGCTGCTGCAGTACCTCGCCAAGAAGGACATCCAGCGCTTCCGTGCGCTGGTCGACCGCCTCGGCATCCGCCGCGGTGCGGCGGGCGCCAAGTAAGACGCCGTGAAGGGAGCGGTTCCCGGCAGGAAAGGGGACCGCTCCCTTTGCTGTACGTGCGGAGTGTCGCTACTGCTTTGTAGTGTGGTAGCACAACGCAATACGGACGACACAGCACGACAAGAAGAGGAGAAGCGCGCCTAGCCGCCGCCGGTCCTCGGTAGTGGCCCCCGGGGGGAAGCCCCGGGTGCTTCGATCGAAGACCGGCCCGCACCGCACGGAGCGCTTCTCCGCCACCGTCCCCCTGCCACACGGGCAGCGTGGGACGAAAGACGACAAAGTAACGGAGAAAACGCTAGTGGAGAACGAGACCCACTACGCCGAGGCTGTCATCGACAACGGCCCCTTCGGCACCCGCACCATCCGCTTCGAGACGGGCCGCCTGGCCAAGCAGGCCGCCGGCTCCGCCGTGGCGTACCTGGACGACGACACCATGGTGCTGTCGGCCACCACCGCATCCAAGAACCCCAAGGACCAGCTCGACTTCTTCCCCCTCACGGTGGACGTCGAGGAGCGGATGTACGCCGCCGGCAAGATCCCCGGCAGCTTCTTCCGCCGTGAGGGCCGCCCCTCCGAGGACGCGATCCTCACCTGCCGCCTGATCGACCGCCCGCTGCGCCCGTCCTTCAAGAAGGGCCTGCGCAACGAGATCCAGGTCGTCGCCACGATCATGGCGCTCAACCCCGACCACCTGTACGACGTCGTCGCGATCAACGCCGCGTCCGCGTCCACGCAGCTGGCCGGTCTGCCCTTCTCCGGCCCGATCGGCGGCGTCCGCGTCGCGCTGATCCGCGGTCAGTGGGTGGCCTTCCCGACGCACACCGAGCTCGAGGACGCCGTCTTCGACATGGTCGTCGCGGGCCGCGTCCTGGAGGACGGCGACGTCGCGATCATGATGGTCGAGGCCGAGGCCACCGAGAAGACCATCAAGCTCGTCGAGGGCGGCGCCGAGGCGCCCACCGAGGAGGTCGTCGCCGCCGGTCTGGACGCCGCGAAGCCCTTCATCAAGGTGCTCTGCAAGGCCCAGTCGGACCTCGCCTCCAAGGCCGCCAAGCCGACCGGCGAGTTCCCGATCTTCCTGGACCACCAGGACGACGTGCTGGAGGCGCTCACCGCCGCCGTCAAGCCCGAGCTCGCCCAGGCGCTCACCATCGCCGGCAAGCAGGAGCGCGAGGCGGAGCTCGACCGCGTCAAGCAGCTCGCCGCCGAGAAGCTCCTGCCGGAGTTCGAGGGCCGCGAGAAGGAGATCTCCGCCGCGTACCGCTCGCTGACCAAGACCCTGGTCCGTGAGCGCGTCATCAAGGAGAAGAAGCGCATCGACGGCCGCGGTGTCACCGACATCCGCACCCTGGCCGCCGAGGTCGAGGCCATCCCGCGGGTCCACGGCTCCGCGGTGTTCGAGCGCGGCGAGACCCAGATCCTGGGCGTCACCACGCTGAACATGCTGCGCATGGAGCAGCAGCTGGACACCCTCTCCCCGGTGACCCGCAAGCGCTACATGCACAACTACAACTTCCCGCCGTACTCCACCGGCGAGACCGGCCGCGTCGGTTCCCCGAAGCGCCGCGAGATCGGCCACGGCGCCCTCGCCGAGCGCGCCCTGATCCCGGTCCTGCCGGCGCGCGAGGAGTTCCCCTACGCGATCCGCCAGGTCTCCGAGGCGCTGAGCTCCAACGGCTCGACGTCCATGGGCTCGGTCTGCGCCTCCACCATGTCGCTGCTGAACGCCGGTGTGCCGCTGAAGGCCCCCGTCGCCGGTATCGCCATGGGCCTGATCTCCCAGGAGATCGAGGGCGAGACGCACTACGTCACCCTCACCGACATCCTCGGTGCGGAGGACGCCTTCGGCGACATGGACTTCAAGGTCGCCGGCACCAAGGACTTCGTGACCGCCCTCCAGCTCGACACCAAGCTGGACGGCATCCCGGCCTCCGTCCTGGCCGCGGCCCTCAAGCAGGCCCGTGACGCCCGCCTCCACATCCTCGACGTGATGATGGAAGCGATCGACACGCCGGACGAGATGTCCCCGAACGCACCGCGGATCATCACCGTGAAGATCCCGGTCGACAAGATCGGCGAGGTCATCGGCCCCAAGGGCAAGATGATCAACCAGATCCAGGAGGACACGGGCGCCGAGATCACGATCGAGGACGACGGCACGATCTACATCGGTGCCGCCGACGGCCCCTCCGCCGAGGCCGCCCGCGCCACGATCAACGGCATCGCCAACCCGACGATGCCCGAGGTCGGCGAGCGCTACCTCGGTACGGTCGTCAAGACGACCACCTTCGGTGCGTTCGTCTCCCTGCTGCCCGGCAAGGACGGTCTGCTGCACATCTCGCAGATCCGCAAGCTCGCCGGCGGCAAGCGCGTGGAGAACGTCGAGGACGTTCTCGGCGTGGGCGCCAAGGTCCAGGTCGAGATCGCCGAGATCGACTCCCGCGGCAAGCTCTCCCTGATCCCGGTCATCGAGGGCGAAGAGAACGATGAGACGAAGGACGACACCGACAAGTGACGTCGAGTAGCTCCCAGGCGACGGCCCGCACCTCCTCCGAGGCGCGGGCCGTCGCCCGTACCCAAACCCTGATCAAGGGCACCAACGGCATCGGCACGGTCCGCAAGACCACCCTCCCCGGCGGCCTGCGCATCGTCACCGAGACCCTGCCCTCGGTCCGCTCCGCGACCTTCGGCATCTGGGCGCACGTCGGCTCCCGCGACGAGACCCCGGCCCTGAACGGCGCCACCCACTACCTGGAGCACCTGCTCTTCAAGGGCACGAACCGCAGGTCCGCCCTGGACATCTCCTCCGCGATCGACGCGGTCGGCGGCGAGATGAACGCGTTCACGGCGAAGGAGTACACGTGCTACTACGCACGCGTGCTCGACACCGACCTGCCCCTCGCCATCGACGTCGTCAGCGACATGCTCACCGGCTCGCTCATCCTCGAAGAGGACGTCAACGTCGAGCGCGGCGCCATCCTCGAAGAGATCGCCATGACCGAGGACGACCCGGGCGACTGCGTGCACGACCTGTTCGCGCACACGATGTTCGGCGACAACTCCCTCGGCCGCCCGGTCCTCGGCACGGTCGACACGGTCAACGCCCTCACCGCCGACCGCATCCGCCGCTTCTACAAGAAGCACTACGACCCGACCCACCTGGTCGTCGCGTGCGCCGGCAACGTCGACCACTCCAAGGTCGTACGGCAGGTCCGCGCCGCCTTCGAGAAGGCCGGTGCCTTCAAGGACCTCGCCGCCGAGCCCGTCGCCCCGCGCAGCGGCAAGCGTGCCCTGCGCACCGCGGGCCGGGTCGAGCTAGTCGACCGCAAGACCGAGCAGGCGCACGTCGTGCTCGGCATGCCGGGCCTGTCCCGCACGGACGAGCGGCGCTGGGCTCTGGGCGTGCTGAACACCGCCCTCGGCGGCGGCATGTCCTCCCGCCTCTTCCAGGAGGTCCGCGAGAAGCGTGGCCTGGCCTACAGCGTGTACTCGTACACCTCGGGCTTCGCCGACTGCGGCCTGTTCGGCGTGTACGCGGGGTGCAGGCCGTCGCAGGTGCACGACGTGCTGAAGATCTGCCGCGACGAACTCGACCACGTCGCCGAGCACGGCCTCTCGGACGACGAGATCGGGCGCGCGATCGGCCAGCTCCAGGGCTCCACGGTCCTCGGCCTGGAGGACACCGGCGCGCTGATGAACCGTATCGGCAAGAGCGAGCTGTGCTGGGGCGAGCAGATGTCCGTCGACGACATGCTGTCGCGGATAGCGTCGGTCACCCCGGACGACGTCCGCTCGGTCGCCCGCGAGATCCTGGGACGGAAGCCCTCCCTGTCGGTCATCGGCCCGCTCAAGGACAAACAGGCGACCCGCCTGCACGACGCCGTCGCCTGACAACCCCCTGGTTAAGGAAGCACAAGAGATGAGCAAGCTGCGCGTGGCGGTCCTCGGCGCCAAGGGCCGGATCGGCTCGGAAGCGGTACGAGCCGTGGAAGCCGCCGAGGACATGGAACTGGTCGCCGCGCTGAGCCGAGGCGACAAGCTGGAGACGCTGGCCGAGACCGGCGCCCAGGTCGTGGTCGAACTGACCACGCCCGACTCGGTCATGGCCAACCTCGGCTACTGCGTACGCCACGGCATCCACGCGGTCGTCGGCACCACCGGCTGGACCGACGAGCGCCTCGCGCAGCTGAAGGGCTGGCTGGAGCAGTCCCCGGAGACCGGCGTGCTCATCGCGCCCAACTTCTCCATCGGGGCCGTCCTGACCATGAAGTTCGCGCAGATCGCCGCGCCGTACTTCGAGTCCGTCGAGGTCGTCGAGTTGCACCACCCGAACAAGGTGGACGCACCCTCCGGCACCGCCACGCGCACCGCCCAGCTCATCGCCGAGGCCCGCCGAAACGCCGGCTCCGCCCCGGCCCCGGACGCCACGGCCACCGCCCTGGACGGTGCCCGCGGCGCCGACGTCGACGGCGTGCCGGTCCACGCCGTCCGGCTGCGCGGCCTGCTCGCCCACCAGGAGGTCCTGCTCGGCGCCGAGGGCGAGACCCTGACGGTCCGGCACGACTCGCTGCACCACAGCAGCTTCATGCCGGGCATCCTGCTCGGCGCCCGCCGTGTGGGGAGCGTCCCGGGCCTGACCTTCGGCCTGGAACACTTCCTGGACCTGAGCTGAGCACCTGACCGTCATGCGCGCGAAGCTCACCTACGCCCTCACGGCCGCCGTCCTGGTCGTCTACTTCGTCCTGGTCGGCAGCCGTGGCGTGCTGCTCATCGAGACCGGCACGCCCCTCACCGTCACCTTCGGTGTCGCGGTGCTGATCCTGCCGGTCATCGGCCTGTGGTTCCTGTGGAAGAACACCCAGTTCGTCCGCAGGGCCAACGCCCTCGCCGCCGAACTCGAGGCCGAGGGCGGCCTGCCCGTCGACGAACTGAGGCGCATGCCCAGCGGCCGGATCGACCGGGACTCGGCCGACGAGGTCTTCGCCAAGCGCAAGGCCGAGACGGAAGCCGCCCCCGACGACTGGCGCACCTGGTTCCGCCTCGCCGTCGCCTACCACGACGCCCGCGACACCCCGCGCGCCCGCAAGGCGATGCAACGCGCGATCGCCCTGCACGACGGCAAGCAGCCCGAGACGGCCTGAACCGCACCCCACTCATGCCGGAGGGGCCGGACCGCGAACGGTCCGGCCCCTCC
>NZ_JARVKU010000048.1:0-21459 GCF_029813805.1 Streptomyces sp. DH10
GGTACAGCTGGGTGTAGAGGGTCAGGGACGAGTGGCCGGCGGACAGCACGAAGCGGTCCCGCCCGACCCAGTCGGCGTCCGCCGGGTCGTGCCGCATCACCTTCTGGAAGAGGGTGTAGGCGGCAGGCGCGAGACTCATCGCCGTACCCGGATGGCCGTTACCGACCTTCTGTACGGCATCGGCGGCCAGGACACGCGCGGTGTCGACGGCCCGCTGGTCCAACTCGGTCCACTCGAGGTCTGTTGTGGTCGGCTTGGTGCTCACCCTGGGTCAGGGCTCCTCTCCACATGTCGGATGCCGGTGTATCGGGGCGTCCACCGGCCGCAGCCGAGCCTACCCCCGTGGGACGTGCGTTCTTTCGAGTCACTCCAGAGTGCCGGGACACGTTTCGATCCGCCTCCTGACTGGGGCGTATCCCATTCGACAGGTGAATACGGAGCCGCTCATCCGGGTGCTCAATCGAGCTTCCGCACGCCCTTCCGAAGCCGCCCTCCAACACGAGCCGACCCCCGCGAATGTCCGACTCTGGGCAACGTCTAAAGTGGCGTGGTACGCGCGAGCCTTTACCGGGACTTCACACGGGTGAGGCTTGCTGGGATGTCTCTGTAGGGGTGTGCGTGACGGCCGTTGAATCCCGTCCAGCGGGGATGCTAGGGGCGGACCAGAGCCCGGCCCACCGGCCGTTCGGGGCCCGTGTCAAGGCGTTCGTGGCTCTCACCAAGCCGCGGATCATCGAGCTGCTGCTGATCACCACCGTCCCGGTGATGTTCCTGGCGCAGCAGGGCGTGCCCGACCTGACGCTGGTGCTGCTGACCTGCGTCGGCGGTTACATGTCCGCGGGCGGCGCCAACGCGCTCAACATGTACATCGACCGCGACATCGACGCCCTGATGGACCGCACCTCGCAGCGGCCGCTGGTCACCGGCATGGTCAGCCCGCGCGAGTGCCTCGCCTTCGGCATCACCCTGGCGATCGCCTCGACGCTGCTGTTCGGCCTCACCGTGAACTGGCTGAGCGCCTGGCTCGCCCTCGGCGCGCTCCTCTTCTACGTCGTCGTCTACACGATGATCCTCAAGCGCCGTACCTCGCAGAACATCGTGTGGGGCGGCATCGCCGGCTGCCTGCCCGTGCTGATCGGCTGGTCCTCTGTCACGAACTCCATGTCGTGGGCGCCGATCATCCTGTTCCTCGTCATGTTCTTCTGGACGCCGCCGCACTACTGGCCGCTGTCCATGAAGGTCAAGGAGGACTACGCGCGCGTGGGCGTGCCGATGCTGCCGGTGGTCGCCTCCAACAAGGTGGTCGCCAAGCAGATCGTGATCTACAGCTGGGTCATGGTCGCCGTCTCGCTGCTGCTGACCCCGCTCGGCTACACCGGCTGGTTCTACACGTCGGTCGCCCTGCTGGCGGGCGGCTTCTGGCTCTGGGAGGCGCACGGCCTCCAGAACCGCGCGAAGGCGGAGGTGACGGGCGCGAAGCTGAAGGAGATGCGCCTGTTCCACTGGTCGATCACGTACGTCTCGCTGCTGTTCGTGGCCGTAGCGGTCGACCCCTTCCTGCGCTGAGGCAGCACTGACGTACGTCACAGGGCCCTGCTCTCGCCAGTCGATCTACTCGTGAGTAGCATCCTGGTCATGGCAGAGACGCAGCAGGTTGACCCGAAGGCCGAGCGCAAGGCGGCCCGGCTGGCCCAGCAGATCAGCTCCTTCTCCAAGGCCCATGGCGGCGCCGAGGGCCAGGTCGCCTACCTCGGCGACCGCGGCGCCCGCATCGTCCTGGTCGGCGAGGACGGCAACTGGGGCGACCTGGTGGCCCCCTCCTACGAGATCGCCGAGAAGGCCGTGGAGAAGTCCGGCATCACGACCCACGAGTCCTTCGACGGCGAATTCGCCGCCAAGGTGAAGACGGGCCGCTACGAGTGGTCGCGCATGGCGGGGATCCAAGTAGGCGGCCCCAAGAACAACTGACCCCTTAGGGGCCCGGGGCTGTATCGATTTGCGGCTCCGCCGCGTGGGCGCGACCAGCCACAGCCGTCCCGCACCCGTCGAACACACCGGTCCTCCCACGACGGCCCCGCGACCTCAACCCGGTTCACCCGTTAAGACCCTTAGGAACAACAGGGTCCACACCGGGGAGCCCGGATGATCGAAACGCCGTCCCTAGTGGACCAGTACTGCCACGGAGTACTCCGCACGGAGCTGGGCCTCGGCACCTTCGAGGCCCACCTCTCCCGCACCGAGGGCCCACCCGCCCCCGGCACCACCCTCTTCGACACCCAGACCGGCTTCGCCGTGCGGCGCTGGTGCCCACCCCTGCTCGGTCTCGAACCGCACTGCACGCCCGCCCGCTACCTGGCCCGCCGCCGCGAACTGGGCGTCCTGGAGTCCGCCCGCCGGCTCCTGCGCGGCAGCGGCATCACGACGTACCTGGTCGACACGGGCCTGCCCGGTGATCTGACCGAACCCGGCGAACTGGCCTCCGCCGGAGCCGCCGAGTCCCGCGAGATCGTACGGCTGGAGCTGCTCGCCGAGCAGGTCGCCGACACCTCCGGGACCGTCGAGTCCTTCCTCGCCAACCTCGCCGAGTCCGTGCACGCCGCCGCCGCGAACGCCGTCGCCTTCACGTCGGTCGCGGGTGTACGGCACGGCCTCGCGCTCGCGCCGGAGCCGCCCGGGCCGGGGGAGGTGCGGGGGGCCGTCGGCCGCTGGCTCGCGGGGCGCGATGTCGGCGGGGAGCTGAGCGACCCCGTGCTGCTGCGGCACCTGCTGTGGAGCGCGGTCGCCTCGGGGTTGCCGCTCCAGCTGCACGCGGGGCTCGGCGCGCCGGGGCTGCGGATCGACCGTACGGATCCGGTGCTGCTGATGGACTTCGTCCGGGCCACGGCCGGTCTCGGCACGGATCTCGTCCTGCTGCACGGCTACCCGTACCACCGGCACGCCGCCCACCTGGCCGGTGTCTTCCCGCACGTCTACGTCGACTCCGGCGCCGCCCTGGTCCGCACCGGCGCCCGCGCCGCGACCGTCCTCGCGGAGATCCTGGAGCTGGCCCCGTTCGGCAAGATCCTCTTCTCCACCGGCGCCCAGGGGCTGCCGGAGCTGCACGTGGTGGGCGCCCGGCTGTTCCGCGAGGCGCTCGGCCGGGTGCTCGGCACCTGGGTCGCCGAGGGCGCGTGGTGCCTGGCCGACGCGCAGCGGGTGGCGGGGATGCTGGCGTCGGGGAACGCGCGCCGGGTGTACGGGCTCGACTGAACCCCGGTCAGGGCGGCTTCTATGCCTTCGTCAGCGTCGCCTCGGGCGCGGGACCGGGCACGTCGGCGACGACCTCCGGCCGTTCGCGCAGCGACAGCACCACCCGCAGCACCCAGATCCACATCACGGCCGAGCCGAACATGTGCAGGCCGACCAGGACCTCGGGCAGGTCCGTGAAGTACTGGACGTAGCCGATGACGCCCTGCGCGAGCAGGATCAGGAACAGCTCGCGGGTGCGGTTCAGCGGGCCGCGCGGCGCGTCGACCGCCTTGAGGACGAACCACAGGGCGAATGTCAGCGTCACCACGATCCACGCCAGCACGGCGTGCAGCTTGCTCACCGTCTCCCAGTCGACCGGCATCCGCTCGACCTCGCTGGAGTCGCCGGCGTGCGGTCCCGCGCCCGTGACCACCGTGCCGACCAGGATGAGCAGCACGGCGGCGGCGACCAGGAACCACACCAGCTGCCGCACGGCCTTGCCGACCAGGGGGCGCGGCGGCGTGTCGCCCTCACGGGTGCGCTGCCACATCACCGTGGCCACCGCGATGAGCGCGGACGTGGCCACGAAGTGCGCCGCGACGGTGTACGGGTTGAGCCCGACCAGCACCACGATGCCGCCGAGCACCGCGTTGCTCATCACGATCCAGAACTGCGCCCAGCCCAGCCGGGTCAGGCTGCGCCGGTGCGGCTTCTGGGAGCGCGCGGCGATGATCGCCCAGCCGACGGCGGCGCACAGCACGTACGTCAGCATGCGGTTGCCGAACTCGATGGCGCCGTGGACGCCCATCGCGCTGGTCGCGGTGAGCGAGTCGGCGGTGCACTTGGGCCAGGTCGGGCAGCCGAGGCCCGAGCCGGTCAGCCGTACCGCTCCGCCGGTGACCACGATGAGCACCGACATCACGATCGCGGAGAGGGCCGCCCGCTGGACCGTCCGGGGTTCCGGGGTCCAGCGCTCGGCGATGAAGGCGAGCGGGTTGCGCAGGGCCGCCCTGGCGTCGGCGGGGGTCACTTTTGGCACGCGACCCATCGTAGGGCGCCGCTTGTGCACGCTTTCACTAGGGTCCGTCATGGGCCTTCCCCCAGCCGTCATGGCCTCACTCCCAGCGGAAGAACCGCCCGGCCGCCGCCAGCCCGACGACCGCCCAGACGCTCAGGATCCCCAGGTCGGCCCAGGGCATCCCGGCCCCGTGCTGGAGCACGTCCCGCAGTCCGCCGGACAGGGCCGAGATGGGCAGCAGGCCGAGCAGGTCCTGCACGGCGGAGGGGAACTTGTCGAGCGGCACGATGACCCCGCCGCCGACGAGCAGCAGCAGGAACACCAGGTTGGCGGCGGCGAGCGTCGCCTCGGCCTTCAGCGTCCCGGCCATCAGCAGACCGAGGCCCGAGAAGGCCGCCGTACCCAGGACCAGGAGCAGCAGGACCGCGAACGGATTGCCCTGCGGCGACCAGCCGAGCGCGAAGGCGATCACCGTCAGCAGGATCACCTGGAGCACCTCGGTGACCAGCACGGACAGCGTCTTCGCCGTCATCAGGCCCCAGCGCGGCAGAGGCGAGGAGGCGAGCCGCTTCAGGACGCCGTAGCGGCGCTCGAAGCCGGTCGCGATCGCCTGCCCGGTGAACGCCGTCGACATCATCGCCAGCGCAAGGATGCCGGGGGCGAGGAAGTCGACGGCCTCGCCGGCGCCCGTGTCGACGATGTCCACGGTGCTGAAGAGCACCAGGAGCAGGGTCGGGATGACGACGGTCAGCAGCAGCTGCTCGCCGTTGCGCAGCAGCATCTTCGTCTCGAGCGCGGCCTGGGCCGCGATCATGCGCGGGAGCGGCGCGGCCCCCGGCTTCGGCGCATAGGTGCCGGTGGCGGTCACGAACGCAGCTCCTTACCCGTGAGCTCCAAGAAGACGTCCTCCAGGGTGTGCCGCTCCACCGAGATCCTCTCCGGCATCACGCCGTGCTGGGCGCACCAGGAGGTGACCGTCGCGAGCAGTTGCGGGTCGATCTTGCCGACGACGCGGTACGTACCGGCCGTCAGCTCGGCGGCCGAGCAGTCGGCGGGCAGGGCCTTCAGCAGCGAGCCGACGTCCAGCCCGGGGCGGCCGGAGAAGCGGAGCGTGTTCTCGGCGCCGCCGCGGCACAGCTCCTCCGGGGAGCCCTGGGCGATGACCCGGCCCGCGTCGATGATCGCCACGTCGTCGGCGAGCTGCTCGGCCTCGTCCATGTAGTGGGTGGTGAGGATCACGGAGACACCGTCGTCGCGCAGGTCCCGGACCAGGTCCCAGGTGGCGCGGCGGGCCTGCGGGTCGAGCCCGGCGGTCGGCTCGTCAAGGAACACCAGCTCCGGACGCCCGACCACGGCCATCGCGAGGGCGAGCCGCTGCTGCTGCCCGCCCGACAGCCGCCGGTACGTCGTACGCCCGCAGGAGCCGAGCCCGAGGCGTTCGATGAGCGCGTCCACGTCCAGGGGGTGGGCGTGCAGCTTGGCCACGTGGCGGAGCATCTCGTCGGCGCGGGAGCCCGAGTAGACGCCGCCCGACTGGAGCATCACGCCGATGCGGGGCCGCAGGGCCCCGGACTGTCCGACCGGGTCGAGGCCCAGGACGCGCACCGTGCCGGAGTCCGGCTTCCGGTACCCCTCGCAGGTCTCGACCGTGGTCGTCTTGCCCGCCCCGTTGGGGCCGAGCACGGCGGTCACGCCCTCCCGGGCCACCAGGTCCAGCCCGTCCACCGCGGTCTTCGTGCCGTACCGCTTCACCAGGGCCTGGACCTGGACCACGGGCTCACTTCGCATGGGTCCAGAGTCTAGGTTCGTGCGACCCGGCTCAGACCGGCGGGTGCAGGAACTCCTCCTCGCGAGGACGGTGGACCGCCAGCCACTGTTCGGCGTAGGCCACCGCGTCCGCCACCGGGAACAGCCGGGCCTCGGCCGCCCCGACCTTTCCGCGTACGACGGGACGGTCCCGCTCGAAGTCGTAGCCCAGCTCGTCGAAACGGTCCGAGCTGATGGACACCTCCGTCACGGTCTCCCAGCCGTCGGGGCCCGGCCGGCCCACGGCGACGCGCGGGGACGGTATCCGGTACTCGGCGAGGTGGAAGCTGGTGCAGGAGGCGTAGCCGGCGCCGAGCAGCAGGACCCGGGCGCCCATGGCCTCCAGCTTCGCGAGCGGGCTGCGCTCGCCGAGCCGGCAGTCGGGCGCGTGGCCCTCGATCACCTCCGCCGCGCGCGGGCCGACCGCCGCGAACGAGGTCTGGGGATGGGCGCTGCGCAGCGCGCCGGGCCAGGTGCGCACGGTCTCCGGGACGACGCCGACCCCGCGCGTGGGGGTGATCCGGGGGTCGTAGGCGGGCATCGTGGCGCGGATGGCCGCCCACCATTCCGGGGGCAGGGGCGGATTCCCCCACAGGGCTGGGTCGGAGAGGTCGCCGGTCTGCGTCGGAACCACCAGCGTGCCCTCCTGGCCGAGCGCGTCGAGCAGTCCCTGCACGACCGCGACGGCCCCGCCGTTGACCCAGCCGAGGGAACTGAGCGAGGAGTGCGCGAGGAGGGTCTCACCTGGGCGCACACCCAGCTCGGACAGCTGCGTGCGCAGGGTGTCCCGGGTGACAAGAGGGCCGGTCGGAGGGGGTGTGGACATGGTTCGGGAGTGTCCCCCAAGGTGCTTCGGCATGCCACCGTTTTGATCGATCAGAGATCGTTTCCGCAGGTCAGGTTAGCTTTACCTAAGTGACGTAGGGCACCTCCGGGGTGGCCGGACGCCGCTTGCCCGCCCCCGATGAATTACGCAACAATGGCGTTGTGAAAAACGTCGGCGAGGCTCGGGAGAACCCCACGGGGTCCCCTCAGGAGGAGCTCGCGACCGGGGAGCGGTCCACCCGCAACCGAGTCGCGCGGTCCATCCTGGACCACGGCCCGTCGACCGTCGCCGAGCTCGCCGAGCGGCTGGGTCTCACCCAGGCGGCCGTGCGCCGGCACCTCGACGCCCTCGCGGGCGACGGTGTCGTGGAAGCGCGCGAGCAGCGGGTCTACGGCGCGCGCACCCGCGGCCGGCCGGCCAAGGTGTTCGCCCTGACCGACTGCGGCCGGGACGCCTTCGACCAGTCGTACGACAAGCTGGCGGCGGACGCGCTGCGCTGGATCGCCGACCGCGAGGGCGGGAACGAGGCGATCGCCGCCTTCGCCCGCGCCAGGATCGCCGCACAGGCGGGCGCGTACCGCGAGGCGGTCGAGGCCGCCGCGCCCGAGCAGCGGACACAAGCGCTGGCCAAGGCGCTGAGCGCGGACGGGTACGCTGCTACGGCGCGCAGTGCGCCCCACCCTCAGAAGGGTGAGCAGCTCTGCCAGCACCACTGCCCGGTCGCCCACGTCGCCGAGCAGTTCCCGCAGTTGTGCGAGGCGGAGACGGAATTTTTCGCCGAGTTGCTCGGTACACACGTACAGCGGCTCGCCACCATCGCGCACGGCGACGGCGTCTGCACGACGTTCATCCCCAAGATTTCCCACAACGCATCTGCAAGCACGGCCGGGAGGAACCCCGCATGACTCTCCCCACGGAGACTGCCCACCCTGAGCTCGAGGGCCTGGGCAAGTACGAATACGGCTGGGCCGACTCCGACACGGCCGGCGCCTCTGCCAAGCGCGGCATCAACGAGGACGTCGTCCGCGACATCTCCGCCAAGAAGAACGAGCCGGAGTGGATGACCAAGCTCCGCCTCAAGGGCCTGCGCCTGTTCGAGAAGAAGCCGATGCCGAACTGGGGCTCGGACCTGTCGGGGATCGACTTCGACAACATCAAGTACTTCGTGCGCTCCACGGAGAAGCAGGCGGCCTCCTGGGAGGACCTGCCCGAGGACATCAAGAACACGTACGACAAGCTGGGCATCCCCGAGGCCGAGAAGAACCGCCTCGTCGCCGGTGTCGCCGCGCAGTACGAGTCGGAGGTCGTCTACCACCAGATCCGTGAGGACCTGGAGGAGCAGGGCGTCATCTTCCTCGACACCGACACGGCCCTGAAGGAGCACCCGGAGCTCTTCAAGGAGTACTTCGGGACCGTCATCCCCGTCGGCGACAACAAGTTCGCGTCGCTGAACTCCGCCGTGTGGTCGGGCGGCTCCTTCATCTACGTGCCGCCGGGCGTCCACGTGGAGATCCCGCTCCAGGCCTACTTCCGTATCAACACGGAGAACATGGGCCAGTTCGAGCGGACGCTGATCATCGTGGACGAGGGTGCCTACGTGCACTACGTCGAGGGCTGCACCGCGCCGATCTACAAGTCGGACTCGCTGCACTCCGCGGTCGTCGAGATCATCGTCAAGAAGAACGCCCGCTGCCGCTACACGACCATCCAGAACTGGTCGAACAACGTCTACAACCTGGTCACCAAGCGCGCCGTGGCCTACGAGGGCGCGACCATGGAGTGGGTCGACGGCAACATCGGCTCCAAGGTGACGATGAAGTACCCGGCCGTCTACCTGATGGGCGAGCACGCCAAGGGCGAGACGCTGTCCATCGCCTTCGCCGGCGAGGGCCAGCACCAGGACGCGGGCGCCAAGATGGTCCACATGGCGCCGAACACGTCGTCCAACATCGTGTCGAAGTCCGTCGCACGCGGTGGCGGCCGTACGTCCTACCGTGGTCTGATCGAGATCGGCGAGGGCGCCGCGGGCTCCAAGTCGAACGTGCTCTGTGACGCGCTGCTGGTCGACACGATCTCCCGCTCGGACACCTACCCCTACGTGGACGTCCGCGAGGACGACGTGTCCATGGGCCACGAGGCCACCGTCTCCAAGGTCTCCGAGGACCAGCTCTTCTACCTGATGAGCCGCGGTCTGAGCGAGTTCGAGGCGATGGCGATGATCGTGCGCGGCTTCGTCGAGCCCATCGCCAAGGAGCTCCCCATGGAGTACGCGCTGGAGCTCAACCGGCTGATCGAGCTGCAGATGGAAGGCGCGGTGGGCTGACCCAGCCACCTGCCGTCCCCATCAAGCCCCTTACGCAACGGAAAGCGAGCACTACGACAGCCATGGCTGAGGCTCAGAACATCCCGGTGGGGTCCACCACCACCGGCTCGATCGCGGTGGCGGCCGAGTCGACCGTCGCCACCCGCATGAGCGCGCCCCCCTCCTTCGACGTGGCGGACTTCCCCGTTCCGCACGGCCGTGAGGAGGAGTGGCGGTTCACCCCGCTGGAGCGCCTGCGCGGCCTGCACGACGGCACCGCCGTCGCCAACGGCAACGGCGTGAAGGTCGACGTACAGGCACCCGAGGGCGTCACCGTCGAGGCCGTCGGCCGCGACGACGCGCGGCTCGGCAAGGCGGGCACCCCGGTGGACCGCGTCGCCGCCCAGGCCTACTCGGCGTTCGAGAAGGCCTCGGTCGTGACCGTGCCGAAGGAGACCGTCCTCACCGAGCCGATCCGCATCGCGGTGCACGGCGAGGGCGGCACCGCCTTCGGCCACCAGGTGATCGAGCTGGGCGCCTTCGCCGAGGCCGTCGTGGTCATCGACCACACCGGTGACGCGGTGCTCGCCGCCAACGTCGACTACATCCTGGGCGACGGCGCCAAGCTGACCGTCGTCTGCGTCCAGGACTGGGACGACAAGGCCGTGCACGTCGCCCAGCACAACGCCCTCGTCGGCCGCGACGCCTCCTTCAAGTCGGTCGTCGTCACCTTCGGCGGCGACGTCGTCCGGCTCCACCCGCGCGTGCGGTACGCCGGGCCCGGCGGCGAGGCCGAGCTGTTCGGCCTGTACTTCACCGACCGGGGCCAGCACCAGGAGCACCGCCTCCTGGTCGACCACAACGTCCCGCACTGCAAGTCGAACGTCGTCTACAAGGGCGCCCTCCAGGGCGACGGCGCCCACGCGGTGTGGATCGGCGACGTGCTCATCGAGGCCAAGGCCGAGGGCACCGACACGTACGAGATGAACCGCAACCTGGTCCTCACGGACGGGGCGCGCGTGGACTCCGTGCCGAACCTCGAGATCGAGACCGGCGAGATCGTCGGCGCCGGCCACGCCTCGGCCACCGGCCGCTTCGACGACGAGCAGCTCTTCTACCTCATGGCCCGCGGCATCCCGGAGTACGAGGCCCGCCGCCTTGTGGTCCGCGGCTTCTTCGCCGAGCTGGTCCAGCAGATCGGCCTCCCGGACATCGAGGAGCGCCTGATCGCCAAGATCGAGGAGGAGCTGGAGGCCGCGGTCGGATGACCTTCGTACGCGCCTGTGGACTCGGCGAGCTGGAGGAGGACACCCCGAAGCGGGTGGAACTCGACGGCACGCCCGTGTCCATCGTGCAGACCGAGGGCGAGGTGTTCGCGATCTACGACATCTGCTCGCACGCGAACGTCTCCCTGGCGGAGGGCGAGGTCGACGACTGCCACATCGAGTGCTGGCTGCACGGCTCGCGCTTCGACCTCCGCTCCGGCAAGCCCGACGCCCTTCCCGCGACGCGCCCCGTCCCCGTATACCCCGTAAAGATCGAAGGGGACGACGTGCTCGTCTCCCTCACCCAGGAGTCCTGAGGCACCCATGGCTACGCTTGAAATCCGAGACCTGCACGTCACCGTCGAGGTCGAGAACGGCACGAAGGAAATCCTCAAGGGTGTCGACCTCACCGTGAAGCAGGGCGAGACGCACGCCATCATGGGCCCCAACGGCTCGGGCAAGTCGACCCTCGCCTACTCCCTCGCGGGACACCCGAAGTACACGATCACCGGCGGCACCGTCACCCTCGACGGCGAGGACGTCCTGGAGATGTCCGTCGACGAGCGCGCCCGCGCCGGTCTGTTCCTCGCCATGCAGTACCCGGTCGAGGTCCCCGGTGTCTCCGTGTCCAACTTCCTGCGCACCTCCGCCACCGCCATCCGCGGCGAGGCCCCCAAGCTGCGCACCTGGGTGAAGGAGGTCAAGGAGGCCATGGAGCGCCTCAACATCGACCCGGCCTTCGCCGAGCGCAACGTCAACGAGGGCTTCTCCGGCGGTGAGAAGAAGCGCCACGAGATCCTCCAGCTGGAGCTGCTCAAGCCGAAGATCGCGGTCCTCGACGAGACCGACTCCGGCCTGGACGTCGACGCCCTGCGCGTCGTGTCGGAGGGTGTGAACCGCGTCCGTGACACGGGCGAGGTCGGCACCCTGCTGATCACGCACTACACGCGCATCCTCCGCTACATCAAGCCCGACCACGTGCACGTCTTCTCCGGCGGCCGGATCGTCGAGTCCGGCGGTGCCGAGCTCGCCGACAAGCTGGAGGAAGAGGGCTACGAGGCATACACGAAGGGTGGCGCATCCGCGTGACACAGCTGCCGGGCCTCCTCGACACCGAGGCGCTCCGCAAGGACTTCCCCATCCTGGACCGCCAGGTCCACGACGGTAAGAAGCTCGTGTACCTGGACAACGCGGCGACCAGCCAGAAGCCGCGTCAGGTGCTGGACGCCCTCAACGAGTACTACGAGCGCTACAACGCCAACGTCCATCGTGGCGTGCACGTCCTCGCCGAGGAGGCCACGGCGCTGTACGAGGGCGCGCGCGACAAGGTCGCGGAGTTCATCAACGCGCCGTCCCGCGACGAGGTGATCTTCACCAAGAACGCCTCGGAGTCGCTCAACCTCGTGGCGAACATGCTGGGCTGGGCCGACGAGCCCTACCGCGTGGACTCCGACACGGAGATCGTCATCACGGAGATGGAGCACCACTCCAACATCGTGCCGTGGCAGCTGCTCGCGCAGCGCACGGGCGCGAAGCTGAAGTGGTTCGGCCTGACCGACGACGGCCGCCTGGACCTGTCCAACATCGACGAGGTCATCAACGAGAAGACGAAGATCGTCTCCTTCGTGCTGGTCTCCAACATCCTGGGCACCCAGAACCCGGTCGAGGCGATCGTGCGCCGCGCCCAGGAGGTCGGTGCGCTGGTCTGCATCGACGCCTCGCAGGCCGCGCCGCACATGCCGCTGGACGTGCAGGCCCTCCAGGCCGACTTCGTGGCCTTCACCGGCCACAAGATGTGCGGCCCGACGGGTATCGGCGTCCTCTGGGGCCGCCAGGAGCTCCTGGAGGACCTGCCGCCCTTCCTCGGCGGCGGCGAGATGATCGAGACAGTGTCGATGCACTCCTCGACCTACGCCCCGGCGCCCCACAAGTTCGAGGCGGGCACTCCGCCGGTCGCCCAGGCGGTCGGTCTCGGCGCGGCGATCGACTACCTCAACTCGATCGGCATGGACAAGATCCTCGCCCACGAGCACGCGCTGACCGAGTACGCGGTGAAGCGGCTGCTGGAGGTTCCGGATCTGCGCATCATCGGCCCGACGACGGCCGAGGAGCGCGGAGCGGCGATCTCCTTCACCCTCGGGGACATCCACCCGCACGACGTGGGTCAGGTCCTCGACGAACAGGGCATCGCGGTCCGGGTCGGCCACCACTGCGCGAGGCCGGTCTGCCTGCGGTACGGAATTCCTGCGACCACGCGAGCGTCGTTCTATCTGTACTCCACGCCGGCCGAGATCGACGCGCTGGTCGACGGCCTGGAGCACGTACGGAACTTCTTCGGCTGAAGGGCGTGCTGAACGGTGAAACTGGACTCCATGTACCAGGAAGTCATCCTGGACCACTACAAGAACCCGCACGGGCGGGGCTTGCGGGATGGCGACGCCGAGGTGCACCACGTCAATCCGACGTGCGGTGACGAGATCACACTGCGCGTGAAGTACGACGGAACGAGGATCGAGGACGTTTCGTACGAGGGCCAGGGCTGCTCGATCAGCCAGGCCTCGGCCTCCGTACTGAACGAACTCCTCGTCGGCAAGGACTTCTCCGACGCGCGGAAGATCCAGGAGACCTTCCTGGAGCTGATGCAGTCCAAGGGGAAGCTCGAACCCGACGACGCGATGGAGGAGATCCTGGAGGACGCGGTCGCGTTCGCCGGGGTCTCCAAGTACCCGGCCCGGGTGAAGTGCGCCCTGCTGAGCTGGATGGCCTGGAAGGACGCGACGGCCCAGGTGCTGGGCGGCGCCGACGCCGAGAAGGAGACGACGGCATGAGCGAGACCGTTGAGATGAAGCCGGCCTCGGAGGAAGAGGTCCGTGAGGCGCTGTACGACGTCGTCGACCCCGAGCTGGGCATCGACGTCGTCAACCTCGGCCTGATCTACGGCATCCACATCGACGAAGCGAACATCGCGACGCTCGACATGACCCTGACCTCCGCGGCCTGTCCGCTGACGGACGTCATCGAGGACCAGGCCAAGTCCGCCACGGACGGCCTCGTCAACGAGCTGCGCATCAACTGGGTCTGGATGCCGCCGTGGGGCCCCGACAAGATCACGGACGATGGGCGGGAGCAGCTTCGGGCGCTCGGGTTCAACGTCTGAGATCCGTCTGAGACCCACTGACCGACGAAGGGGCGGCACCCTGCCGGGGTGCCGCCCCTTCGCATGCTCAGTCCAGCCCGGCCACCAGCCGGAACGCCGAGTCCGCGCGGTACAGGCCGTCGTGCTGGTACGGCTCGAGGCGGAGCTGGAAGTTGCGGTGGCGCAGGAAGCGGCCCGGATAGTTCAGGGACTCCAGCATGACCGCGCCCGACGCGGCCGAGGGGCGCGGGCAGAAGGTGGCGTCCTTGCGGAACAGGGCCGAGCCGTCGTCGGTGTCCTCGACCAGGACGAAGCTGCGGTGGCGGAGGTAGCGGCCGTCCGCCGTGGTGAAGGAGTGGCAGGAGGAGTCGGCGAGGCCGGAGACGCGCTCGAAAGTGGCGTCCTCGCGCTGCTCGGGGCCGGAGCCGATCTGGTCCAGGCGCACGTAGCCGTCGCGGACACGCCAGTAGCGGTCGGGATAGTTGACCGAGCGTATGGATGTGCCGTGCGAGGCCGGGGGCTTCGGGGGCTTCGACGTGGCGTCGGACGCCGAGGGCTTGGGGGCCTTCTTCTCCGGCTTCGGACTCGGGTCGGCGCCGGTGGACGCGCTCGTGCTGGGGGTCGGGGTGGAGGACGGACGGTCGCCGTGCGCGCCCGGGCTTTCGCCTGCGCCCTTGGAGGGAGTCGCGAAGGAGATCAGACCGCCCGGGGCCGAGCTGCCGAGCGTGGTCGGTTCCGCCGCCTTGTGGGCCGGCTCGCCGGACTCGTTCTCCAGCACGGTGACGGCCGTGACGCACGCGGTGACCGTGGCCACGGCGAGGGCGCCTGCCAGCCACAGCCGTCGGGTTCCTGGTGCCCGGGTGGTGTCCGGGGCCCAGCCGCTCTCCCACGGGCGGTCCAGTGGGGGCCGGGACTTGTCTTTCGGCATGCTCTTGTTTCCTCCGGCGGGCTCCCGTGACGGCGGTGCAGTTGTGGTCGCCCGGTGTGTGATCGGTGACACCGTAGTGGACCAGTGGGGCCCCTGGGAGTCGTTTGTTGAAAGCGGTATCTCTTCTGCCGTTGTGTACGGGTGTACAGGTGTTGTGTACGCTCGTACATATGGGTTATCTGCTGCTGGCCGGGGCCATCGCCGCCGAGGTGGGCGCGACCACCGCCATGAAGTACAGCGACGGTTTCAGCCGACTCGGGCCCTCGCTGCTCACGTTCCTCGGCTACCTCGTCTCCTTCGCGCTGCTCGCGCAGACGCTGAAGACCGTCTCCGTGGGAACGGCCTACGCGATCTGGGCCGGCGTCGGCACCGCGGCCATCGCCACGATCGGGATCGTCTTCCTGGGGGAGGGCATGACCGTCGCCAAGGCCGCCGGAATCGCGCTGATCATCATCGGGGTCGTGGTGCTGAACCTGGGAGGTGCCCACTGATGCCCCGCCGCTACGACCCCGAGCGGCGCCAGCGGATCATCGACGCGGCGATCCGGGTCGTCGGGGAGAAGGGCATCGCCGGGCTGAGTCACCGCACCGCCGCCGCCGAGGCCGACGTGCCGCTCGGCTCGACGACGTACCACTTCAAAACCCTCGACGAACTGCTGGTCGCCGCGCTGCGGCAGGCCAACGAGGGTTTCGCCAAGATCGTCGCCGGGCGCGGCGCGCTGGACGATCCCCGGACCGACCTGGCCGCCGAACTCGCCGCGTGGGTGGGGGAGTGGCTCGCGGGCGACCGCACGGGCGTCGAGCTGGAGTACGAGCTCTACCTCGCCGCCCTGCGCCGGCCCGCGCTGCGGCCCGTCGCCGCCGAGTGGGCCGAGGGGCTCGCCGAGCTGCTGTCCCGGCGTACGGATCCGGTGACCGCGCGGGCACTGGTGGCGGTCGTCGACGGCGTCTGTCTCCAGGTGCTGCTGACCGGGGTTCCGTACGACGAGGCGTACGCCCGGGAGGTGCTGGGGCGGGTCGTCGCGGGAGCGCGGGAGTGAATCGGGTGGGCGGGTCGTCGCTAGGTGGGAGCGCGGGAGTGACGCCGGCGGTGCGGGAGTGACGCCGACGGCGGGGCGGACGTCGGGCTGCGGAAGGACTCCTATGGCGGGGCGGTCGTCGAGTTGCGGGAGTGGCCGGCGGTGGCTGGGTGGCCGTCGGGTTTGCTGGAGTGAGTGACTGCCGGTGGCTGGGTGGCCGTCAGGTTGCGGGAGTGACTGCCGCTGGCTGGGTGGCCGTCGGGTTGCGGGAGTGGGTGGCCGCCGGTGGCTGGGCAGCCGTCGGGTTGCGGGTGGCCCCGACGGCGGGCCGTCGCCGCGCGTCGCCGACCAGCGGCGGGACGTACCGCCCGGCACGTGAGACGCCCCCGCACCGGTTCGCATCGACCGCCGTCCGCCGGTTAGGTTGCCCTCATGACCGACACGACTGCTCCTCGCACCACCGGCGCCGTGGCCGCCGGCCTCGCCACGGTCGCCGCCGACGGCACCGTCCTCGACACCTGGTTCCCCGCTCCCGAACTGGCCGCCGAGCCCGGCCCGTCCGGCACCGAGCGGCTCTCCGCCGAGCAGGCCGCCGAGCTGCTCGGCGGCGGTGCGACCGCGGCGATCGGCCCGGACGCCCGCCGGGGCGTCGAGGTGGTCGCGGTCCGCACGGTCATCGCCTCGCTCGACGAGAAGCCGATCGACGCGCACGACGTCTACCTGCGCCTGCACCTGCTCTCCCACCGCCTGGTCAAGCCGCACGGCCAGAGCATGGAGGGCATCTTCGGCTTCCTCGCCAACGTCGCCTGGACCTCGCTCGGCCCGGTCGCCGTCGACGACCTCGAGAAGGTCCGGCTGAACGCGCGCGCCGAGGGCCTGCACCTCCAGGTGACCTCCGTCGACAAGTTCCCCCGCATGACCGACTACGTGGCCCCCAAGGGCGTCCGGATCGCCGACGCCGACCGGGTCCGCCTCGGCGCCCACCTCGCCGAGGGCACCACCGTCATGCACGAGGGCTTCGTCAACTTCAACGCCGGCACGCTCGGCACGTCGATGGTCGAGGGCCGTATCTCCGCGGGCGTCGTGATCGGCGACGGCTCGGACATCGGCGGCGGTGCCTCGACCATGGGCACGCTGTCCGGCGGCGGCAACGTCATCATCTCCATCGGTGAGCGCTGCCTGATCGGCGCCGAGGCGGGCGTCGGTATCGCCCTCGGCGACGAGTGCGTCGTCGAGGCCGGCCTCTACGTCACCGCCGGCACCCGCGTCACCATGCCCGACGGCCAGATCGTGAAGGCCCGCGAGCTGTCCGGCGCCTCCAACATCCTCTTCCGCCGCAACTCGGTCACCGGCACCGTGGAGGCCCGGCCGAACAACGCGGTGTGGGGCGGGCTGAACGAGATCCTGCACAGCCACAACTGACCTGCGCCGGTCGTCACCGAGCGCCCTTCCCCGGACCGAGGACGGCCGGGAAGGGCGCTTCGTGTGTCATCGGCTCTCCGGACGGGCCCCGTACGAGTTACCCGGCGTGACCTCATGGTGGTTTTTGCAGATGAACGGGTGGGCGCAGGGTCCGATGAACGGGCGGACGCCGTGTCCGATCAGAAGCCGAACCGATGAAACGAGGACCGGGGTATGAGGAACGAGCGGGGGCGGGTCGTGGCGCGCTGTCTGGCCGGGGCGGTCACGGCGCTGGTGGTGTGCTGGCTTCCGGCGGGGGCCGCGCACGCCGACGAGACCAACACGGGCTCGCACAACGGCCACCGGGTGGGGCTGGTCAACGTCAACGTCGGCCAGGTCGACGACCCGGCGGAGGACGTCCTGGAGCACACGCTGCTGTTCGGCGACGGGTACGCCTGGAACTGAACCGGCACACCGGCGGGCCGGGGCCCGTACCGCACACTCTTGCGGTACGGGCCCCGGCCCGTTTTTCGTGTCCGGCAGGTGGCATAGCGGGTCGCTCCCGCGCGCGTCACAAGGAGTACGGGGGCGGGCAGCGGGTCCGCCCCGGGGGAAGGCGAAGGTGACGATGGATGCCGAAGCGCAGGAGAGCTTCCGGGAATTCGTGGCGAACAGGTCGTCCGCGCTGCTGAAAACCGCGGTCCTGCTGAGCGGCGGCGACCGGCACGCGGGCGAGGACCTGCTCCAGAACGCGCTGATCAAGGCGGCGGGCCGCTGGCACCGGATCGACGAACCCGAGGCGTACGTCCGCCAGATCCTCTACCGCCAGCAGGTCAGCCGCTGGCGGCTGAAGTGGCCGAGGCGTGAACTGAGCGTCGCCGAACCGCCGGAGACCTCCGCCGCCCCGGACGCCGCCGGAGCGGCCGAGCTGCGTCTGGTGATGCGGGGCGCCCTGGCCCGGCTGACCGCGCGGCAGCGCACCGTGCTGGTGCTGCGCTACTTCGAGGATCTGCCCGAAGCCGAGGTGGCCCGCATCCTGGGCTGCTCCGTCGGCACCGTACGGTCCGCCACCCATCGCTCCCTGGCCCGGCTGCGCGCGCTCGCGCCCGAGCTGGCCGCCCTGGGCCCGGCCGCCGCGGAACAGCGGCCGTCCCGTGACTACTCGCCCGTGGAGGTGCGTCAGTGAACGTCGACGAACTCGTGCGCGACGCGCTGCGCGACCAGGCCGAGGGACAGCCGCCCGCGGCACCCGGCTTCGCCGACCGCGTCCTGGCGGTCCGCCGGCGCCGCCGCAGCCGCCGGCTCGCCTCCGCCGCCGCGGCGGCCGTCGCCGTGGTCGCCGTCGCCGTGGCCGTGCCGCTGCTGGACTCGGGCAAGCAGGACGTACGTCCCTCAGGTGGCGTGGAACAGACCAGCGTCACCGCCCGTCCGGACCAGTCGCCGCCGCGCGACCTGATCGCCGCCGGCCGGGTCGCCCTGGCCGCGTACTACACCTCCAGGAACGTCGAGCAGTCCGCGGACCGTGCCGTCTCCGAACGCACGTACTGGCTGCTGAACCCCGAGACCAAGAAGTACGAGAGGGCCGACCGGTGGTCGTACGTCGCCGTCGCCCCCGGGCTGCAGACCGCCGCCGTCCTGGAACGGGACCTGCCCGTCCGGCGCATCGGACTGCTCGACCTCGCGAGCGGCGAGGTCAAGCGGTGGATCCCGGTCGACCGGCCGGTGGCGGGGGTGGAGTTCTCCACCGACGGCAGGAAGCTCGTCGCGACGACGTACAGCAAGAACCCTGACCGCCGGGTGAAGATCGACGGGTCGGAGGGCTGGGACGCCCCCTTCTTGGAGTCGGACCGGACCGGGTTCCACGTCATCGACGTGGCATCCGGAAGCAGTTCCTGGGCGGGGGTGGAGATCGGCGGGGGTGCGCACAATCCCGAAGCGTTCATCAACTCCCGCCAGGACTTCGCGTTCACCCGCGACGGCCGTCTCGTCTGGTCCGGGATGCCCACAGAACCCGGCAAGAAGTTCTACGACTTCACCGGCGGGGAAGTCCCCGCGCCCGCGCTGGAACGGTACCGGGACTGGTCCGTCGAGGCGGGGGTGTCGCCGGACGGGCAGCTCGTCGCCGGCCCGTTCGCGGGGCAGAAGTGGAAGACGTCCTCCTTCGTGCTCGACGCGCGCACCGGGAAGCAGCGCGAGGTACGCGGGCAGCAGTTGCTCGCCTGGGCGGACGGGAACTCGCTCGTCGCCTGGGACATCGGGCCGGACGGGAACGAGTACCACCAGCGGCTGGTGCTGGTGTCCATCGGCGGCGAGAAGACGACCCCGCTCAGTGATTTCCGGTCACCCAAGGACAACACCAAGGGGCGGTGGGAGCCGGTGTTCGCGGAGCGGTGATCAGGTCCGGGTGAGGTCCGCGTGGAGCGCCAGCAGCGCGTCGGTCGTGGCGGGGCCGGCCGGCCGGAGCGGGGCGCGGACCGGGCCCGCGGGGAGGTCCAGGGCGTTGAGCAGCGCCTTCGTCGTGACGGTGCCCTGGAGGTCTGCCGACATGAGCGCCTCGACGAGGGGGGTGGCCCGCTGCTGGAGGCGGGCCGCCTGGGTCGTGTCGCCCGCGTCGAAGGCGTCCAGGACGGCCCGCAGCCGGTCCGGGATCACGTTCGACACCGTGCTGACGTAACCGGCCCCGCCCACCGCGTACAGCGCGAGGTTGTGCTCGTCGCTGCCCGCGTAGTACGCCAGGTCCGTGCGGGCCAGCACCTTCTGGGCGGCCAGGAAGTCGTGGGAGCAGTCCTTGACCGCGACGATCCTGGGGTGTGCGGAGAGGCGGAGGATCGTCTCCGGTTCGATGCGGACACCGGTGCGGACCGGGATGTCGTAGAGCATGAGCGGGAGTTCGCCGTCGTCGGCGATCTCGCGGAAGTGGGCCTCGATCGCGTCCTGCGGGGGCCTGCTGTAGTAGGGCGCCACCACCAACAGGCCGTCCGCGCCCGCCTTCTCGGCCTCCCGGGCCAGGTCCACGGTGTGACGGGTGTCGGGCGTGCCGACGCCCGCGACGATCGACGCCTGATCGCCCACGGCCTCGCGGACGGCTGTGATCAGGGCCGACTTCTCGGCGTCCGTGGTGGTCGGTGACTCGCCCGTCGTGCCGGACAGGACGAGGCCGTCGCAGCCCTGGGCGACCAGGTGCGCGGCGAGGCGCTGGGCACCGTCGAGGTCCAGCGCTCCGGATGCCGTGAACGGGGTGATCATGGCGCACAGGGCACGGCCGAAGGGGGTCGTCATGTGAGTAGTGTCGGCAGCGTGACTGTGTAGCTCCAGTTAATTCTTCTGCCCGGTACTTGTAAGGGATGCTTTCCGGTTGTCTCGGTGGGGCGTCGGGGGAGGCCCTATGTCCAAACCAGGGCCTTGTGGGTCACCATGGCCAGGACGTTCGGCGACGGCATTTCATGGAGGCGTCATGAAGCTGGGCAAGGCACTGGCCACCGGGATCGCGGAGGAGCGGCCGCAGGCCCGGGACGAGGAGATCGAACTTCCCGAGCTCCAGGGACTCCACGGACTCCAGGAAGTCGAGGAGCCCGCGCTGGATGAGGTCCCGGTCGCCCGATGAGGCTGCGGCTTCCGACGGAGCGTCCGACGGAGCCGCCGACCGGATACAAGATCGCCCACCCGGTGCTGTCCCAGGACGGCACCCGGGCCGGGTTCACCGGTGTGTCGCTGGGCGGCGCGCTGCCGTACGGAGTGCTGGCGGAGGCGGCGTGTGTGTACGGGCTGCGGCACCGGGCGCCGCACCGGCGCTGCGACTGCGGGTTCCACTGCGTGCACGACCGGCGGGCGGCGGAGGCGTTGCTGTGCACGGCCGAGCACCGCGCGGCCGTGCTGTTGGAGGTCTCCGTTCTCGGCGTCTACATCCGCTTCGAGCGTGGGTTTCGGTACGCCCGGCAGCGGGTGCGCGTCATGACCCTGGGGGCGTGTGCGTGCGGTGCCGGGGCCGCCGCGCTGGGCGAGGCCGGATGGGGGCGGCCGGGGTGGCGGGCGTTGACGCCCCGCTGTGGGGAGTGTCTGCGGGGGCGGCCGTCCTTGTCGCCGGCCGGGTTCGCGCGGCTGGCGGGGGACGGGTTGCGGGTCGTGGCCGGGGGTGGTAGCGCGCCGGCGGGGCTGGCGGCGGCCCAGGGGATGGGGGCGGCCCAGGGGATGGGGATTCCCGAACTTGTCGCGGAGGCCGAGCTGTTGCAGGCGCGGCTGGACGTGTTCCAGGCTCAGTTGGCGCGGCTCGGTGAGGGTGGCGAGCGTGGTGGTCGTGGTCGTGGTGGGGGTGGAGCGGCGGGGTAGCCGGGCGGGTAAGGGCTGGGCCGAGATGCGGCGAGGTCGTGGCATTCCCGCCCGTGCCGCCCAGGACGTGTGTGCGTACTAGGTGTATTGACCTGGAGCGTTGTTCACGCGGGAGATGGGTGGGTGGCCGCCGAGTGCGGTGTGGCAGCGGTGGTGGTTGTAGGTGTGCAGGAAGTCTGCCAGGGCCGCGGTGCGTTCGGTGTTA
>NZ_JARVKU010000049.1:0-18236 GCF_029813805.1 Streptomyces sp. DH10
GGTCCCCGGCCGGCGTGCGGGGAGAGTCAGCCGACTCCGAACTCGTCCGCCTGGACGCTGCCAGTGCCGCGTAAGGAGCCGTCTCGCATCTTCCACAGTCCCCAGCGGCGGGGTCGGCGTCTGGTGGTAGTCGGGAGCGACGAAGTGCATTGCCCCATCAGCCCAGAGTGCGAGGTAGGCCGTGCCCTGGGCCGTGCGGGCGGCGACGACCCGTTCGGGGGCCGGGTCCGGCCCCGTCCACCGCGCCGGGGTCAGCACCGGCTCCGCGCCCATCTGCTGACCCAGCGCGGTGCGGAAGTTGGCCAGGGACGATTCGACGCCGGCGTCGGAGTGGAACTTGCGCCCGATGTACTCGGGCCGTGCCGGTCGCCGCTGGTTGCCCCGTCCGAAGATTCCCATGGTGCCTCCAGGGCCGTGACGGGGATGTGCTCAGTCGTCGGGGTCGGGTGGTGCAGGCTCGAAGCCCAGGCGTGCGAGATAGGCGCGGCAGCGGGTCTTCCAGTCCGATTCGGACACCTGGGAGAGACATCTCTCCAGCAGCGCCGCAGCTGCGGCCTGGAGCCCCCCGCGGTCGACGGCGTCTTCGTATTCCTCCAGAGCCGCGGCCAGCCTGCGCTTGCTGCCCAGGTCATCCAGGTCGAGCAGGGTCAGGGCTTCGATCCCTCTCGGGAGGTCCATGGCCAGCAGGACGGGGATGAGGCGTCGGGAGATGCCCACGTCGTCGGAGGCGTTGGCCACGGCCACCACGTGCTCCAGCAGCTCCGGGTCGGGTGGCCGGGCGGGATGCAAGTCGGCCAGCAGCTCCACCGCCATCCGCTGCACACCTTGCTCACCACTGGCCAGCAGGGAGTGAAGCGCCTCCGCGTCCAGTGCCCGACGGGCGGCCAGGGCGCGCAACGCCGCCTTGCGGACCTGCTTGTCCTCCCACTCGTCGAGGGCGATGACTTGGGCCGCCCTCAGATCGGTGATGGTGAGCCGTGCAGGATCGTGCAGCAACGGCCGGATCGACTTCCTCCGGTTGCGTTCCTCCATCTGCCCCAGGGCGATGTCGAAGAGCTTGGAGAGTTCCCGCCGCAGAACCTCTCCGAACCTCCCGTCTTCGAAGGGGACAGCGGTCAGCCGCCTCTCCTGCTCGACCTCACGCAGGGTTCTGACCAGGTTTCCATTGGCCTCCGAGAGGGAGTCGAGACTGGCGGGAGGGCTGAACTCGCTGTTCAAGACGAGGTACCGCTGGTAGGTCGAGTTCAGACAGAGCACCAGGAACGGCTTGCCAGCCAGTAGCGCCGCGGTCACCTCGGTCTCCCAAGTGATGCGTCCGATCTCCTCCACGATGGCGAACACGCAGACGTCCGCCTCCTGGACCGTGGCCCGGGAGTTCTCCTCCCAGTCTGACGAGGCGGAGTTGATGTAGTTCACCGTGCCGTCGAGGAAGTGCCAGGAAACGCCGCCGAAGTCGGTGACGGTCCGGACAAAAGCGTCCTGCACCCGCCTCGTGTCCGCGGCACCGCACAGCATGACTCGGATCATGCCGCATCCTGACATGCACCGTGCTGCCGGATGAAGCGGCGAAAGACGGGACAGTTCATATCCGTGCACGCCCGTCCACGCGCGATCCGCAGCTTGGCGTATTCCTTCTCCTCCGCCTCGCCGAGACCGGCCGCCGGACAGCAATGGACCGGTGACGGGTACTGGAGAGGACCTGCGGAACGCCGCTGTCACCCCCTCCACGTACGACGCCGAGGGCCGGCACTACCGGCGGCGGTGCTCGAGCAGTACAAGCCGTGCGTCGAGATGTCGGACCGGGTCAGTGCCCGGCGCAATGCGGCAAACACCTTCTTCCTAACCGTGAACGGCGGTCTGGTCGCCGCGTTCGCCCCGTCCAAAGGGGCGCCCTGTCCGCAGCGCCCCGGTGGGCCGTGGCGGCGGGGCTGCTGGTGGTGCTGGCCCAGTGCGCCGCCTGGTGGATCACGGTCCGGTCGTACCGCCACTGAACAGCGCCAAGTACCGGGTCGTCGCGTCGTCGGAGCAGCGGCTGTCGGCCATGGCCCTTTCCCAGGCGGACGGCGGTCGCTCGACGAGGGCGCGGACTGGCGGCTATACGTGCCGCTGAGCGTGTCGAAGGCTCATCGACGAGCCGTCCAGCGGCGGAAGGGTTGCAGGTCAGCAGCAGACGGACACCCGACCCACCAAGCGCCTTCCAAGCGCTCGGCCGCAGGTTCGAGTCCTGCCGGGGCGCAAGTCTCCGCCCTCCCTTCGGAAGGACGTTTTTCGTGACCGTGCTTCCGTCGTCGTTGAGACACCTTGTGGCCGGTTTGCCCCTTGCTCGCATGTTCGACGTCACATGTCATTGGTTCGAACGTGACGCGACCAACGGGGGGTCTCATCGTGCTGCAGGAGCGAACGGGCGACGGCAGATCCGGAGGCGCCGACCGCATTCTGCAGGAGCGAACGGGCGACGGCAGATCCGGAGGCGCCGACCGCATTCGTGTGCTCCTGGCCGAGGACGCTCCGCTGATCCGTCAGGCGCTGACCGCGTTGTTGTCCCAGGAGTCCGACCTGGAGGTCGTCGCGGCGGTCGACCACGGTGACCTCATCGTGCCCACCGCCCTGCGCACTCCGCCGGACGTGGCGGTGCTGGACATCGACCTGCCCGGCACGGACGGGATCACGGCCGCGGTGGAACTTCAGGCTCGTCTGCCCTCCTGTCGCACGCTGCTGCTCACCAGCGTGGCGCGGCCGGAACACGTACGGCGTGCGCTGTCGGCCAGGGTCGTCGGCTTCGTCCGCAAGGACGCGCCGACCTCTCGGCTCGCGGAGGACATCCGGCAAGTGGCGCAGGGCCGTCGGGTCGTCGATCCCGAGCTGGCGCTCGCTGCCGCGACGGCGACCGAGAATCCGCTGACGCCGCGTGAGGTGTCGGTGCTGCGGTTGACGGCGCAGGGAGCCTCGACCCGGGACGTGGCCGCGCAGCTGTACATCTCCGTCGGGACCGTGCGCAACCATCTGTCCTCCGCCGTGGCCAAGACCCAGGCCCGCAGCCGCGTGGACGCGATCAGGATCGCGACCGAGGCGGGGTGGCTCTGACGCGGCGATCGGCAGCCGGGTCCGCCTCGTCACGACGGGCCTGCGGTACGCGCCCGTCCTCGCTCCAGTGCCCCACCAGGTCACGGTAGAGCGCCGACTGTTCGAGGACCTCCCCGTGAGTGCCGCTCACCACCCGGTCACCGTCCAGGACGAGTACGTGCCGGGCTCGCAGGGCGGAGCTGATGCGGTGGGCGATCACGAGCAGGGAGCCCGGGCGCCTGGCGAACGCCTCCTCTGCCCGTGCCTCGGCGCCCGGGTCGAGGTGGCAGGTCGCCTCGTCAAGGAGGACCAGGGGCGCCGGGGACAGGTATGCGCGGACCAGCGCGATCTGCTGGCGCTCGCCCGATGAGAGGGCGGCCGGGTCGATCACGGCGCCGATCCCGCCGAGCCGCGCCACGAGCGGCCCCGCCCCGACGGCGTCGACCGCCGACACCACTTCCTCGTCGGACGCGTCAGGCCGCAGGTAGCGCAGATTCTCGGCGACGTCGCCCGTGAAGACGTACGCCTCCTGGGGCACGAAGACGCGCAGGGCGGACAGTTCGGCGGGAGGCAGGGTGCCGGGCGGGCGGCCGCCGAGCCGGACCAGGCCGCTGTCCGGCTCCAGGGTGCCGCCGATCAGGCCGGCCAGCGTGGACTTGCCGATGCCGCTCGGGCCGACGACCGCGAGGTGCCCGCCCTCGGGCAGCGTGAGGTCGAGGTCCCGGAACACCGGGTCCGCCTGCGGGCCGTAGGCGAAGGTGACGGCGGTCAGTTCGACGTCGTGGGCGGAGGCAACACCGGTCGATTCGATGGCACAGGCAGTCCCAGAGGCAGAGACAGAGGCTGAGGCAGAGACAGAGGCGACAGCGGACGGCTCGACATCGCCAGCACAGGCGACAGCAGCCGGCTCGGCGTCGCGGGCCGAGGATCCCGTCGTCCGCGGGGAGCCGGGCCCCCGCCTCCCGCCCACCGCCGAGCCCGGCGGATACGCCTCGTGGATACGCCGCAGCGCCACCACGAGACGCAGTCCGCTGCCGCCCAGTCCCTGGATGAGGGAACGGACCGCCGGTTGCAGTCCGCCCGTCACATACGTCGCCGCTCCCAGCACGGCACCGGCGGACAGTCCCCCGGCGCGCAGCCCCGGGGCGGCGACCAGCAGGAGGAGCAGGGGGAGCCAGCCGGCGACGGCCAGGCACAGCACGCGGGCCGGCATCAGGGTGGCGAGTCGCCGGGCGGCGGCGGCCTGGGCGTCGATGTGGGCCACGAGGTCCGCCCGTACGCCGTCCTCCGCACCGCAGGCCACGATGTCCCGGTCGGCCGCAGTCGCGGCACCGGCCGCTTCCGCGACCCTCTCGTCCGCGACGATGGCGTCGCGCTGCGCGCCGGCCATCCGGCGCAGCAGCATCACGAACAGCCCGAGACCCGCCAGCAGCGGCGGCACGACGAGCAGCAGGATCAGCGGCGCGAGGAAGACCATGCCGAGCAGCGCCCCGCCCACGGTGAGGAGGAACCCGCGGACCACCATCAGCACCCCGGCGTAGGCCTCGCGCACCATCTCGACCTGGAGCGTCAGCCGGGACACGCCCGAGGCGTCGACGGTCCGGCCCGCCACCGCCTCCCGCAGGGAGCCCTCGGCCACCGTGCGCACGAGGTCGTCCCGGAAGGGCTCGACCACCGCGGCCAGCAGCGGATAGGCCTGCCGTGTCCCCCACGCTCCGGCGAAGACACCCAGGCCCATCAGGGCGAGCCAGGCCAGCCCGGTGAGCGGCCTGTCGGCCGCGAACCCGTCGTCGACCGCCCGGGCCACGAGCTGGCCGGCGAGCAGGGCGGGGACGGCCTCGACCAGGGACCACAGGACCAGTGCGAGCAGGCGGCCGGGGCGTGCCCGCAGCGGGGCGACGAGCAGGGGAAGCATCCGGGGTCCAGCCCTCACGACTGTCCCTTCCCGGGCCAACACCCGTGGTTCAGCCCTCACAACAGCTCCCTACCGGCGCGAGCACCCGCAGCCCCGCCCTCACAACAGCTCCCTACCGGCGCGAGCACCCGCAGCCCCGCCCTCACAACAGCTCCCTACCGGCGCGAGCACCCGCAGCCCCGCCCTCACAACAGCTCCCTCTCGGCGCGAGCACCCGCAGCCCCGCCCTCACAACAGCTCCCTACCGGCACGAGCACCCGCAGCCCCGCCCTCACAACAGCCCCTCGGGAGCATCCGCGCTGCGGAACACCCGCCGGTACTCCGGTTCCGAGCGCCACAGTTCGTGGTGCGGCCCGACCCGGCGCACCCGTCCGCCGTCGAGCCACACGACGCCGTCCGAGCGGGCGGCCGTGGCGGCGCGGTGGGCGACGATGATCCGGGTCCGGTCGCGCAGCGCGCCGGTGAGGACCTGGCTGATGCGGTGCTCGGTGACCGTGTCCAGACTCGACGTGGCGTCGTCGAGGATCAGCAGCCGGCCGGAGTGGGCGAACGCCCGGGCCAGGCCGATACGTTGCACCTCTCCCCCGGACAGGGACGCCTCCGCCAGCGGGGTCCGGTACTCGGCCGGGAGCCGCCGGACGAACCCGTCGACGTCGGCGGCGCGCGCCGCCCGCACGATCCGCTCGGCCGGTACGTGCCGGGCCGCCCGGCCGGTGCCGCGTGCGACCGCGTCGCCCAGCGTCTCGCCGAAGAGAACCGGCCGTTCGAAGGCGTAACCGACCGCGGACCGCAGGTCGCGGTGGGTCAGCCGCCGCAGGGGCACGCCGTCGAGGGTGACGTCCCCGGCCTCCGGGTCCGTCAGGCGTCCGGCGACGGCGGCCAGCAGCGACTTCCCGGAACCGGACGTGCCCACGAGGGCCATGCAGGTGCCTCCGGGGATCGTCAGTTCGACGCCGTCGAGGACACGTTCGCCGCCGGCGGTGACCAGGACGTCCCGCAGTTCCAGGCGGCCGGGGCCGGGCGGCAGGCGGTGATCGCCGTACTCCAGGACGGGCTGGGTCAGGACCCCGCGGACCCGTTCGGCCCCCGCCCGCGCCCTGGCCAGTCGGCCCAGCAGCATCGTCGTCATGCCGAGGCCGCTGCCGATGGCGACGTACTGCGCGGCGGCCAGCATCTCGCCCACGGTGATACGGCCGTCGGCAAGAGCGAAACCGGCCACGGACAGGACCGCGATCTCCAGGAGCGGGGTGATGAGGGCGGTCCGGCCCACGGCCTGGGTCTGTGCCTGCCACATGCCGTGTCCCAGCCGGTTGAGCTCGGGCAGTTCGCGCAGCACCCGCCGGACCTCGGCGTCCGCCGTGCCCGCGGCGGCGATCGTACGGCGCCCGGTGAGAGCCTCCAGCAGCGCGCCCGCCAGGCGTCCTTGGGTCTCCTGGTACCGGGTGGAGACGTCGGAGATGCGGCGGGTGAACGCGCGCAGGAGCAGGACGACGGCCGGGAGGCCCAGCAGGAACGTGCCGGCGAGCCAGGGGTCGATGAGCCACAGGGCGACGACGCTGCCCGCGGCCGGCACGACGGACATCGCCGCGCGGACGAGTACGGCCGCGACCCCGCCGGCCTCGGCCGCGGCCCCGACCATGCGGCTGACCAGGTCGCCCGCGGTGGTGCGGGGTGTGCCCGGCCCGGTCCACGAGACCAGGTTCCCGAGCATCGAGCGCCGCAGCAGGGCGGTTCCGCGGGCGGCGCCGGCCCCGGCGGCCAGCTCGAACAGGGCGTCGGCCGCGGCCATGGCGACGACGGCCACCAGGCAGCCGATCACCCACCCGCTGATGCCCGCGCCGCCGTCGAGTGCGGAGTCCAGGGCCTTGCCGAGGAAGGCAGGGAACAGGATCTGGGCCGTGGTCGAGAAGACCGCGGTAATGACCAATACGGCTGTCCAGACGCCGCCCTCGCGCGTGGTACACAGAAGTATCCGGTCCGCCGCACGGCCCGGGAGCCGGGCCACGCTCTCCAGCGGCTGACGCACGCTCAATGGACTGCTCCCTGTACGAGGTCCGACGGGCGGCCGGGACGAAAGACGGACCGGCCGGCGGGTGATTGCCCCACCCGCCGACCGGGTCCGCTCACGGCGTGGATGCCGTGTCAGGTGACGTCAGCCCGCCGCTGTGCACGGGCGCGGTGCGCTGGGCTCAGCAGAAAACCCAGCTGGCGTCGGAGCAGTGCTGGCTCTGGCCGCTGCCGAGCACCGTTTCCTCCGAGGACTCGGTGGGCAGCTCCATCTCCTGAAGCTCGAGCAGAGACATGCTGTTTCCTCTCGTCGATGTGTACAGGCCATGCGGTGGGCCGGTTCGCCGACCCGGGGCGGGTCAGCAGAAGACCCAGCTGGCGTCGGAGCAGTGCTGGCTCCGGCCGCTGCCGAGCACCGTTTCCTCCGAGGACTCGGTGGGCAGCTCCATCTCCTGAAGTTCGAGAAGAGACATGGGAATCACCTCCTTCTGGCGCGGATGCGCATGCCCGCGGTGCGGGCGCCCGCCGTGGTCGGCGGACAAGTCGTGGGGTCCGGGCGCGTTGTGGGTCCGGGCGCGTCGTGGGGTCCGGGCGCGTCAGCGGCCCAGGAAGGGCAGGTGGACCGGCTCGGGGTGCAGGGCGGACCCGAGCGCCAGCAGCACACCGGCGGAACCGGTCGCCAGGTCCATCGAGAGCCTCAGCAACTGTTCGCCCGGGAAGGCCAGATGCCCCTGGTATTCCAGCGCGTGCCAGGACAGGGCCTCGATCTGCGCGGCGACGAGCGGGTCCTGTGACGGCGTTCGCCCGGGTGACACGGCCGCGAGGTGACTGATGATGCCGGCCCGTCCGTTGAACAACCCGGACTGGACGTAGAACTGGGAGCTCGACGAGATCAGGGCGCCGGCCGCCGCCGTGCGGAGGCGGTCGTCGTCCCGGTGCCCGCGGAGCAGGTCCAGCACCACGGCCACGCCGGCGCTGCCCTCGGCGAGGTACGGCAGCGAGCGCCAGCCCTCGTTGACATGGAGGGCGCCGTCGGCCCGGGTGACGCAGCGGCGCAGGTCCTGGCCCAGGGCCGTCGCCGCGAGGTCCAGGAAGACCTCGTCTCCGGTCGCCTCGTAGCAGCGGATGAAGAGCAGGGCCGGGCCCGAGGAACCGTGCATGAGACCCGCGCGGGGATGCCGTCCGCCGCTCACTTCCGGTACGTCGGTCTCGGAGCCGAGCCGCTGCGCGACGGTACCGGCCACGTCGAGGGCCGCGACGCGCAGGACGCTGTCCCCGGTCGTCTCCGCGAAGTGCAGCAGGTTGAGGCCGACTCCGGCCAGACCGCTGTACAGGTCCGTCCCGAGGCGCTGCCACTTCTCGCTCATGCAGCGGTCGAGGACCTGCCGCGCGGCGTCGTGGTGCCCCAGGTGGCCCAGGGCGTACGCCACGCCGTGCAGCCCGTCGTAGAAGCCGATCCGGGCTCGCTGCTCCTGTCGCGACGCGCGCTCCAGCAACCACTGTTCGTGCGGCGGGAAGCGGCCGGCACCCGTGACGTCCAGGGCGTACAGGACGCCGGCGGCGCCGTGGGCGAGGTTGAGCGCGCCGGTGCTGAACTGGGCGATGTCGCCGGGGAACAGCCGGTCGTCGCGGTCGGGAGTCGCGCTGGCCAGGATCGCGCCGGCCAGTGAGTCGCGCACGGAGGGCCAGCTTCGGTGGTCGGCCCGGGGGCGGGGCGGCCGGCCGGCCCGCCCCCGGAGTCTGTCGTGCGAGTTCGGTTGCCGGTCGGCCCCGACGATCTCCCGCACCGCCGAGTTCAGGAACTCCCGCGGCACCGGGAACCGTGCGGCGATCTCGTCGGCGAGTTCCGCCGCCTTGTGCAGGTCCAGCCGCAGCAGTGCGGTCAGCGGCAGGAACACCGCGAGTTTGATGCAGGCCAGGGCGTAGGTGTCCGCGGCGAAGCCCTCGCGGTCGCGGGGCGCGGCGTAGGCGGGATGGCCCAGCATGCGTGCCGCCCCGGACTCGGCCGGTGCCGCGACCTCGAAGTCGATCAGCCCGACCCGGCCGTCGTCCGCGACCAGGATGTTGTAGGGGTGCAGGTCGCCGAAGACGATCCCGCGGGCGTGCACCGAGGCGACCGCTTCCTCCACGGCGCGGCAGACGCCCATCGCCCACTCCGTGTAGTCGGCGATCTCGGCGGGGTCGGCCCTGGGGCCGGTCTCGGGGTACTTCAGGCCGAAGAACTTGCTGAGCGGCCGGCCCTCGACGAGTTCCTGGGCGAGGAAGTGGTGGTCCCCCACGGTGAAGTAGTCGAGCACCGCGGGAACCGCGTCGACGCCGGCGAGCTTTTGGAGGACGTCCCGCTCCCACTCGAGCCGGCTGACCGCGTCTCTTCCGTCGGCGGTCAGACCCGCGTACGGGCGGGCCTCCTTGAGGATGACCTCCTTGCCGGTGCGGGTGTCCTCGGCGACGTACACGCCGCCTCCGTTGGAGAAGTGCACCGGGCGGCGGACGGTGTACGGCAGGTCGGCCAGGGACTCCGCACGCCGCGCCTCGGCCTGGGGCTCGAGGAACTCCGGCAGCGTCACCCACTCGGGGACGTGGAAGCCGGGCAGGCGGCGATCGGGGACGAGTGTGCCGTCGGGCCGCTCGATGGCGGGCTCCAGCACCCCTTTCTCCGAGACGACGTGCCGCTCGACGAAACCGCCGTAGCGCACGTACAACGGGCCCTGCTGCCACCGTAGATCGCTGAGAATGTACGGACCGGGCTCGCCGCCGACGAGGGCGTCGACGCCTTCGAGTACCTCGCGCAGCTCCCGCTCGTCCGCCGGGTAGATGGTGACGAGCTTGCCGCTGGCGCCCCGGGCGGCGTACTTCATGTTCCGCAGTTGCAGGATGTGCTGGCCGCGCAGGAACTTGAACGGGATTCCCCGCGGGACGCAGAAGTTGTGGACCGCGTCGAGGATCTTCTCGGCATTGTCATGGCACCCGGAGGCGTGGACCTTCCAGCCCTGCGCCGGCCGGCGTGTGCCCTCGGGAGTGCAGACCAGCCAGTCGTCCTGGCGGACCTTGCGCCATCCCTCGGGCAGCTCCCGGTCGGCGGCGAAGGCGTACTCCTCGTCCTGTGCTTCCCCCGGTGCGTCGAAGAACGTCCGATCGACCATGCAATACGCGTCGTACCGCATCCCTGCGTCCCCCCGCTTTTGACACTCTCGCGTTCGATTTCCTCGAACTGATGGAAACCTTTCACGCCTGGAAGGAGCGCACCAGTACACAACGCACAAGTCGACCCGTGAAAAACCCACGGTTCCGGGTATTCAAATCGGCCAAATACCTGGCCTGACACGGGATTTGGCGTTCAGCGGCACATGTGTCGATAGGCTTTCAGCGCCCACTGCAAGGGAATCCCAGCCCGTTTTGAAAGGCACCCGTGATACGACTCGCATGGCGGACCCTTTCGGGCCGCAGGGCAAGCTGGGCGGCCAGTTTCGTGGCGCTCGTGCTCGCGCTCGTCATGACGACGGCGTGTGCCGTTCTGCTGGAGTCCGGCACGCGCGCCGACTCCCCCGCCGAGCGTTACGCGGGGGCCGACGTGGTCGTCGGCGGGCACCCGTTCGTGCCCCGGGCCGAGGAGCTCCGTGCGGCGCTGAACGGGCTGCCGTCCGTCGAGCGGGCCGTCCCCGAACTCTCCTTCCCCACCACGGCGGTGGACGCGTCGGGCGGAACCGTCGAGGCGCCCTGGGACGGGCCGTCCCTGGGGCACTCGTGGGAGAGCGCCGTCCTCGGGCCCTTCGCGCTGCGGGCGGGCCGCGCCCCCGCCGGCGACTCGGAGGTCGTGCTGGACGGCGCCCTGGCCGGGCGGCTCGACGCCGGGGTGGGCGACACCGTACGGCTGACCGGCCCGGACGGGCTGCGCTCGTACCGGGTGTCGGGAATCGCCGACCCGCCCCGCGAGCCGGCGCGTCAGTACGCCGTGTTCCACGCTCCCCGCGAGGCGGCGCGGCTCGCCGAGTCGGCGCAACCGGTGCGGGCGCTGGGCGTCCTGGCGAAGGGCGCGACGGACCCGGAGGCGCTGCGGCGGCAGGTGGAGAAGGCCGTCGCCGACCTGTACGGGGACGACTCGGGGACTGTCGTGGTCGCCTCCGGCGCCGGGCGGGCGGACGCGGAGTTCTGGGACGTGCCGTCACCGGCGTCGGTGCTCTCCTCGCTCGTCGGGACGTTCGGCGCGCTGTCGCTGTTCGTGGCGGCGTTCGTCGTCTCCGGCACGCTGACGCTGGCGGTCGCCGGGCGGCTGACCGAGATCGGCCTGTTGCGGGCCGTCGCGGCCACCAAGGGGCAGATCCGCCGGATGATCGCGGTGGAGGTCCTCCTGGTGACCGTGGCGGCGGCGCTCCTCGGCGTGCCGGGCGGGATCGGTGTGGCGGCGTTGCTGCACCGGGTCCTGGTGAGCGGCGAGGTGCTGCCCCCGTCCTTCCCGCTGTCCGTGGGGCCGGTCGCGCCCTGGGCGACGGTCGGCCTGGCCGCGGTCGTGGCCCAACTGGCGGCGTTCGCGGCCGCGCGGCGGGCGTCGCGGGTGCGGCCCGTGGAGGTGCTGCGCGAGTCGGCCGCCCCGGAACCGAGGCTGGGGTGGCGGCGCGTGCTGCTCGGGGTGTGCGTGCTGGCCGGGGCGGGCGGGTGTCTCGGCGCGGTGGCGGCGGGCCGTCTGGACGGTGGTGACGGTACGGCCGAGAGCATGGTGCTGGTCCTGATGGTCGGGGTGGCGCTGCTGGCACCGCTGATCTGCCGGATCGCCGGTGCCGTGCTGCTGGTTCCGGTGCGCGCGCTCCTGCCCCGGGACGGCACGCTGGCGGTCCGCAACCTCCTGCGCCAGAACGTACGGCTGGCCGCCACCGTGACACCCCTCGTACTGTCCGTCTCCCTCACCGGCACGCTGCTCTGCGTACCGCTGGTCACCTCTCAGGGCGCGCAGCAGGCGGAGCGGCAGCGTCTGGTCGCCGACCACGTGGTGTCCGCGGCCGGGCCGGGCATCGCGCCGGGGTTCGCGGAGCGGGCCGCCCGGCTGCCCGGCGTGGCGGCGGCCTCAGGGCAGCTGTCCTTGGGCGGCGAACTGAGCCGCGCGGACGCCGGTGAGGGCGACGCCGCCTCCGTCGTCGGCGGCAGCCTGGTCGCGATGCGGGAAGATGCGGTACCCCGTCTCCTGGACCTCGGCGTCCACGAGGGCTCGCTCGACCGCCTCGGCGGCACGTCCGTGGCCATCGGTGACAGCGCGGCCGCGAGCCTGGGGGTCACCGTCGGCGACCGTGTCCGGGTCGACTGGGACGACGGCGGCCGGGACACGTACCGCGTCGCGGCCGTCTACTCCCGCGACCGGGGTTTCGCCGACGCGCTGCTGCCCCGCTCCACTACGGCCCGGCACGCGGCGGCCCCGCTGGACGGCACCGTCCTCGTACGGACCGCTCCCGGAGCCGATCGGAGCGCGGTCGAGCGGGAACTCAAGGCCCTGGCAGCGGACTTCCCGGGCGCGCGGGTCGGTGACGGGGGCACCGGGAGCGCCCCGGGATCCGCTGCCAACCTGTTCGTCCTGCTGCTCCTGGTCATGATCAACCTGTTCACCGCCGTCTCCGTGGTGAACACCCTGAGTATGGCGACGGCCGGCCGGCGCAGGGAGTTCGCCCTGCTGCGGCTGGCCGGCGCACAGTCCGCGCAGGTCCTGCGGATGCTGGCCTGGGAGGCCGTGCTGACCTGCGGGGTCGCGCTGCTGCTGGCCGCCCTGGTCTGCGGGTCCGTACTGGTCCCGCTCAGCATCGCGCTCACCGGCTCGGCCGTCCCGGCCCTGGCCGGTGGCCCGTTGACCGCGCTGGCCGCCGGGGCACCCGTGATCACGGTCGCGACGGTCACCCTCGCCGGCCTGCTGGCCCTGCGGAGCTCCGCGGCCACGCCCGGGGGCCTGGCGAAGGCCGTGTCGTGATCACCGCCGCGACCCCCGGGGTCTCACACCTGGCCGGAGGCGCCGTCCACCATGGTGTCGTGGCTCGCGCACGGCAGCGCCACCGCGAGCCGGAACCCGCCTTCGCCGTCCGCCCCGGCGGTCAGCGCGCCACCCAGCTCGGCGACCCGCTCCCGCAGATTGCGCAGACCGCTGCCGCCCGACCCCTCCACCAGACGCGACCCGCCCGGTCCCTCCACGCGATGCGCCCCGGTCGTCTCCTCCCCCGGAACGACCCCGTCGTTGGTCACCTCCAAGCGCGCCCACACGCCGTCCGCCCATCCGCCGTCCACGGTGAGGCGGATGGCGCAGTGGCGGGCCTTGCTGTGCCGCAAGACGTTGGTGACGCCCTCCCGGACCACGATGGCCAGCGTCTCGTCGACCGGCCCCGGCAGCAGACGCCCGGCCAGTTCGACGTCGGCATCGACACTCAGGGACTCCAGCAGCCCGGCTGCCGCCCGTGCCTCCCGCTCCAGGCTCAGCACGCGGTACCCGGCGGACACCGCCCGCACCTCGGACAGCGCGTGCCGGGCCAGGGCCTGGGTGCGGTCCAGCTCCTCCTCGGCGCGCTGCGGATCGCTGCGGACCAGCCACCGGATCTGCTCGCTCTGCAACGCCACCGCCGTCAGCGAGTATCCGCACAGATCGTGCAGGTCGCGCGCGAAGCGCAGCCGTTCACGGTCGACCGCCTGCCGGGCCAGTTCGGTCCGGGCCGCCTGCAACTCCTCGGCCAGGTCCGCGAGCCGCACCACACCGAACAGGGCCAGGCCGCCGACCACATGGGACACCGCCGAGTTGAGGCCCTGCCAGGTCGTCTCGCCCAGAACGGCGACGAGCGGCACCTGAAGCGCGGACAGCACGACGAACGCCGTCCACGCGTGGGGCACGGGCGTCGTCAGCAGCACCGCGGCGGCGAAGGACCCCGGGATACCGACCCATGTGTCCTGGAAGAAGCAGTAGGGCGCGTAGGTCACCACCCCGTGCGCGACGAGCGACCACGGCCACCACGGCTTGCGGCGGCGCACCGCGGCACGGGTGGAGTGCAGCAGATGAAGGCCCAGCGTCACCGCCAGCACGGCCGTCGCCACCACCAGGTGGCCGACCCCGTCGCGGTTGGCGGCCGTGGCCCCCACCGAGGCCACGAAGAAGCCGGCCGGCACCAGAAACACGATGGCCCGCGCGACGCGCGGACTTCCCCCGTCCCGCCTCATGTCCCCCCTTGTGGAAGTGTGTTGAAGCGTTCACGATTCCCCCACACATGAGGATACGCCGCGGCCGACCGATTGGTCGGGGCACTGAAGCAGGCTTCCCGAGCCGCCGCCCAGGCGCGATCATGACCCCTGGAACCCAACCACGGGCCGTGAGAGGGGCATGACGTGCGGCTGCGCTGTGCTGTGCTGGACGACTTTCAGAAGGTGGCGACCGAGGTCGCCGACTGGTCGGTGGTCGCGGACGACGTGGAGGTCGTGTCCTTCGACAGCCACCTCGCCGACGAGGACGCCCTGGCCGCGGCGCTGGCCGACTTCGACATCGTGGTGACCCTGCGCGAGCGGGTGCCGTTCCCCGGGTCGCTGATCGCCCGGCTGCCCCGGCTGAGACTGCTCGTCGCCTCCGGCATGCGCAACTCGGTCATCGACTACGCGGCCGCCGAGGCGCACGGCGTCACGGTGTGCGGTACGGCCAGTTCCTCCACCCCGCCCGTCGAGCTGACCTGGGCGCTGCTGCTCGGCCTCGCCCGCGGCATCGTCGAGGAGAGCGGCGCCCTGCGCTCCGGCGGGCCCTGGCAGAGCACGGTCGGCGCCGACCTGCACGGCCGGCGCCTCGGGCTTCTCGGTCTGGGGAAGATCGGCAGCCGCGTCGCCCAGGTCGGTCTCGCCTTCGGCATGGAGGTCCACGCCTGGAGCCGGAACCTCACCCGCGAGCGCGCCGACGAGGTCGGCGTGGAACTCGCTCCCTCCAAGGAGGACCTGCTCGCGAGCAGCGACTTCGTGTCGGTCCACCTCGCGCTGAGCGACCGCACCCGCGGCCTGCTCGGGCCCGCCGAACTCGCCCTCCTCAAGCCGACCGCCTATCTCGTCAACACCTCGCGTGCGGCGATCGTCGACCAGGACGCCCTGCTCGACGCCCTGCGCTCGGGCCGTATCGCGGGCGCCGGCGTCGACGTCTTCGACGTCGAGCCCCTCCCGGCCGGCCACCCGATGCGCACGGCCCCCCGCCTCCTCGCCACCCCGCACCTCGGCTACGTCTCCCGGGCCAACTACGCGACGTACTACGGCCAGGCTGTCGAGAACATCCGGGCCTTTCTGGATGATTCGCCCGTACGGCTCCTGGCGCCCCGCTGAGGTGTGAGGCCTGACGACACCCTGCCCGGCGGGTCACGGCCCCTGCGTCGGCGGCTGCAACCGGCCAGGGGTCCGCAAACGTCCCGTCGTCCGCCCGGTGCGGCAAGAGTGGGGGTCCCCCGGCTCGAAGAGCTTCGGGAGGTGCCGGGCGTCGCAGGGCAGGCGGGGCCTTGCGGGCACCCCCTGGTCCCCGCGGTAAGCGCCCACGGACCTCGCCGTGCCCGTGCGCGTGCCGCGCGCAAGCAGCCGCACCTCTACACGGCTCGTACGGACTACGCGTACCGGTAGATCCGGCTTTGGTCCTCCAACTCGTCCGGTGTGACGTCCCACGGCGGCATCCTCTGGTGCCGCGCGACGACTCGGCCGCGTTGTGCATCCCCTCGGGCGAGCGGCTTCGCGGGGAGATAGCGGGCGCCCGGGTGCCGCCGCTGCCAGCGGAACCAGAGAAGATCCACGAAGGCGTGGTGAAACCAGAAGACGGGGTCGTTGACGGATGCGCCGCCCGTCATGTGGCCGCCGACCCAACGGTGGACCCGGTTGTGGGTGCGCCACGAAGCGGGGCCCCGCCCGGGCCCCCACCCCTCCAGCTTGTTGCGGAACCCTTTGGCCGATGCGGAGTTCCACGGTGCCGTGTCGTAGACGGGATCGTTGAGGACCCCCTCCAGATCCTTGGCCGTGGGCAGCGTGATCGGGTCCCGGGGACGGCCCAGGTCCCGCATGAGGAACTCCGTGTCGGTGATCCCCACCTTGATCGTCCATTTGCCGTTGCGGTAGGCGAAGGGGCCGGACATCACCTGCCGGTCGGAACGCCGCCCGGTGCCGCCGAGCAGGTCATCGGTCCACGGTACGGCCGTCCGCCTGCGGTTGCGCGTCCAGTCCCAGTACGGCAGGGTCACCGACTCGTCCACACGGCGTAGTGCGTTCTCCAGGTCCAGCAGGAACCTGCGGTGCCAGGGCAGGAAGGAAGGTGCCATGTGGGCGGCGCGCAGGCCGCCCTCACCGTCGGGGGCGTAGAACTCGATGTGGGTGCGCACGAACTCGTCGTACTCACCGCGTCGCTTGAGCTCTAGCAGCGCGTTGACGAGCCGGCGCCGTTCGGACCGGGTGAGCGTGCTGATGTCCTTACGCGTGTACACCATGGCGTTGCTCCCCCTCGGCGTCCTTGTTCCCGTTCGCCGTACGGCTGTCCTCCGTGCGACTGCTCCGCTCTCCCGGCGTGCCCAGCCGTGCGCCGGGGCCGAGTTCGTCGACGGCAGCGCGCGCGGCGGCGAGCGGGGTGGCGTACGACTGGTAGTGGTCGACCATGCTCATCCAACTGCCGTCCGCCCGGCGCATCAGATGCAACGGCCGCCCGTCCACGGTGACGTGCCACGCGCTCGGGCCGCCCTCCCCGGGTCGCCCGGCGTCGTACCTGACACCTGCGATGCGGCGCCCGCGATACGTCTCGTCGAACCGTTCCCCGTCTCCGGCCGGTCCCGGCGCCTTCCCCTCCGATCCCGACGACTCCGGGGTCGTTCCCGACGCCACCAGGACCGGGGCGAGAGCGACCGTGAACGCCGATGCGAACAGCCCCCACAGCACACGGCGTCGCGTCGTGGCCCTGGCGTGGTGGACGGCGGGCGGCTTCGCGGGGCGCGCGGAGCCGGCAGCCGCGGACGCGACCGTCGTGGGCGCCGCGGGGCGCGCTGGTTGTGGCTGCGGTGGTTTGCTGGCTCGCAATGCCTGCCTCCTCCTCGCCTTGAAAAAGGCGGTTCACGTGACACACGCTCGACGGGCCGATCCCATGCGCGGTGGGATCGGCGCGGGAACCCCGCTCAGCCCTGCGCCTTCAGTCCCGGGGCGAGTCGAGCGCTCTCGTGGCCGAGGGCGTTCTCGGTTCCCTTGAAGGTGTTGGGCAGGAAACCCTTGTTCTCTGGGTCGAGCGCTTCCGGCCGGTGATTCTGTCAGCCACTGGTCGACTGCTTCCTGACCTCGGTCGCGTCTCCGGTGAGGCCGGCGGCCTTGAGCGGGAATTACTTCACCGCCTTCAACGAGCCCCGGACCGAGCGGAAACCCCCGCACTCAGAAAATTACGGCGGCCCACACCGAAGGTCACCCGAATGAGGGGCATGTCTTACCCGCCTTTCTCATCCCGCATTTGCGGGATGAGAAAGGCATGGTCCAGCCGTCAAAAACACGTCGTACCGGCCCGCCGCACGGCAACTCCGGCTGCTGTTGCGCCACATGTCCGTCGACTGCAACGCCGTGACGCTCACCAAACCCGGCACGGTCGCCGAGAGTCTGACGGCGGACGGTGTCCGCGTCATCCACCTCGGCATGTCCGGCAACCGCGACCTGTCCGCCCTGCCCCGTCTGGTCCGACTGATCTCGACACGCGACCGGACCAAGGATGGGTCGGCGTGGGGACCGGGAAAGCACTCGGGTGCCGGACGCGGTACGTCCGACACCCGGAGCAGAGCACTACCGACGGTATGCAGCCCTGCCTCGTCGGTACAGGACCACGCCGCTCGTCAGCAGCAGCGCCGCGGCCCCCGATGCCGCGATGGCCTGCTTGTCGAGGCCGGTCTCGGGGAGGTGGGGCGGCTCCCCCGGTGGCGAGACGGGCGGTTTCGCCGGGGGCTCGGAGTGCCGAGGCGGCTCCTTGGTCGGCGGAGTCGTGGCGGGAGGCGACGATGTGGGTGGCTTCGTCACCGGCGGCTTCGTGGACGGCGTGTCGCCGTACCCGCCGTCCTTGCCGTAACCGCTGTCCTTGCCGTAACCGCCGTCCTTGCCGTAACCGCCGTCCTTGCCGTAACCGCCGTCCTTGCCGTAACCGCCGTCCTTGCCGTAACCGCCGTCCTTGCCGTAACCGCCGTCCTTGCCGTAACCGCCGTCCTTGCCGTAACCGCCGTCCTTGCCGTAACCGCCGTCCTTGCCGTAACCGCCGTCCTTGCCGTAACCGCCG